>NZ_JBSFHW010000124.1:0-1120 GCF_053597275.1 Streptomyces sp. NPDC001492 | reverse complement strand
GCCGCCGTCTGGGCGTAGATCGGGCGGAGCAGGTCGAGGTCGCGGATGATCGCGGCCGGGCGGAGGTCGAAGACCTCGTCGATCGCCTTCTCGATCTTCTCGGTCTCGACCTTGGCGGTGCCGAAGGTCTCGACGAACAGACCGACGGGCTCGGCCTTGCCGATGGCGTACGCGACCTGGACCTCGCAGCGGGAGGCGAGGCCCGCGGCGACCACGTTCTTCGCCACCCAGCGCATCGCGTACGCGGCGGAGCGGTCGACCTTGGACGGGTCCTTGCCGGAGAAGGCACCGCCGCCGTGGCGGGCCATGCCGCCGTACGTGTCAATGATGATCTTGCGGCCGGTGAGGCCGGCGTCGCCCATCGGGCCGCCGATCTCGAAACGGCCGGTCGGGTTGACCAGGAGGCGGTAGCTGTCCGTGTCCAGCTTGATGCCGTCGTCCAGGAGCGCCTTCAGCTCCGCCTCGACGACGAACTCGCGGATGTCGGGGGCGAGGAGCGACTCCAGGTCGATGTCGCTCGCGTGCTGCGAGGAGACCACCACGGTGTCGAGGCGGACGGCCTTGTCACCGTCGTACTCGATGGTGACCTGCGTCTTGCCGTCGGGGCGCAGGTAGGGGATCGTGCCGTTCTTGCGGACCTCGGACAGCCGCTTCGCCAGCCGGTGCGCCAGGAAGATCGGCAGCGGCATCAGGGTGGGCGTCTCGTCGGTCGCGTAACCGAACATCAGGCCCTGGTCGCCGGCGCCCTGGCGGTCCAGCTCGTCCTCGTCGCCCTCGACCCGGTTCTCGTACGCCGTGTCGACACCCTGCGCGATGTCCGGGGACTGCGCGCCGATGGACACCGAGACGCCGCAGGAGGCGCCGTCGAAGCCCTTCTTCGAGGAGTCGTACCCGATCTCGAGGATCTTGTTGCGGACGAGGGTCGCGATGTCCGCGTAGGTCTTGGTGGTGACTTCACCGGCGACGTGCACCAGACCGGTGGTGATCAGCGTCTCGACGGCGACCCGGGAGGTCGGGTCCTCACGCAGAAGCGCGTCGAGAATGGTGTCGCTGATCTGGTCAGCGATCTTGTCGGGGTGACCCTCGGTCACGGACTCCGAGGTGAACAGGCGACGGGACA
>NZ_JBSFHW010000123.1:0-1123 GCF_053597275.1 Streptomyces sp. NPDC001492 | reverse complement strand
ACGCGTCGAGGACCTGGTAGAGGCTCAGGCTGTCGTGTGGGCTTTTGGGTCGTAGCGCCGCAGGGTGAGGAAGGCCTGGGCGGCGGTGACGAGGGCGACGTGGTGGTGCCAGCCGCGCCAGGTGCGGCCCTCGAAGTGGTCCAGGCCCAGGCCGTGCTTGAGCTCGCGGTAATCGTGCTCGATACGCCAGCGCATCTTCGCGAAGCGCACCAGGCCGGCGATGGGGGTGGTGGCGGGCAGGTTGGACATCCAGAAGCCGGTGGGTGCGTCGGCTTCTGCGGGCTGTTCCACCAGCAGCGTCCGCAGCGGCAGCACCCCGTCCCAGCGGCCGCGTCCACCGGCCTGTTCCTGCGCGCTGCGGGTGGCTTCCTTGCCCGAGGGCCGCACCTGGAGCACCGCAAAGCGTGAGGTCATGGGCCCTTTGCTGCCCTGGCGCCAGGTGACGGTCTCGAAGCAGGCGTCCGCGTCGACCAGCTGATGCAGGGGGCGGGCCGGCTCGCGGTAGCGGGGCAGAGTGGGCGGCCCCAGGCCCTGGTAGGGCGGCAGATACGGCTCGGCAGCGGCAGGCCGGGCGATCTCCTTCGGTTCGACGGCCATCACGTAAGACCAGCCATGTTCCTCCAGGGCCAGCCGGAAGGAGACGCTGCGGCCGTAGCCGGCATCGGCCACGAGCACCGGCACCGACCCCAGCCAGCCCGCCAGCCGCTCCAGCAGCCCCAACGCCAGGCGGGGCTTGGTCACATGCCCGACCTCCTCGGGCACACCCGCAGCCGTGCGGCGCGGGAGGTCGTGGGCCCATTCCTCGGGCAGGAACAGCTCCCACTCCAGCGGGCAGGAAGCACGATCGGTGGCCGCGTGCACGCTGACCGCGACCTGGCAGTTGGCCCGCTTGCCCAGCGCCCCGCAATACTGCCGGGCCACCCCGACCGAGGCCCGCCCGCACTTGGGAAACGACACATCGTCGATGACCCACACATCGGGCCTGACCACCTCGACCAGCCGCTCGGCGATCCGCCGCCGCACCGGCATCCACGGCCACGGCGACTGGTTGACGAACTGCTGCAAGGCCTGCATGTTCCCGTCCGGCAGCCGCTGGGCCATCGGCTGGATCGACTTGCGCCGC
>NZ_JBSFHW010000122.1:0-1210 GCF_053597275.1 Streptomyces sp. NPDC001492 | reverse complement strand
ACGAGAGCCTGCGCACCATCTACGTCGAAGACGCCGACGGAACCCCCGCACAGCAGGTGCTCCCCGCCCCCGAGGCACTCCTCGACACTCCCGTGATGGCGGTCGCAGAGGAGCAGGTGTCCGACGTCCTCGCTGAGCTGGCCGCGTACCGTTTCGATCTGTCCTCGGAGATCCCCCTACGCGCCCGCATCCTGCGTCTCCGCCCCGACGAGCACGTCCTCTCCTTGGTCATCCACCACATCGCCGGCGACGGTGAATCGATCGCAGTATTGGTCCGTGAGGTCGCGGCGGCCTACGCCGCACGCCGTGAGGGGCAGGCACCTGAGTTCGCCGCGCTGCCCGTCCAGTACGCCGACTACACCCTGTGGCAGCACGACCTGCTCGGCCAGGAGAGCGATCCGGAGAGTCTGCTGGCCGCTCAGACCGGATACTGGCGCAAGGAACTCGCCGGTATGCCGCAGCCGCTTCAGCTCCCCACGGACCGCCCGCGCCCGCCGAGGGCCAGCCACCGCGGTGACATGATCGAGTTCGCCCTGGATCCCGAACTTCTCGCAAAGCTGGAGGAGTTGGCGCACGAGCGGGACATGACCGTCTCGATGGTCATGCAGTCGGCGCTCGCCGTACTGCTGCACCAGTTGGGCGCGGGCGACGACATCGCGATCGGCTCCCCGATCGCCGGCCGCACCGACGAGGCCCTGAACGACCTGATCGGCTTCTTCGTCAATACGTGGGTGCTGCGGGCGCAGCTCACGGGGTCCCTGACCTTCGACGCGCTGTTGGACCAGGTGAAGGAGAGGGCGCTCGGAGCTTACGGAAACCAGGATGCCCCCTTCGAACGGTTGGTGGAGCTTCTCAACCCTGACCGCTCCACCGCCTATCACCCGCTGTTCCAGGTGATGTTTGCCTGGCAGAACTTCACCCAGTCCGACCTCACCCTGCCGGGCCTGCGTGTGGACTTCGTGCATGTCGTCACAGGCACCGCGAAGTTCGACCTCTTCTTCAACCTCACGGAGCGTTCCGTCTCGCACGGACGATACGTAGAGGGCCTGATCGAGTACGCCACCGACCTCTTCGACCGCGAGACGGTCGAGCGGATCGCCGGTCTGTTCGTACGTGTGTTGCGGCAGGTGGTGGTGGATCCGCGGGTTCTGGTGGGCCGGGTGGATGTGCTGGGGTCGGGGGAGCGGGAGCGGCTGGTTGGGGTCGATGA
>NZ_JBSFHW010000121.1:0-1247 GCF_053597275.1 Streptomyces sp. NPDC001492 | reverse complement strand
CTGGCCTTCCACATCGAGGGCCCGGTTGAAGCCGAGCGCATGCGAGCGGCCGGACAGGCCCTGCTTGACCGGTATCCCAACCTACGCACCGCGTTCGTCACCGACTCCGCTGGGCATCAGGTTCAGATCGTCGTCGACGGCGTCGAACTTCCTTGGTGCGAACTCGACCTGAGCGAGCTTTCCGGCAACGCCCGTGGCGAAGCCTTGGAAAAATTCCTCGTCGAGGACCATGCCGCGCACTTCGACCCGGCCACGCCCCCCATGCTGCGGCTCACCCTGGTCAGGATGGGCCCTGACCACTGCGAACTCATCCTCACAGCCAACCACGTCCTCTTCGACGGTTGGTCGTTCCCGATCCTGATGCAGGACATTCTGCGTTTGTACGGGTCGGGGGGTGATGCGGCCGTGCTGCCGCGGGCGCGTGCCTACCGTGACTTCCTGGTCTGGCTCGACGAGCAGGACCAGGAGGTGGCGGCTCAGGCCTGGGCCAGGGAGCTCGACGGTCTGGAGGAGCCGACGCTGCTGGTTCCCGAGGCCGTCACCGACCAGGGGAGTTCGGGTATCGGGCAGGCGGGTGTGCCGCTGTCGGCGTTGGATGCAAGGGCGCTGTCCCGGCGTGCCGCGGAGCTGGGTGTCACGGTCAACACGCTGGTGCAGGGTGCTTGGGCTGTGTTGCTGGGGCAGTTGACGGGTCGGTCGGACGTGGTGTTCGGTGCGACGGTCTCGGGTCGGCCGGCGGCGGTGCACGGGGTCGACGCGATGGTCGGCATGTTCATCAACACGCTTCCCGTCCGGGTGGAATGCGTGCCGGGTGAGTCGTTCGCCCAGCTCCTGGCCGGTCTTCAGAAGCGGCAGGCGGTCCTGCTGGACCATCACCACCACAGCCTGTCGGACATCCAGCAGGCCACCACCATTCCGACCCTCTTCGACACGCTCGTGGTGTTCGAGTCGTATCCGGTGGATCGGCTCGGCATCAACGCGGCGAACGCAACAGCCGGGATCGCCGTCACGGGCATCCGTCCGATCTCCAGCACCCACTACCCCCTGACCGTGATGGCCGAAGTCGAGCCCGAACTGCGGCTGGCGCTCCACTACCAACAGAATCTGTTCCACCAGGACTCGGTCGAACAGATCGCCTCTCGTCTGGCGCGCGTGTTGCGGCAGGTGGTGGTGGATCCGCGGGTTCTGGTGGGCCGGGTGGATGTGCTGGGGTCGGGGGAGCGGGAGCGGCTGGTTGGGGTCGATGA
>NZ_JBSFHW010000120.1:0-1274 GCF_053597275.1 Streptomyces sp. NPDC001492 | reverse complement strand
AACGCGGTGCGTAGGTTGGGATACCGGTCAAGCAGGGCCTGTCCGGCCGCTCGCATGCGCTCGGCTTCAACCGGGCCCTCGATGTGGAAGGCCAGCTGCATCTGGTAGGCGTCGAAGCCGTCGTTGTTCAGCATCGTGTGGAAGAGCAGGCCGGACTGGAGGGCGGTGAGGGGCCAGACGTCGGACAGGGAGGGATAGCGCCGCTCCCACATCTCGATGTCCTGCTGGCTCGCACGCACCAAAGGCAGGTCCGAGGGGGTGAACCCACCCGCATCCGGAGCCACGGCATGCCCCGCGAGCGCCTCCAACGCCGCGCACCACAGATCCGCGAGTTCCTGCACCTCCGCACGCTTCAGCACACCCGCCGGAAACCCGATCACCGCATCGAACTGAACACCTTCGTCGGTATCCACCACAACCGAGTTGATCTCAAGCGTCGACAGCGCCGGCATATCGGGGCTCAACTTCGCACTCACCGCATCGGCTTCACACACCTGCGTCCACCCGAGACCGCGCAAATGAGCCGGCATGTCGGTGGCCGAGAAACGCCCCAGATAATTGAAACCGATCTGACCGCACCCGTACCGCGCAAGCTCAACACCCGTCTCACCATTGAGATAACGCAGCAGACCGAACCCCACACCCTTGTCCGGCACCGCCCCAAGCTGCTCCTTGACCGCCTTCAGCACACCCCCGGCAGCCACACCCCCGGCCAAAACCTCGTCCAGATCGAACCCGGCAGTGTCCAAACGCACCGGGAACATGCTCGTGAACCAGCCCACCGTGCCCGACAGATCCGCACCCGGCACCACCTCCTGCTCACGCCCATGCCCCTCCAACCGCACCAGGACAGACGACTCCTCCACCCCACGCCCACGCCGCCACCTCGCCACCGCAACCGCCAACGCGGCCAGCAGACCATCGTTGACCCCACCACGGAAAACCGCCGGCACCCTCGACAACAGAACCCGCGTCACCTCCGGCGACAACCGCACCCGCACCCGCTCCACCGTGGACATCACATCCACCACCGGATCCAGCACACGCGAACCCAGCAACGGATCCGAACCCTCCAACACCGAGCACCACCACGCCAACTCCGCCACCCGCCCGGGCCTGTGAGCCTCGTCCATCAAGGCATGCGCCCAACGCCGCACCGAAGTCCCACTCGACGCCAGCACCGGCACCCGCCCATCCCTGACCTGCCGCCACGCCTCCGCCAAATCCGGCAACAAAATCCGCCACGACACCCCATCCACAACCAGATGGTGGAG
>NZ_JBSFHW010000119.1:0-1293 GCF_053597275.1 Streptomyces sp. NPDC001492 | reverse complement strand
AAGTGGAATGCCATGTGGCATTCGTCGCCGCCGCTCTGGAAATCGCCGAAGTAGTCGACGACGTCCTCCGGCCACTGGTTGGCCTCGGCCAGCAGCACGGTGTCCGGATACATCGCGTCGATCTCGCGGCGGACGCGCCTGAGGAAGGCGTGGGTGGCGGGCAGGTTCTCGCAGTTGGTGCCCTCGGCCGCGTACAGATAGGGCACGGCGTCCAGGCGGAATCCGTCGATGCCCAGGTCCAGCCAGAAGCGCAGAGCGGCCAGGATCTCCTCCTGGACGGCCGGGTTCTCGTAGTTGAGGTCCGGCTGATGGGAGAAGAAGCGGTGGAAGAAGTACTGCCCGCGGACGGGATCGAAGGTCCAGTTGGAGACCTCGGTGTCGACGAAGATGATCCGCGCGTCGGCATACTGCTTGTCGTCATCGGCCCACATGTAATAGTCACCGTAGGGGCCGTCCGGGTCTTTTCTCGATTCCTGGAACCACGGGTGCTGGTCGCTGGTGTGGTTCATGACGAAGTCGATGATGACGCGCATGCCGCGCTGATGGGCGGCGTCGACGAATTCGACGAAGTCGGCGAGGTCACCGAATTCGGGCAGGACCGAGGTGTAGTCGGAGACGTCGTAACCGCCGTCGCGGAGCGGTGACTTGAAGAAGGGCGGCAGCCACAGGCAGTCGACGCCCAGCCACTGCAGATAGTCCAGCTTGGCGGTGATCCCCTTGAGGTCGCCGATGCCGTCGCCGTTGCTGTCCTGGAAGGAGCGGACGAGGACCTCGTAGAAGACGGCACGCTTGAACCACTCCGGGTCCCGGTCCTTGGCGGGAGTGTCCTCGAAGGTGTCCGGGACGGGCTGGTTGACAGTCATGTCGCTCTGAATCTCCGATCGGTGGCTACGCGGACGACTGCTGGATGTGGAACACGTGTGCCGGGGCCCGCCCGGGATCCAGGCGCACATAGTTGGTTCTGCCCCAGTGATAGGTCTCACCCGTCAGTTCGTCGTGCGCGGACATGAATGCGTGCCACTCCAGACCGAGTTGCGGCATGTCCAACGAGACCGTGGCCTCCTGGGTGTGGTGCGGGTCGAGGTTGACGACGACGAGGACCGTGTCCTGGCCCGTGGTCTTGCTGTAGGCGATGACCATGTCGTTGTCGGTGTGGTGGAAGCGCAGGTTCCTGAGGCGCTGGAAAGCCGGATGGCGCCGTCGGATGGTGTTGAGCCGGGTGATGAGGGGGGTGATGGTGCGGCCTTCGCGTTCGGCCGTTTCCCAGTCGCGGGGGCGCAGCTGGTATTTCTC
>NZ_JBSFHW010000118.1:0-1536 GCF_053597275.1 Streptomyces sp. NPDC001492 | reverse complement strand
CCGCCCACTCGGATACCTCGGATCCACCGGCACATACGCAGCCCCCGCCTTCCACACCGCCAACAAAGCCACCACCAGCTCCGGCGAGCGCGGCAGGGACACCGCCACCACCGACCCCCGGCCCACACCCCGGCCAACCAGCACCCTCGCCAAGCGGCTCGCCTGCTCATTCAACTCCGCATACGACAGCTCCCGCCCGTCGCACACCACAGCCACCACATCCGCCGACAACCCCGCCTGACGCGCAAACAGCTCCACCACCGAAGCCCCCGCCACCGGCACCGACGTGTCATTCACCACGACCAGCCGGTCACGCTCCACCGAGTCCAGCACATCGACTCGGCCCACCAGGACCTGCGGATCCACTACCACCTGCCGCAACACCCGCGCCAGGCGGGAGGCAATCGTCTCAACTGTCTCCCGTTCCAGTGCGGTCGGCTGGTACTGGAGGTGCACCTGTAGGTGCGGGTCAGCCCCCACCATCACGGTGAGCGGGTAGTGGGTGCCGGAGGCCGGGCGGATGCCGGTGAAGGAGATGCCGCCCGCCGTGTTGGCTTCGGCGAGGGCGACCTGGTCGACCGGGTAGGACTGGAAGACCACGAGCGTGTCGAAGAGTTCCTGGAACCCCGTGGCCTGCTGGATGTCCGACAGGCTGTGGTGGTGATGGTCCAGCAGGGCCGCCTGCCGCTTCTGGAGACCGGCCAGGAGCTGGGCGAACGACTCACCCGGCAAGCATTCCACCCGGACGGGAAGCGTGTTGATGAACATGCCGACCATCGCGTCGACCCCGTGCACCGCCGCCGGCCGACCCGAGACCGTCGCACCGAACACCACGTCCGACCGGCCCGTCAACTGCCCCAGCAACACAGCCCAAGCACCCTGCACCAGCGTGTTGACCGTGACACCCAGCTCCGCGGCACGCCGGGACAGCGCCCTTGCATCCAACGCCGACAGCGGTACACCCGCCTGCCCGATACCCGAACTCCCCTGGTCGGTGACGGCCTCGGGAACCAGCAGCGTCGGCTCCTCCAGACCGTCGAGCTCCCTGGCCCAGGCCTGAGCCGCCACCTCCTGGTCCTGCTCGTCAAGCCAGACCAGGAAGTCACGGTAGGCACGCGCCCGCGGCAGCACGGCCGCATCACCCCCCGACCCGTACAAACGCAGAATGTCCTGCATCAGGATCGGGAACGACCAACCGTCGAAGAGGACATGATGCGCGGTCAGCACGAGTTGAGAGTGATCCTCTCCCATGCGTACAAGCGTCATTCGCAACATGGGAGGCGTGGCCGGGTCGAAGTGCGCGGCATGGTCCTCGGCGAGGAGCCGATCGAACGCATTGTTACGGGCGCCTTCGGAGAGATCGCTCAGGTCGACCTCGGACCATGGCAGTTCCACGTCCTCGCTGACTACCTGGACAAGGCCGCCAGACCTGTCGTACGCAAACGCGGTGCGTAGGTTGGGATACCGGTCAAGCAGGGCCTGTCCGGCCGCTCGCATGCGCTCGGCTTCAACCGGGCCCTCGATGTGGAAGGCCAG
>NZ_JBSFHW010000117.1:0-1583 GCF_053597275.1 Streptomyces sp. NPDC001492 | reverse complement strand
GTCGTTGTCCAGGAGCGGGGCGAGCCGGCGGCGGATGCCGATGTTGGCGCGCATACGCGGGTCCTTGGCGTATTCCGCCCACATGTAGTCGCGTTCCTCGTCGGTGACCATTTCCAGGGTCAGCTCGTCGTGGTTGCGCAGGAAGATGCCCCACTGGCAGCCCGCGGGGATGGCGGGGGTCTTGGCGAGGATTTCCGAGACGGGGTAGCGGGATTCCCGTCGTACGGCCATGAAGATGCGGGGCATGACGGGGAAGTGGAATGCCATGTGGCATTCGTCGCCGCCGCTCTGGAAATCGCCGAAGTAGTCGACGACGTCCTCCGGCCACTGGTTGGCCTCGGCCAGCAGGACCGTGTCCGGGTAGTGCGCGTCTATCTCCTTGCGCACCCGCTTGAGGAACTCATGGGTGGCCGGCAGGTTCTCGCAGTTGGTGCCCTCCTGCTGGTAGAGGTACGGCACCGCGTCCAGGCGGAAGCCGTCGATGCCCAGGTCCAGCCAGAAACGGAGGGCGGAGATCATCTCCTCCTGCACGGCCGGGTTCTCGTAGTTGAGGTCCGGCTGGTGGGAGAAGAAGCGGTGCCAGTAGTACTGCTTGCGGACCGGGTCGAAGGTCCAGTTGGAGGCCTCCGTGTCGACGAAGATGATCCGCGCGTCCGGGAACTGCTTGTCGTCCTCCGCCCACACGTAGTAGTCGCCGTACGGGCCGTCGGGGTCTTTTCTCGACTCCTGGAACCACGGGTGCTGGTCGCTGGTGTGGTTCATGACGAAGTCGATGATGACGCGCATGCCGCGCTGGTGGGCGGCGTCGACGAATTCGACGAAGTCGGCGAGGTCACCGAACTCCGGGAGGACGGCCGTGTAGTCCGAGACGTCGTAACCGCCGTCGCGGAGCGGTGACTTGAAGAAGGGCGGCAGCCACAGGCAGTCGACGCCCAGCCACTGCAGATAGTCGAGTTTGGCGGTGATTCCCTTGAGGTCGCCGACTCCGTCGCCGTTGCTGTCCTGGAAGGAGCGGACGAGGACCTCGTAGAAGACCGCACGCTTGAACCAATCAGGGTCCCGGTCCTTGGCGGGAGTGTCCTCGAAGGTGTCCGGAACGGGTTCGTTGACGATCATGTTGTGGGTGACCCTCCGATCTGCGGGGTGGACGGTCGCAGGACGGTGCTGTGCTCACCCGGGGGCTGACCCCCGGACCCCCAGCCGACAACAAGGACGTGTGCCCCGCCTGGCCCAAGGCGCACATAGTTGGACCTGCCCCAGTGATAGGTCTCGCCGGTGAGCTCGTCGCGCACCGGCATCGACTCGTGCCATTCCAGGCCGAGTTGCGGCATGTCCAACGAGACCGTGGCCTCCTGGGTGTGGTGCGGGTCGAGGTTGGCGACCACCAGAACCGTGTTCGATCCGCTCCGCTTCGAGTACGCGATCACCGCGTCCTTGTCCGCGTGGTGGAAGTGGAGGTCGCGCAGCTGACGCAGGGCAGGGTTCGCGCGTCGGATGGTGTTGAGCCGGGTGATGAGGGGGGTGATGGTGCGGCCTTCGCGTTCGGCCGTTTCCCAGTCGCGGGGGCGCAGCTGGTATTTCTC
>NZ_JBSFHW010000116.1:0-1653 GCF_053597275.1 Streptomyces sp. NPDC001492 | reverse complement strand
ATGTGGGGTCCGGTGACGTAGCCGGTCTCGGCGGACCAGGCCGCCGAGGTCCAGTCGTTCACGCCCGCCGAGGGCACCTCCCGCAGGGTCGTCGCCAGCACTTTCGCCGCGGGCAGCAGGTCGGCGACGGCGGCGAGCGCGTCCGCCACCTCGTGCGCCCGGAAACGCTCGGCGCCCGGGTGTTCGCCCGCCAGGCCGAGGGCGCCCACCACGACATCGGCGTGCCGGGCCAGCCGCAGGTCGACCTCGCGGGCCCGTTCGGCGCCGCCGCGGCCGGCCCAGAGGCTCGCGCGGTAGTTGGGGTCGTAGGAGACGGTGACCCCGTGCCGGCGCGCGGCCGCCATGGCCTCGTCGGCCACGTCGACCGTGGTGTCCGACAGGCCGGCGAAGATGCCGCCGGTGTGAAACCAGCGCACCCCGGCCGAGAACACCGCATCCCAGTCGACGTCCCCCTTGCACAGCTGGGAGACGGCGGTGTGGGCGCGGTCGCTGACGCCGAGCGCGCCGCGGATGCCGTAGCCGCGCTCGACGAAGTTGAGACCGTTGCGGGCGGTGCGGCCGATGCCGTCGTCGGGCACCCAGCGGATCAGCGAGGTGTCGACGCCGCCCTGCAGGATCAGGTCCTCGACCAGCCGGCCCACCGCGTTGTCGGCGAGGGCGGTCACCACGGCGGTGCGCAGTCCGAAGCAGCGCCGCAGTCCGCGTACGACGTTGTACTCGCCGCCGCCCTCCCACACCTGGAAGCTGCGGGCGGTGCGGATGCGGCCCTCGCCCGGGTCGAAGCGCAGCATGACCTCGCCGAGCGCGATCACGTCGGTCACTACCTGCTCCTTTCCACCGCGTCGGCGGTCAGCCGGCGGATCTCCGCGTAGTCGCCCCGCTCCAGGTGGTCGGCGGTGGCCATCCAGCTGCCGCCGACCGCCAGCACCGCCGGGTCGGCCAGGTAGGCGGCCATCCGGTACGCGTCGATCCCGCCCGTCGGCACGAACCGCACCCCCGGAAACGGGGCCGCCAGCGCCCGCAGCGTGCGCAGGCCGCCGAGCGACTCGGCGGGGAAGAGCTTCACGGTGTCGAGGCCCGCCTTCAGGGCCCGCATCAGTTCGGTGGCGGTGGCGACGCCGGGCACCACGGGCACCCCCAGCTCCCGGCACTTGGCGACGACGTCCTCGTCGAAGCCGGGCGAGACCACGAAGCGGGCCCCGGCCGCCACGGCCCGCTCCGCCTGCTCGGGGGTGAGCACCGTACCGGCGCCGACGACCAGGTCGCCGTGCGCGGCCATCGTCTTCACGACCTGTTCGGCGTGCGGGGTGCGGAAGGTGACCTCCGCGCAGCGGGCGCCGCCCGCCGCGAGCGCGTCGGCGAGCGGGCCGGCACTCGCGGCGGACGGCACGACCAGCACCGGCAGGAGCCGGGCACCGGCCAGTACCGAGGCCGGGTCGCTGCTGTTCATCGGCCCAGCCATCCGCCGTCGACCGGGAGGACGGTGCCGTGGACGTACGCGGCCGCGTCCGACGCCAGGAACACGGTGGCGCCCGCGAGGTCGTCGGCGCTGCCCCAACGCGCGGCCGGGATGCGGTCCAGGATGGCCTTGCTGCGCACCGGGTCGTCCTGGAGGGCCTGGGTGTTGTCGGTGGCGATGTAGCCCGGCGCGAT
>NZ_JBSFHW010000115.1:0-1944 GCF_053597275.1 Streptomyces sp. NPDC001492 | reverse complement strand
ATGTGGGGTCCGGTGACGTAGCCGGTCTCGGCGGACCAGGCCGCCGAGGTCCAGTCGTTCACGCCCGCCGAGGGCACCTCCCGCAGGGTCGTCGCGAGCACCTGGGCGCCGGGCAGCAGGTCGGCCACCGCGGCGAGGGTGTCCGGCAACTGATCGGCGGCGAACCGCACGGCGCCCGGGTGTTCGCCCGCCAGGCCGAGGGCGCCCACCACGACATCGGCGTGCCGGGCCAGCCGCAGGTCGACCTCGCGGGCCCGCTCCGGTCCGCCTCGGCCGGCCCAGAGGCTGGGGCGGTGGTTGGGGTCGTAGGAGACGGTGACCCCGTGCCGGCGCGCGGCGGCCATGGCCTCGTCGGCCACGTCGACCGTGGTGTCCGACAGGCCCGCGAAGATGCCGCCGGTGTGGAACCAGCGGGGTTTCGTGGCGAAGAGGGTGTCCCAGTCGATGTCGCCCTTGCGCAG
Organism: Streptomyces sp. NPDC001492; assembly: GCF_053597275.1. NCBI lineage: Bacteria > Bacillati > Actinomycetota > Actinomycetes > Kitasatosporales > Streptomycetaceae > Streptomyces > Streptomyces sp. NPDC001492. The sequence goes on along the minus strand of NZ_JBSFHW010000115.1, from coordinate 1,483 downwards.
CTGGGAGACGGCGGTGTGGGCGCGGTCGCTGACGCCGAGCGCGCCGCGGATGCCGTAGCCGCGTTCGACGAAGTTGAGACCGTTGCGGGCGGTGCGGCCGATGCCGTCGTCGGGCACCCAGCGGATCAGCGAGGTGTCGACGCCGCCCTGGAGCATCAGGTCCTCGACGAGACGGCCCACCGCGTTGTCGGCGAGCGCGGTCACGACGGCGGTGCGCAGTCCGAAGCAGCGCCGCAGTCCGCGCACGACGTTGTACTCGCCGCCGCCCTCCCACACCTGGAAGCTGCGGGCGGTGCGGATGCGGCCCTCACCGGGATCGAAGCGCAGCATGACCTCGCCGAGGGCGATCACGTCGGTCATGGCGTGCTCCTTTCCACCGCGTCGGCGGTCAGCCGGCGGATCTCCGCGTAGTCGCGGCTCCTGAGGAGGGCGGGGGTGGCCATCCAGCTGCCGCCCACCGCGAGAACGGAAGGTTCCGCGAGGTAGCCGGGCAGAGCCGCGGCGTCTATCCCGCCGGTCGGCATGAACCGCAGCCCGGGGAAGGGCGCTGCGAGGGCCCGCAGCATCGCCCGGCCGCCGAGCGGTTCGGCGGGGAAGAGCTTGACGGTGTCGAGGCCGACCCGCAGGGCGTACATCACCTCGGTCGCGGTGGCGACGCCCGGCAGCACCGGCACTCCCAACTCCTGGCACAGGGCGATGACTTCGGGATCCAGTCCCGGGGAGACGACGAAGCGCGCCCCCGCCTCCACGGCCCGCTCCGCCTGCTCGGCGGTGAGCACCGTACCGGCGCCGACGACCAGGTCGCCCTGGGCGGCCATCGCCTTCACGACCTGTTCGGCGTCCGGGGTGCGGAAGGTGACCTCCGCGCAGCGGGCGCCGCCCGCGGCCAGGGCGTGGGCCAGCGGGGCGGCCGTGGTGGCATCGGGCACGGTCAGGACCGGCACGATCCGCGTCCCGCCGAGGAGGTCGGTGAGGTCGGCGGTCATCGGCCCAGCCATCCGCCGTCGACCGGGAGGACGGTGCCGTGGACGTAGGCGGCCGCGTCCGACGCCAGGAACACGGTGGCGCCCGCGAGGTCGTCGGCGCTGCCCCAGCGCGCGGCCGGGATGCGGTCCAGGATGGCCTTGCTGCGCACCGGGTCGTCCTGGAGGGCCTGGGTGTTGTCGGTGGCGATGTAGCCCGGCGCGATGGCGTTGACATTGACACCGTGCGGCGCCCACTCGTTGGCCAGCGCCTTGGTCAGCCCCGCGACGCCGTGCTTGGCCGCGGTGTAGCCGGGCACCGTGATACCGCCCTGGAAACTCAGCAGCGACGCGGTGAAGATGACCTTCCCCCGCCCGCGCGCCACCATCGACGCACCGACCGCGCGGGCCAGCGCGAACTGCGCGCTCAGATTGACCTGGAGGACCAGGTCCCAGTCCGCGTCCGCGTGTGCGGCGGCCGGGGCGCGGCGGATCGTGCCCGCGTTGTTGACCAGAATGTC
>NZ_JBSFHW010000114.1:0-2438 GCF_053597275.1 Streptomyces sp. NPDC001492 | reverse complement strand
CTCGGGCCGCGGATCGCGCGGCCCCACAAGTCCCCTTCCTGGGGCACATCGCACCACCTCACCCATACCGGCTATCGCCGAACGGAGCCCTGTCATGTCCGAAATCGTCAACTGGCTGTCTGCTAACCCGATCCGCTGGGTCGTCCCGGCGGTCCTGCTCATCGCCGTGGTCGGGACTCCGCTGGCGTTGTGGTGGGAGAAGCACCACCCGAGCGTCCCGGAGCAGCGCAAGGGCAACCGTGCAACCGACGAAGCGGCTCTGGATGCTGCCGAGCTGGCGGAGACGGGCAGAGTCCGGCCGGCCAGGGACAGTCTGCGTACGCCGCCCATGGTGCTGGTGGATGCGGAGGAGTCGGCTCGGTGGGCGGCGTCGCGGATGGCGGAGGCCGCGCAGCGCAACGCCCTGTTCCACCCCTGACCGTTCCGTCTGGCACACCACCGAGGAGGTGAGCGTCGTGCCAGTAGTTCTGATGGTTGTGGCCGTGCTCGCCTTCTTGGTGGCGGGTGCGGCCTTGTATCGGCTGCATCGGTTGAGGCGCGCTCTGATCGCGGAGCGCGCTTCTGCGCGTCTGGCGGGTGGCATGCAGGCCCGTGACTTGGACGCGTTTCGTGCTCGCGTCAATGAACTCCTCCGGGAGCGTGCCGTCCTTGCTGAGGCGGAGCGCGTTCTGGATACCGCTCTCGCTACACACCGCCCGGAAGGGGGAGCCCCATGAGCCCCACTCGTATGTCGCCGCAGGATGCCGCCTATGTGGCGTGGACTGAGCACCGGTTCTTCAAGTACCGGGGGTGTGCCCCGGATCCGGATAATCCGCGGCTGGCCGTCGGCAGCGTGGAGCGTGACGGGAGGCCGGTGCAGGTGCCGTTGGATGCGTGGCACGGGCCGGATGTGGATGGTGGGGAGGAGCAGCGGGTTCGTCGGGAGCGGGTGGAGGCGGCGAAGGAGGTGTGTCTGAACTGTCCGGTGATGGTGCAGTGCGATGCGTACGCGGGCCTGGTGCCGTCGCGGGAGAAGGAGGTGCGGGGTGGTCGGACGACGGCGGAGCGGGGCCGGCTGGCTGGGGCTTCGGAGCCGAAGCGGCGGGCGCCGGTTCCGGTGTCGGATTCGTCGCTGAGGACGCCGCAGAAGCTGGCCGTGCTGGAGGCGTTGGCGGTGTCGGCGGATGAGTACTGGGTGGCGATGGAGACGGGGCTGGGGGTGCGGAAGGCGAATTGGCAGCGGGCGAAGCTGACGCACGGGCTGGGTTTGGGGGATGCGGCGTCGCGGATGGAGTTGCTGGGTGCGGCGGTGGCCCGCGGTCTGGTGGATGGCGGGCTGGTGGTGGCGGATGACGGGTTGGTGCCGGCGATTCCGTCGTCGACGCGGAAGCTGCTGATCGAGTACCGGCAGCATCTGATGGTGTGCCCGTCGGTGCCGGAGGAGGCGTGGGACTGGTCGCAGGCGTCCCCGTGGCGGCCGCCTCGGGGGCGTCGGGGGGTGTCGTTGCGGGCGAAGTTCCCGAACGTGGCGGGCCAGTTGTCGTTCGATGACGGTGGTGAGACGCCGCCTTCGGGGTGGGCGTATGTGCACGATCTGTTCCCGTCCGCTCCGGAGCTGGAGGCTGTGGCATGACGGAGCTGGTTCGTGCGACGTGCCCCGGATGCGGGCTCCCTCGCCAGGTGACCGTCGCTGGAGTGTTCCGCCGTCACCGCCGTGGCGGCATCACGTGCCCGGGCGCCGGGCAGCGGGCGCCCGGTGTCACCGCGCCCGCCTCGAACCGGGGGCCGTCCGGGCTGACCGGTCCGCCGCCGCCCGCCGAGCCCGCTGCGGGCCGTTCCTGCGACGGCGGGTACTGCGATGCCCCGTCGGTCGGCTGGCGTCTGTTCCGTGGCCAGCGTGAGTGGCTGCCCGTGTGCGGCCTGCACATGGACGGCCCGGCCGGTCGCACTCGTATTTACGACCCTGAGGAGTTGTGATGGCGACTACTCCGGAGACCGAGGCCACGGCGCCCGTGGATGCGTCGTACGCGGATGGCGTGTTGGCGGGGCGGGCGATGTCCAGCGCGGTGTTCCTAGCGGGTCTGATCGCGAACGGTCAGCTGGAGACCGCCGGGCGCCCGGACAAGCTGCCCGCGGATCTGTTCCCGCATGTGGATCCGGATGTGGTGCAGGCGATCTGGGACCGCGCTCTCGCGGTGGGCCTGCATGCGGGTCGGGTGTCTGCGTCGCCGCGTCTGTATCGGGATCAGATGGCGCGCGTGCAGGCGGAGTTCGAGCGGGTGGGCTACGAGGCGATGGCGCGGATGGTGGGGCGGTCGCGCAGGTTGGTGGCTCCGCATCCGGCGGACGGCGAGACGGCACGCGCGCGTGAACTGCGGTGTGACAAACGGACCAACGACACGGGGGAAGGGAGCTGAGACAGATGGGCACGTCAGCGGGTAGGCTTCGCCTAGCGTCAG
>NZ_JBSFHW010000113.1:0-2850 GCF_053597275.1 Streptomyces sp. NPDC001492 | reverse complement strand
CGAGACGGCGATCGTGCTCAGCCCTTCGGGCCTCCGCGCGTTCGCCGTCTCGACACCGGCGCGCCCCTTCGGCTCGCCCTCCTCCGTCGCCCCGTACGGTACGGAACGACAGGGGCCGGCGGGGAGGTTCCGTTACAGAATCCGCCGCACCATCCGCGGGATCAGCAGCCGGCGAGGTAGCTGGTCAGCGCGGACTTCTCGGCGGAGTCGACCGAGAGGTCGTAGTAGTACTTCACCTGGACCCAGGCGCGGACGTACGTGCAGACGTACGCGGAGCGGGTGGGCACCCACTCGGCCGGGTCGTCGTCGCCCTTGGAGCGGTTGGAGCTGGCGGAGACCGCGATGAGCTGCGGGCGGGTGACGTCGTTGGCGAAGGCCTGGCGCTGGGCGGTGGTCCACGCCGAGGCGCCGGAGTCCCAGGCCTCGGCGAGGGGTACGACGTGGTCGATGTCGAAGGTGCTCGGGTCGGTGGTGGTGACCGCGTCGTACTGCGAGTACCAGGAGCCGCTGGTGGCGGTGCAGGCGGAGTTGGTGACGACGTTGCTGCCGTCCCGCTTGATGACGTACTCGCGGGTGTTGCAGGTACCGGAGATCGTGATCCAGGTCGGGAACAGATCGCGGTCGTAGCCGGTGCGGTCCTCGGTCGCCACGGTGAGCGAGGCGAGGTAGGTGCGGGCGGTGGCGGCGCTGACCGGGGTGGGAAGCGCGGCGGAGGCGGCCGGACTGTTGAGAAGTCCGGCGGAGGCTATGAGTCCGGTAAGAGCCGCGAGTATGCTGAGCCGTCGACGCGCGTAGAACTTCGGCATGCGAACTCCCTAGGGAGGGCGGGGGCGTTGGGGTGCGAGCAGGGGAATGCTCGCGGCGCCGTGTTGCGGAGGGGTGAGCGTTCGGTAAGAAACTAATGTCGCGTACATGACACGACAAGGTTTACGGCCGAACTTTCGGCCGCGCGGTGGTCGCGTACGATGGACGGCGCAGAAGGGGAGTAGCTCTTCGCCGGACCGTCGACATACTGCTCAGCTCGTCTGAGCCGGCGCCCGGAGGCAGGCCTCGCACGCGAGGCCGGCCAGCGAGACCTTCGGCAAAGCAGTGCACATCTGTGTCTTCCGCTGTGTGCTGCCGTGCCGAGGTGTCGTATCGCAGTCACAGCACTCTCGGCGGGGCGGCCCCGACCGATTGAGGAACCTTGATCAGCTTCACCGTGACGGCGCTCGTCTTCGGCGTCGTCTTCCTTGCCGAACTGCCGGACAAGACCGCGCTCGCCGGGCTGGTGCTCGGCACCCGCTACCGCGCCTCGTACGTCTTCGCGGGCGTGGCCGCGGCGTTCGCGCTGCATGTCGCGCTGGCCGTGGCGGCCGGAAGCGTGCTCACCCTGCTGCCTCAGCAGATCGTGCACGCGCTGACCGGCGTCCTGTTCCTGGGCGGCGCCGCGGTCCTGCTGATGAGGAAGGGCGAGGACGAGGAGGAGATCCGCAAGCCCGAGAACCAGTCCTTCTGGAAGGTCGCGGGCGCCGGATTCATGCTCATCCTGGTCGCCGAGTTCGGGGACCTGACCCAGATCATGACGGCGAACCTCGCGGCCCGTTACGACGACCCCCTCTCCGTCGGCCTCGGCGCGGTGCTGGCGCTGTGGGCGGTGGCCGGGCTCGGCATCGTCGGCGGAAAGGCCCTGATGAAGCGGGTGCCGCTGGTCCTCATCACCAAGGTTGCGGCGCTGCTGATGCTGGCGCTCGGCGTGTGGAGCCTGTGGGAGGCCGTCGCTGGGTGAGCCGACAGCGCGTGAGCCGACACCGCGTGAGCTGAACACCGGGTGAACTGTCTCCCGGGCGCTGGCGGATCCCGGACCGATTTTGTACCGTAGAAAAACAAAGTGGCTCCCGCCCGTTTTCCCTGACCGGCGGGCGGGGCCGCCTTGTTCCCTTTCTCGCGCCCTGGAGCTGCCGATGACGGTCACCACCGTGCCCACCGTCCTCACCGCCCGCGCCCTCCTGCTGGACATGGACGGCACCCTCGTGAACTCCGATGCCGTCGTCGAGCGCATCTGGCGCCGCTGGTCCGAGCGGCACGGGCTGGACGCCGACGAGGTCATGAAGGTGGTGCACGGGCGCCAGGGCCATGCCTCCATGGCGCTGCTGCTGCCCGAGCGGCCGATGGAGCAGAACCTCGCCGACAACGCGCGGATGCTCGCCGAGGAGACCGCGGACGTGGACGGTGTCGTGGCGATTCCCGGCGCCCCCGAGTTCCTCGCCTCGCTGCGGGGGCTGCCGCATGCACTGGTGACGTCGGCGGATCTGGCTCTTGCCACGGCGCGGATGGGGGCGGCGGGGTTGTCGCTTCCCGAGGTGCGGGTGACTGCTGAGTCGGTGGGGGCGAGCAAGCCGGATCCCGAGGGGTTTGTGAAGGGGGCGGCTGAGTTGGGTGTCGAGCCGGGCGAGTGCGTTGTGTTTGAGGATTCCGCTGCCGGGATCGAGGCTGGGCGGGCTGCGGGGATGCGGGTTGTGGGGGTCGGGGCTCGGGCGGATCTGTATGAGCCGGATGTGGTGGTGCGGGATCTGACGCGGGTGCGGGTTGAGGGTGTGGCCGGTGGGGAGATTCGGCTGCACGTGGGGTGACCTGTGCTGGGGGTTGCGGTCGGGGGTGGTGCGCAGCCCGGCGGTGCGGGGTGCCGCCTCTCTTTGGGTCGGGAGCCGCCCTTGGGCGGCACGATTGCCCGCAGGCTGGGTGAGGCGGCTCGGTTGCTCGCGGGCTACGTGAGTCCACTCCGAGGCCGGCCAGACGGTCGAGGAGCATGCCGCCCTGCTCGTACCGCTCGTCCGCCTGCAGGGAGAGGTGGTAGCTGACCACACCGAG
>NZ_JBSFHW010000112.1:0-2947 GCF_053597275.1 Streptomyces sp. NPDC001492 | reverse complement strand
TGCTCACCCCACACTCTTCCCCCACCCCACGCTCTTCGCTTCTCCCCCCCATTTCACACCCCCGGGGGCCCCCCCCCCGCGGGTGGAGCGCCCCTCAAGAACAGCCGGCGAAACAAACAGCCGACGCGCCGAGTCGGCTACTCGCCGGACAGCACCGCCTGAGCCGCGTTGCGCGCATCCTCGGCGCTCTCCGCAGCCCGCGCCGCAGAGGCAGCACGCTCGCACTGGGCCAGCGTGTACTTGCCGAGAGTGGCCCGGACATAGGGAATCGACGCCGCACCCATGGAAAGGGAGGTGACACCAAGACCGGTCAGCACACACGCGAGCAGCGGGTCGGACGCCGCCTCACCGCATACGCCACAGCTCTTGCCCTCGGCCCTCGCCGCCTCAGCGGACAGCGCCACCAGGTCGAGGAGTGCGGGCTGCCACGGATCCTGCAGACGAGAGACCGCACCCACCTGACGATCGGCAGCGAACGTGTACTGCGCGAGGTCGTTGGTCCCCAGGGACAGGAACTCGACCTCCTGCAGAATCGACCGGGCCCTGAGCGCGGCCGAAGGAATTTCGACCATGGCGCCGAACTTCGCCTGCAGTCCCGCTTCACGGCAGGCGTCCGCGAACGCCTTGGCGTCGGCACGGTCCGCCACCATCGGGGCCATGACCTCGAGGTAGACCGGCAGCCCGTCCGCGGCCTTCGCGAGCGCCGTCAGCTGGGTGCGCAGAACCTCGGGGTGATCGAGCAGCGTCCGCAGACCGCGAACGCCCAGCGCCGGATTGGGCTCGTCGGCCGGAGTGAGGAATTCCAGCGGCTTGTCCGCGCCGGCATCCAGCACACGGACGACCACACGGCCCTCGGGGAACGCCGCGAGCACCTGCCGGTACGCCTCGACCTGCTTCGCCTCCGAAGGGGCGTTCTTGCTGTCGTCCAGGAAGAGGAACTCGGTGCGGAAGAGGCCCACACCCTCGGCCCCGGCCTCGACGGCGGCGGGCACATCGGCAGGCCCGCCGACGTTGGCCAGCAACGGCACCTTGTGACCGTCGGAGGTGGCGCCGGGACCGGTCGAGGCGCCGAGCGCTGCCTTGCGCTCGGCGGCCGCGGCCTCCAGCTGGGCCTTCTTGTCCTCGCTGGGGTTCACGAAGATCTCGCCGGTGCTGCCGTCGACTGCGATCACGGTGCCCTCGGCGAGCTCACCGGCGCCCGGCAGCGCCACCACGGCCGGAACACCCAGCGCCCGCGCCAGAATCGCACTGTGGCTGGTCGGCCCGCCCTCCTCGGTGACGAATCCGAGGACCAGTGCGGGGTCGAGCAGCGCCGTATCGGCGGGCGCAAGATCACGTGCAATAAGAACGTACGGCTCGTCGCTGTCCGGAACACCAGGCATGGGCACCCCGAGCAGCCGGGCGACGATACGATTCCGCACGTCATCCAGATCGGCCACACGACCGGCCAGGTATTCGCCGGCACCGGCCAGCAGGGCCCGGTAGGCGGCGAAAGCGTCGTACACGGCACGCTCGGCCGTGCTTCCGACGGTGATGCGCCGTTCGACATCCGCCATCAGCTCGGGGTCCTGCGCCATCATGGCCTGAGCCTCGAGCACCGCCTGGGCCTCGCCCCCGGCCAGATTGCCGCGCGCCATCAGATCGGCCGCCACAGCGTCCACGGCCTGGCGGGCGCGCCCCTGTTCACGCTCCGCGTCCTCCGCCGGAATCTGCTTGGCAGGCGGCTCCAGCACCGCCGTTCCCATGTGCCGAACCTCGCCGATCGCCACACCGTGACTCACGCCCACGCCTCGCAGCGTTGTCTCCATCTCACCCGTCTCCGATAGTGCGGCGGGTCCCGCCGCCGCTGTGGTTGTCCTGCTCGCCGTCATATGACGGCACTGACGTCACTTCCAGACGAAAAGACTGTCGCCCGCCTTCACGTCACCATCGTCACGAAGATCGGAGAGAGCCTCGGCAGTGGCCTCGAGCGCCACGATCGGGCACACCGCGGACTTGCCGGCCGCTTCCACGGCCGCCGGGTTCCACCGGACCACGCCCTGTCCCCGTGTCACCGTGTCGCCCTTGTTCACCAGCAGCTCGAAGCCGTCACCGTTGAGCTGCACGGTGTCGATACCAAGGTGCGTGAGCACACCGTGCCCCTGCTCGTCGACAACGACGAAAGCGTGCGGATGAAGAGAGACGATGACTCCGGCCACGGGAGCAACGGCCTCGGACGGCTCGCGCACGGGGTCGATGGCCGTACCCGGACCCACCATGGCCCCGGAGAAGACGGGATCAGGCACTGCAGCCAGGCCGATGGCGCGTCCTGCGATCGGGGACGTCACGGTGGTCATGGGAAGCCTCCCAGAGGTGGAGATCCAAATGGGCCGTCACTGCCTGTACCGGACGGCGCACTGTGGAGCAGCGTATGTCAGATGAACTGCCGGTTCCGCATGGAAGATACCGGATAGTGGTCTAGACCACCAGCTCGCTCAATTTGCACGCGCTTCCCGGCCGCGTGTACAGTCGTACTCCTGCTTGAGGCCGAGCGGCACCACCGAGTGTCCTGGCTGCAGCAGCACCCACACTTGTCAGATCCTATCTCGGGGTCACCTTCTGTATGTCTGCAGCTAGGTGGTCAGGGGGACGGAAAAACACTGATAGAGTTTGGAACACCGAAGGGAAGCGCCCGGAGGAAAGCCCGAGAGGGTGAGTACAAAGGAAGCGTCCGTTCCTTGAGAACTCAACAGCGTGCCAAAAATCAACGCCAGATATGTTGATACCCCGTCTCCAGCATCTGCTGGGGCGAGGTTCCTTTGAAAAAACACAGCGAGGACGCTGTGTGCGAGGGGACTATTCCTCCTCTCGCACCGCTCTCGTGATGTGTCACCCGATTACGGGTAAACATTCACGGAGAGTTTGATCCTGGCTCAGGACGAACGCTGGCGGCGTGCTTAACACATGC
>NZ_JBSFHW010000111.1:0-3421 GCF_053597275.1 Streptomyces sp. NPDC001492 | reverse complement strand
GTTGTCCGTGCTCACATCCAACTCCAGGCACCGATCGTGCTGATCTGGGACAATCTCAACACCCACCGGGCAGCCGGGATGCGTGAGTACGCGGCCGCACACGACTGGCTCACCATCATCCAACTGCCCACCTATGCGCCGGACTTGAATCCGGTAGAGGGTGTTTGGTCGTTGTTACGGCGCGGGCCGCTGGCCAACACCGCTTTCACCGACGACGAGCACCTCGAACGCACCCTCCGCCGAGGCTTACGCCATATCCAGCTCCACCCTGACCTCATCGACGGCTGTCTGGCCGGCACCAGACTGCCCCTCACCCAGCAGCCGACAACAACCCGAGGAAGTCAGTAACGCGGTTCCTTCGTTCGGTTCCCTCTGCGCCGTACCAGAGCCGACACCAGGGCATAACGATCCTGGATATCATGGGACTTGACGCCTATCGCCGACTATCTTCACATCATGTCCACGCCACCCGAGGCTTCGCAGCCATCTGATCAGCCAGGCATCCCGGAGACGCCGGCGACCCCGAGCGCGTATCCGCACCCCAAGCCGCAGTCCCCGAATCCGCAGCCCGCGGCTCCGGGTGTGCCGGGATCCGACCCGCCGTCGGCTCCCGCGCCCACACCGGCCCAGCCGAACTTCTACGCCCAGCCCACCCTGGTCGGCCAGCCTGCCCAGCCCCAGCCCCAGCCGGGCAACCCGTATGCCGCGCAGCCCTACTACGGCCCCGTGCCCGTCCCAGCGGCCCCGGGGGGCGGTGGCGGCGCCGGGCGGGCCGTGCTGTGGGCGGTCGTCGGCGCGGTGGTCGCCTCCGCCGCATGGGCGGGCGGCGTGTTCCTCCTCGGCCGGGGCGACAGCGCCGACCTGCGCGGCTACAGCACCCCCTCGAACCTGTGCACCGGCGCGGACTACTCGTCGTTCAAGGACGAGTACCCGGATGACGACTCCTCGCCGCTCCGCAACTCCCTCAAGTCCGACGCGCTGGACGAGAGTTACTGCAGCCTGAGCCTGAAGAAGACCCCGTCCAGCTACGGGGACGCCTATCTCACCATGCAGATGGACCTGCACAAGAAGACCGATCCGGCGGCGGAGTTCACCGCTCTGTGGAAGAACTACCGCAAGAGCCACTCGGGTTACGACGTGGAGATCGTCAAGGGCATCGGTGACGAGGCGTATCTCGTCAGCAACGACACCACCAGCGGCACAACCAGCGGATCCATCTATGCCACTCTCGCCGTCCGGGACGGCTGGATGACGTACACCATGGGGTTCACCGAGTACCGCACGACGTACGACAGTGACACGAGCCCGCCGGATCTCAGCGAGGTCCGTGACTGGCTGAAGTCGGACACCAAGTCCACACTGGAGCAGACCAAGGACTGAGCGCCGGTGCGGTGGCCGGCCGGCGAGCACCACCTCGACGGCCGGCCTCGGACACCGGACGCATGGAGCCCCGATCCCTGGATTTTCGCGGATCTGCACGTGATCGCACCGTGGCCCGTGATGAAGGAGGGCACTACATGCTCATGGCACACCCGGCGGTTCGCCCCTGCCGGTGACGCTCGGTGCCACCGGCAGGGAACGGCCCGTCAGTGACCACTGCCGAGGCTCTGCGTGGTGTAGGAGCACTCGGTGTAGATGTAGCCGGAGCTGATCTTGGCGGTGTCCTTGGCGGGCGACGAGGTGGTGCGGTTCTTGGGCTTGTGGACGAAGTAGGTGGTGCCCGCTGGCAGGCTGATGGTGCGCTGGGGGTAGCTCTTGCCGCTGGAGCAGGGCTTGAAGCCGGGGGTGATGGTGTCGGTGAAGGAGTAGGCCTTGCAACTGCCGCAGGCCTTGAGGGTGAAACTGCCGGTGACGGGGCCGGTGTAGAGGACGGTGATGTCGTCGGGGCTGTCGTTCTTCACCGTCACCGAGATGCCGCCGCCGGAGGCGGTGGTGGGCAGCTTCTTGCCGGCGGCCGGGATGGTCTGGGCGATCTCGGCGGCTATGGCGATCTTCTGGGCGCGGGCCCGGTTCTTGTCGTGCTTGTGAGCGGAGGCGAAGTCGGTGAGGGTCTGCTGGGCCTCATCGAAGTCGCCGTGCTTGTACTGGTGGACGCCGCAGTCGTAGTCACCGGCGTCGGCCTTCGCGCCCGCCCGGTCGGCGTCCTTGTCGAGGTCGCTCAACTGCTCGCCCGCGCTGCCGGACAGGTCGCCGATCTGGGTCTTCAGCTCGCGCAGCTGGGAGACGGCGGCGCACGGGTCGTCGCCGTGTACCTCCTTGGCGGCGGCGTCGACGGCCGAACTCACCGCGGGGGCGACCTTCGCGGCCGGCTCGGAGTCGGGGAAGGTGTCCAGCAGGTTGCCGTACTGCGTGACCCAGTCCGAGTCGCCACCGGACATCCGCTGCGAACCGCACTCGTACAGCGAGGTGGCGAGCCGGTCGTCGGGCCATGTGCGCAGAGAGCCGATGGCGTCCTTGGGCATGGTGTCGGGCACCGTGCGCAGGTACTCGAGCGGTGCGACGGCGTCGCAGTAGTTCTTGTGACCGTAGGCCGCGCCCACCGTCGCGTAGTAGGTCCTCATCCGGTCGGGGACCTCGGCCGCCGCGCGGGAGCCCGAGTGGTGGACCGCGAGGTTCCGGTAGGTCTCGAGCGCCGACCTGTAGTCGGACTTGCCGCCGCCGAACGAGTCCCGGCCAGCCGCCGTCACCAGGTCGTCGGCCTTCTGGAGCCGGTCGAGGAGGGCCTGCTCGATGGCCTCCTGGCGGGCGTTGTCGTACAGCACGGACCCGCCCACCGGTACGGCGAGCAGCGCCACGCCCAGCAGGATCGCGATCGGCGACCGTCCAGGCCAGGCCAGGCGCGTGCGCAGTGCGACGACGGCGCCGTGGACGGCGGTCAGCACCAGGCACACGACGTACAGGCCGAGCGCGAGCCCGGGCACGCCGTCGGCGTCCGCAGGCAGCGCCATCAGCAGCAGGACGACGGTCGCCGCCCAGCACACGGCGGCCAGGACCCAGCGGCGCATCAGCGCGTAACCCAGGCCCAGACCGCTGAGGTTGAGCAGGGCGACGGCGACGGCCCGGCCTGCGTCCGGCGGCGCGGGCGGAGGACTCGACGGCATGGGCGGTACGAATCTGTTCTGCCCGTAGAAATCCCCAGACATGGTGGGCTCCCCCCCCGTCAATACAGCCCGCTTGCTTATGAATTGGCAGTGTACGGCCAATGGTAAGGAGCCGGCAGGCCAGATCTTCGCGAGCGACCAGCCCTGGTCCAGCGCCTACACCCGGCAGACGCACCCAAGCCTCTGGAGGACCTGAAGAACATCCAGCCCTGACCCATGAATCTCATGGCTGGTGAGGATGCGGGGCCGGTTGAACTCGAACGGAGCTCGGCCGTACAGGATCTGGCCTTCGGCCCACCACACCTCACGGATGTCCGTAG
>NZ_JBSFHW010000110.1:0-3633 GCF_053597275.1 Streptomyces sp. NPDC001492 | reverse complement strand
GCCCGTGACCTGGATCGACGGCTGGCCCATCCTGGGCCAGGTCGGCACGGACGGCATCGGCACCATGGTGTGGACCGGCCAGGTCCCCGCCGGCGACACCCCCGGTCTGCCGGTCGATGCGCTTCCCTCCGTGGTGACCAGCGACCTGTTCACCGACACCCGCCTCAAGCCCCAGTGGGAGTGGTACTACCAACCCCGCGCGGACCACTGGTCGCTGACCGAACGCCCCGGCTATCTGAGGCTGAAGGCGTTCGCCCCGCTGGCGGCCGACAACCTGACCAAGGTCGGCAACACCCTCACCCAGCGGGTGCTGCGCACGGCGGACGGCGCGACGGTGACCGTCCGCCTCGAACTGGCCGGCCTCGCCGACGGCCAGCACGCCGGACTGTGCCACTACGCCGCCACCTACGCCGGGTTGGGCGTCCGCCGCTCCGGGACCACCACCACGATCGCGCACAACGCCGGCGGCACCCTCACCAACGGCCCGGTCGTCACGCAGAACGCCGTGTGGCTACGCACCACCTGGGACGTCAACGGCGTCAGCCAGTTCTCCTACAGCCTCGACGGCAGCGCGTTCACCTCCTTCGGCGGCACCTACCAGCTCACCTGGGGCGGATACCGCGGCGACCGGATCGGCCTGTACACCTACAACCCCAACAACACCGGCTACGTCGACGTCGACTCCGTGCAGTACACCATCGCCCCCACCAGGGCCTACACATGCGTCAGCGTCCGCAGCGGCAAGGTCGCCGACGTCTCCGGCGCATCAAAGGCGGACGGCGCCGGCCTGATCCAGTGGCCCGGCAACGGCGCAGCGAACCAGCAGTGGACCTTCCAGTCCACAGCGGACGGCTACCACACCATCACCTGCGTCAACAGCGGCAAGGTCCTCGACGTATCAGGCTCCTCGACCGCGGACGGCGCGCGGATCGTACAGACGACCGCCGACGGCCGCACCAGCCAGCAATGGCAACTGCGCCCGCTGACCGGGGGCGCGTTCGTCGTGGTCAACCGCAACAGCGGCAAGGTCCTCGACGTCAGCGCAGGCAGCACGGCCGACGGCGCCGCGCTGATCCAGTACACCGACAGGGGCAGCACCAACCAGCAATGGACCTTCCAACGCGCCACCGGATAGGGACCCGGACAGCAAGGCGATGGTAGGTCGCGGGGCGCCGCTCGGGATGACCAGCAGGCGCCCAGCCGGAGCCGGCGGTGGGGCGGATACCGAGAGGGCCGAATTCGTCGAACGCGAACACGCGGTCCGGGAAGCGGTCTAGGACGTGCTCGATGCGGTCGGGCTTGGCGTCGCGCTCGGGGTCCGGGGACTCCTTCCCGTCTTGGTGCGCTGGAAGGAGATGCCGCGGCGGGCGATCAGGCACCGTAACGCCTCACGGCCGATCCGGATCACACTGCCATGCACTTTGCGCAGATAGGCGGCGAGTTTCCGGATCGACCAGTGAGTGAACAGCTGGCCGAGCTTGGTTGGGGGGTGGCGGCCGTCTGGACGACGAAGTCCTCGTCGTCAGGGCTGAGAGGGCGGGGACGGCCTCCCGCCCACCGAGGGTCAGACAGGCCAGGCCGATCTCGTTGAACCGGTGTATCACCTCTCGAACGGTGTCCTCGTCGGCCTGCGCCGCCGGGGCGATCGCCGGGACCCGGTTCCCGCCGGCTGAGGCCAGCAGCATCATCGCCCGCCGGAACCGCACCGAACTGGTGCTGCCCCGGCGCACGATCTGCTGCAGCTTCTGCCCCTCCTGGTCGGTCAACCTGTGCACACGCACAGGCGCAGCCACCACATCCCCAACGGCCGGACCTCACGCATGCCACCGCCCATCCAACCGCCAGGCAGGGCTCCGGCCGGAGCCGGCGTCATGCCGCGGTGCGCTCGCCGGCCGGTCGGCGGCGCAGTTCGGGGCGCTCGATGACCGGCGGCTGGTAGGCGTGGTCGAGGATGCCGATGTCGGTGCCGGGCGGCGCGATCGCGTCGATCCGGTCCAGCACGTCGTCGGTCAGGGTGACGTCGGCGCCCGCGAGCAGGTCGTCCAGGTGTTCCATGGTCCGCGGTCCGAGGAGCGCGGACGTCACGCCCGGGTGGGCGAGCACGAAGCCCATCGCGAGATGCGTGAGCGGCAGGCCGGCCTCCTCGGCCAGCGGGATGAGCTGTTCGACCACGTCGAGCCGACGGTCGTCCGTGTGCTGCTGGAAGCCGAACTTCGATCGGTGCGTCGCGGCCTCCTGGCCCTTGCGATACCGCCCCGTCAGCAGGCCGCCTCCGAGCGGAGACCAGACCAGGGTGCCCATGCCGAACTCCTGCGCCACCGGGAGCACCTCGCGCTCGATGCCCCGGTTCAGGATCGAGTAGACCGGCTGCTCGGTGCGCGGCCGGGCCAGCCCGCGCCGCTCGGCGACCCAGTGCGCCCGGACGATGTCGGAGGCCGGCAGGGCCGAGGTGCCGAAGGTGCGGATCTTGCCGGCCCGCTGCAGATCGGTGAGGACCGCGAGGGTCTCCTCGATGTCCGTGTCGGGGTCCGGGCGGTGGATCTGGTAGATGTCCACGTGGTCGGTGTCGAGCCGGCGCAGCGAGTCCTCCAGCGCGCGCACCAGCCAGCGCCGGGACGAGCCCTGGTGGTTCGGCTCGTCGCTCATCGGGAACCAGGCCTTGGTCGCGAGCACGACGTCGTCCCTCCGACCCTTCAGCGCCCGGCCGACGATCTCCTCCGACTCGCCGTGCGCGTACATGTCGGCGGTGTCGACGAGGTTGATGCCGGCATCGAGCGCGCGGTGGATGATGCGGACGCAGTCGTCGTGGTCGGTGTTGCCGAGGGCGCCGAACATCATCGTGCCGAGGGCGTAGGGGCTGACCTTGATCCCGGTCCGGCCGAGGCTGCGGTAGCGCATGGTGTCTCCTTCAGGTCTTACAGATCTCACTGCTGTGTTGCTGACACCAGCCTGCCTGCCATCCAGCGGACTATGAATACTTGTGAATCCGGATTACTTGAGCGAGAGTACGGATATGGATCCCGACCGACTCTCCGAGGCGCTCGACCTGGTCGAGGTGCGCAGCGTGCTGACCGGCGGCGTGGCGGCCCGCGGCGGCTGGTGGTCCCGCGGGCCGCTAGCCGATCCGGTCAAGTTCTTCGCGATGGTGAGCGGGCGCGCGCGGCTCACCACCCACGGCGTCGCCGAACCGGTCGACCTCGTGGCAGGAGACGTGGCCATCCTCACCGGACGCTCGTGGGTGGCCTTCGAGGCCGGCACGGCGCCGCGCCACGAGGTCCAGCCGGAGTCGGACTTCTCCACCGCCCGCTTCGCAGGCTCGGACCCGGCTGTCGACGACGTGGTGATCGGCGGGGCCGTCAGCGTGAACGAGGCTGGGCGGACGCTCCTGCTGGAGTCGCTTCCGCCGGTGGCCCACATCCGGTCCTCCGCCTCCGGAGACGGGGACCGGTTGCTCGCCGCCGTGCTGCGGCTCTTCGAGGAGGCCACCGACGACCGGGTCGGCTCGGCCTTCGCGATCCGGCAGTACAGCCAACTGCTCCTGCTGGAGGTGCTGCGCTGCTACGTCGACCAGACCCTCCTGCCCTCCGGCTGGTTGCGCCTGCTCGTCGACGAGCGCCTGCGCCCCGCCGTCGA
>NZ_JBSFHW010000109.1:0-3747 GCF_053597275.1 Streptomyces sp. NPDC001492 | reverse complement strand
GACGTACGACGACCTCTTCGCCGACGCCCTGCAGATGGCGAAGAAGAGCGACGGCAAGGTCGCCACCCTCGCCAACGTGCCCACGATCGAGGACGGCTCGCATCCCAAGGAGGAGACAACTCACCCGTGCCACAACCCGCACTGCGCCCAGCACGCGAGTGCGCCGCCGAGTCCGCCGCCCGCACGTAATCGCAAGCCGAAGACCAAATCCAGCAAACGCCAACATCGGATCACCAGCCGCTTCAACGACGTTGAGAAGCAGTCCGTACTCGACGCGGCGGCAGCGTGTGCCATGACACCGTCCGGCTTCCTCGCCCATGCCGCACTCAGCGCCGCCCGCGATCTCACCCGTACAGAAGCCGAGGTCGCCGGCGAACGCGAAATGAAGCGGCAGCTGTTTGCCCTGGGTCCCGCGCTGAGCCGGATCGGCAACAACCTCAACCAGGTTGCTGCAGCCCTGAACAGAGACGAGCTGGCGCCGCAGGCCCGAGCAGTCCTCGACGGTGTCGACCAGGTTCGCCTGGAGGTGCACGGGTTCATCCAGCACTACCTGGACAGCGAGCGTCCGGCAGCATGATCCCCTCTGTGAACGACATGGGTGACGACACCCATGGCCTGCTGAAATACCTGTACAGCCCCGGCAAGGCCGAGGAACACGTCGACCCCCACCTCGTCGCCGCGTGGGACAGTCTGGCCCCCGATCCCGGCCGCAACCCCGACTTCAAGGCGGCGCTGCGCGACCTGCAGGTCCTGCTCGACCAGCCCGTCATGGCCTTGCCCGAAAGCGAGAGGCCCGCCGAGCACGTATGGCACCTGTCCGTACGCGCCGCCCCCGAAGACCCGATTCTCACCGATGCGCAGTGGGCGGACATCGCCTGCCGCATGGTCTCCGCAACCGGCATCGCCCCCGATGGCGACGACGCCGCCTGCCGCTGGGCGGCTGTCCGCCATGCCGACGACCACATCCACATCATCGCCACCGTCGTCCGCCACGACGGCCGCCAGGCCCGCATCCGCCGCGATGGCGCCCGCGCCCAGGCGGAAGCCCGGAAGATCGAAATCGACTACGGACTACGGCGGGTGAACGTCGGCGACGGAACCGCCGCCAAACGCCCGAGCAGTGCCGAACGCCACAAAGCCAACCGCCAGGGCAAGGAACGCACGCCACGCGAAGAACTGCGCGAGACGGTGCGCCGCGCCGCCGCCGGCGTCACCAGCGAGAAGGAATTCTTCGACCGCCTGACCGCCGCCGGCCTCCTTGTCCACCAGCGCGTCGCGCCCTCCGGTGACCTGCTCGGCTACAAAGTCGCGCTGTCCGACGACCGCAACGAGGACCAGGAGCCGATCTACTACTCGGGCTCCACTCTCGCGCCCGACCTCTCCCTGCCGCGCATCCGCGAACGATGGGCGGGCGGGACCTCCGAACCCGACCAGGACACCACCACGGACCGTTCCTCCGGGTCGAATCGCATCAGGCCCTCGGACGCGCGCCGCCAAGCGACGACTGCGTCCTGGCAGGCCGTACGCATCATCGACCAGGGCGACGACGGACAGATTGCCGCACTGATCGCCGCAGGCGGCGAAGTCCTCGACGCGCTCGCCAAGACCTCGGCTGCGCACACCCGGCGCGAACTGCGCGACGCAGCCTTCGCGTTCGAGCGGGCCACCCGCTCTCACATCCGGGCCGAGCGCGGGCACGCCCGCGGTCTGCGGCAGGCCGCCCGTGACCTCGTCCACGGCGGGCCGGCGCTCGGCCGCGGGGAGGACGGCGCCAGCACCGCCATGCTGATCGACATGGTGTTCTTCCTAGTCACCGCCGCCGCCCACTGGCACGCAATGAAGGAGCACGCCCAGCAGGCCGCTGCTGCCCACCAGGCAGCCGAGCACCTGCGCGCCGCCTACCAGGCCGCCGCGCCGATGTATCTGGGCGTCATGCACCAGCGCGGCCGGCGCCTGCCCCTACCCCTGCAGCGCAAGCAGACAGCCTACCTGCGCCAGGCGGTGCCGGAGCTGGCCGAGCAGGTCCTCGCCGAGCAGGGCTGGTACGCACTGGCCGCCACACTCGCCGACGTCGAGAGCGCCGGGCACGACCCGGCCGCGCTCCTGGCCGAGGCCGCCGAACGACGGGAACTGGGCACCGCCGAGTCGATCAGCGACGTCCTCGTGTGGCGGCTGCGACGCATGGCCGACCTGCCCGCCGACGCATCCACCCTGCCCGAGCACACCACCACCGCGCCCAGCGCAACCCGGCCTGCCGCGAAGCGTCCGACGAAGAACAAGGAGCGTCCCGCCAACTCCCGTTGAATTCAACAATCTTAGAGTTGCAGCAGGTCAGGGACTTGCGGCACTCTCCTCGTGCAGGCGAGACGACAGAAATGGAGACGGCATGTTCCGACGCACCCGTGCGGACCGAGAGTTCCGTGAAGCCCAGCGTGCCGGCCAGGCGCTGCTGGCCATGCACACCGAGTGGCCCGAGGCTCCCGTCCCGGTTGCTGCGCCAGCCCCGGCCGCACCGAACGACGCCACGGTGGTGCCCGACTTCCTACCGCCGGAGTTCCGGGCACCGTGCCGCCAGGACGTGTCGGGCTTCATGATGCGCTGGGACCTGCCGCTCGTCATCGACGGCGAAGTCCACGCCTGCCATTGCGGTGCGTACCGGAACTGGATCGTCTTCAACATGCGCGACGACTCGGTGTGGCTGCGCTGCGAGGCCGGCCACGAGGCGCAGGAGACCCGGCTGGACACCGCCTGGTACAACCGCAACTCCGGTCCGGTCGACCACTTCCACCCCACCCTCGAAGACGGCCTGCGCCACCTCGGCCGCTGAAAGCGCGAAACCCCTTCCCCTCTCCCCTGCGTTCGTCGGCATCCGGAGGGCCGACCCGGTCAGACCATCCGTCTCGCATACCAAGGGGTTTCCACGTGCGCCGCTCCATCACGACCACCCTCGGCCTCAGCACCGTCTGCACCGTCCTGGCCCTCACCGGCTGCGCCGGCCATGACGAGCCCGCTGACTCCTCTGCCTCCGCACACCGGGGCGGCAGCACGCCCTCGACATCCGCGGCGCTGTCATCGGCTCAGCTGAATCAGCGGCTGCTGAACGAGAGCGACCTGGGCGAGGGCTACACCCGCAAGCCCGAGGCCCCTCACCACAACGACGACGTGACCGTCATCGGCTGTCCGGCGCTGGAGAAGCTCGGCGGTGACACGGCCACCGGCTCGGGTCCCGACTTCGCCCACAAGGCGAAGGTGTCCTTCGCCTACACCGGCAGCAGCTCCTCCGAAGTGAGCGAGGAGCTGTACAGCGACAGCGCCGCGAAGCTGTCCAAGGGCATCTCGAAGGTCTTCGACGCGATGCTCTCCTGCCCCTCGTACCAGGTGACGTCGGGCAGCACCATCGTCGACATGGGCACCGAGAAGTCGGCCGCGCCTGACCTAGGCGACGAGCAGTGGAGCCAGCTGCTCACCTTCTCCGCCGGCGGGCAGCGCAGCGTCGTCAAGCAGACGGCGATCCGCACCGGCAACGTCCTGGTGATCGTCTCCGGCTCGCCGGGCCTCGTGGACGCCCACCTGGACGAGGCGGTCGCCAAGACGCGTACCGCACGCTGACCAACTCCCCCAGCCTGCCCCGGTGTCCGGGCCTGTCCATGCGCTGACGCTAGGCGAAGCCTACCCGCTGACGTGCCCATCTGTCTCAGCTCCCTTCCCCCGTGTCGTTGGTCCGTTTGTCACACCGCAGTTCACGCG
>NZ_JBSFHW010000108.1:0-3021 GCF_053597275.1 Streptomyces sp. NPDC001492 | reverse complement strand
TACGGGGTTGTGGGATCTCTCTTCTGTCGTCTGCCGGCGGCAGGACGAGTCAGAAACCGTTGATGTAGGCGAAGGACATGCGAAAGGTCCGGCGTAGAGGGTAAGACCCCCGTAGTCGAAACATCAGCGGCTCGTTTGAGAGACACCCAAGTAGCACGGGGCCCGAGAAATCCCGTGTGAATCTGGCGGGACCACCCGCTAAGCCTAAATATTCCCTGGTGACCGATAGCGGATAGTACCGTGAGGGAATGGTGAAAAGTACCGCGGGAGCGGAGTGAAATAGTACCTGAAACCGTGTGCCTACAAGCCGTGGGAGCGTCGGACGGAGACTTGTCTTCGTCTCGTGACTGCGTGCCTTTTGAAGAATGAGCCTGCGAGTTTGCGGTGTGTTGCGAGGTTAACCCGGGTGGGGTAGCCGTAGCGAAAGCGAGTCCGAATAGGGCGTTTTAGTAGCACGCTCAAGACCCGAAGCGGAGTGATCTAGCCATGGGCAGGTTGAAGCGGAGGTAAGACTTCGTGGAGGACCGAACCCACCAGGGTTGAAAACCTGGGGGATGACCTGTGGTTAGGGGTGAAAGGCCAATCAAACTCCGTGATAGCTGGTTCTCCCCGAAATGCATTTAGGTGCAGCGTCGTGTGTTTCTTGCCGGAGGTAGAGCACTGGATAGGCGATGGGCCCTACCGGGTTACTGACCTTAGCCAAACTCCGAATGCCGGTAAGTGAGAGCGCGGCAGTGAGACTGTGGGGGATAAGCTCCATGGTCGAGAGGGAAACAGCCCAGAGCATCGACTAAGGCCCCTAAGCGTACGCTAAGTGGGAAAGGATGTGGAGTCGCAGAGACAACCAGGAGGTTGGCTTAGAAGCAGCCACCCTTGAAAGAGTGCGTAATAGCTCACTGGTCTAGTGATTCCGCGCCGACAATGTAGCGGGGCTCAAGCGTACCGCCGAAGTCGTGTCATTGCAGCAATAGGGCCAACGCCTGCTGTGATGGGTAGGGGAGCGTC
Source organism: Streptomyces sp. NPDC001492 (assembly GCF_053597275.1). Taxonomy (NCBI): domain Bacteria; kingdom Bacillati; phylum Actinomycetota; class Actinomycetes; order Kitasatosporales; family Streptomycetaceae; genus Streptomyces; species Streptomyces sp. NPDC001492. Next base: position 2,016 of record NZ_JBSFHW010000108.1, on the reverse strand, counting down.
GTGTGCCGGGTGAAGCAGCGCCGGAAGGCAGTTGTGGACGGTTCACGAGTGAGAATGCAGGCATGAGTAGCGATTCACACGTGAGAAACGTGTGCGCCGATTGACTAAGGGTTCCTGGGTCAAGCTGATCTGCCCAGGGTAAGTCGGGACCTAAGGCGAGGCCGACAGGCGTAGTCGATGGATAACCGGTTGATATTCCGGTACCCGCTGTGAAGCGTCAAACATCGAACCCATTAATGCTAAGGCCGTGAAGCCGCCCCGGAGCCTTCGGGCAAAGGGGAGTGGTGGAGCCGCTGACCCAAGGTGGTAGTAGGTGAGTGATGGGGTGACGCAGGAAGGTAGTCCAGCCCGGGCGGTGGTTGTCCCGGGGTAAGGGTGTAGGCCGTGCGATAGGCAAATCCGTCGCACTTGTGGCTGAGACCTGATGCCGAGCCGATTGTGGTGAAGTGGATGATCCTATGCTGTCGAGAAAAGCCTCTAGCGAGTTTCATGGCGGCCCGTACCCTAAACCGACTCAGGTGGTCAGGTAGAGAATACCGAGGCGTTCGGGTGAACTATGGTTAAGGAACTCGGCAAAATGCCCCCGTAACTTCGGGAGAAGGGGGGCCATCACTGGTGAGAGGACTTGCTCCTTGAGCTGGGGGTGGCCGCAGAGACCAGCGAGAAGCGACTGTTTACTAAAAACACAGGTCCGTGCGAAGCCGTAAGGCGATGTATACGGACTGACGCCTGCCCGGTGCTGGAACGTTAAGGGGACCGGTTAGCTCCATTTCGGTGGGGCGAAGCTGAGAACTTAAGCGCCAGTAAACGGCGGTGGTAACTATAACCATCCTAAGGTAGCGAAATTCCTTGTCGGGTAAGTTCCGACCTGCACGAATGGCGTAACGACTTCTCGACTGTCTCAACCATAGGCCCGGTGAAATTGCACTACGAGTAAAGATGCTCGTTTCGCGCAGCAGGACGGAAAGACCCCGGGACCTTTACTACAGTTTGATATTGGTGTTCGGTTCGGCTTGTGTAGGATAGCTGGGAGACTGTGAAGCTCGGACGCCAGTTCGGGTGGAGTCGTCGTTGAAATACCAGTCTGGTCGTGCTGGATGTCTAACCTGGGTCCGTGATCCGGATCAGGGACAGTGTCTGATGGGTAGTTTAACTGGGGCGGTTGCCTCCTAAAGAGTAACGGAGGCGCCCAAAGGTTCCCTCAGCCTGGTTGGCAATCAGGTGTTGAGTGTAAGTGCACAAGGGAGCTTGACTGTGAGACCGACGGGTCGAGCAGGGACGAAAGTCGGGACTAGTGATCCGGCGGTGGCTTGTGGAAGCGCCGTCGCTCAACGGATAAAAGGTACCCCGGGGATAACAGGCTGATCTTCCCCAAGAGTCCATATCGACGGGATGGTTTGGCACCTCGATGTCGGCTCGTCGCATCCTGGGGCTGGAGTCGGTCCCAAGGGTTGGGCTGTTCGCCCATTAAAGCGGTACGCGAGCTGGGTTTAGAACGTCGTGAGACAGTTCGGTCCCTATCCGCTGTGCGCGCAGGAGTCTTGAGAAGGGCTGTCCCTAGTACGAGAGGACCGGGACGGACGAACCTCTGGTGTGCCAGTTGTTCTGCCAAGGGCATGGCTGGTTGGCTACGTTCGGGAGGGATAACCGCTGAAAGCATCTAAGCGGGAAGCCTGCTTCGAGATGAGGACTCCCACCCACTTGATGGGGTAAGGCTCCCAGTAGACGACTGGGTTGATAGGCCGGATCTGGAAGCACCGTAAGGTGTGGAGGTGACCGGTACTAATAGGCCGAGGGCTTGTCCTCAGTTGCTCGCGTCCACTGTGTTGGTTCTGAAACCACGAACAGCCCCACGTCCGGTCACGGCGTGGTGCGGCAGGTTCGACAGTTTCATAGTGTTTCGGTGGTTATAGCGTGAGGGAAACGCCCGGTTACATTCCGAACCCGGAAGCTAAGCCTTACAGCGCCGATGGTACTGCAGGGGGGACCCTGTGGGAGAGTAGGACGCCGCCGAAC
>NZ_JBSFHW010000107.1:0-4916 GCF_053597275.1 Streptomyces sp. NPDC001492 | reverse complement strand
CTTCAGCAAACTGCAGATCCTCACCTCGCCATGGCTTGCCTACAGCTCCATCCCCGCCGCAGTGAGCCAGAGCCAGGGAGTGACCTCCCTGACCAGCGCCGGCATCGACACCTGGGAAACAACCACGATGCACGACGACGAGTACTCCGCCGCCTACCAGCCGACCGCCGCGGGAACCTCCTCCACCGTCACCGTCCACGTCGACAGCCAGGACAACACCAACACCTGGGGCAAGGCCGGCCTGATACTGCGCAACGACATCACCGGCACCGGCTCCTCCACCGGATACGTCGTCCTCGCCGCCACGCCGGGCCAGGGCATCTCCTTGTCGTCGGACTCCAACAGTGACGGCTACCTCGACTCCAACATCACCAATACCGGCACAACCGCCGTCGCCCCGGTCTGGCTCCGCCTGGTCAGGAACGGCAACTCGGTCACCGGCTCCTACTCCGCCAACGGCACCACCTGGACCACTGTGGGCACCACGACGCTGACCGGCGCCAACAGCACCGAGGACGCGGGGGCGTTCTTCACGGCTCACAGCGGAGCACCCGGCACCGCGAAGTTCAGCCAGTTCTCCGTGAGCTGACGAAGCGGATCTGAGTGACCGTCGGCGGATCCCTCAACCGGCCCGGCGCGGTGGTGCTGCATCACCATCACGCGGGGCACCGCCGCGCTGCGATCAGTTATTCCGAGGGCTGCCTGTGCCGGGCAGGCTCCCACGCCGCGTCCCTGACGAGGGAAGCTCGCACCACTTCTGTCGCTGCGAAGTCACCCCCGATCCGCGAGGTTGTGCCGTTCACCGACGCCCCTGTGCCCTCGGAACGCTCAAGGGAAGGACGCTGAAGATCAACGTCAACCGCACTGACGACATCACCGGAGCCGCCACATGAACGCTTTCCCGACCGTCCGCACCAGCAGGACGGGGAGACGTTGAAACCCGTCACTTCCACCACCCGCACCGTGTCAGCAGCGCTGGCGACGGCTCTCTCCGCGCTGCTGCTGGCATCCCTCACGACGCCGACCCCGGCCTCGGCCGCGACCCAGGCGACCTACTACGTCGCCCCCAACGGCGACGACGCCAACGCCGGGACGATCACCGCGCCGTTCAAGACCCTGCAGCACGCCCGGGACGTCGTGCGGTCGGTCAACGACAACATGACCGGAGACATCAACGTCTATCTCCGCGGCGGCACCTACCCTGTCAGCAGCACCATCAGCTTCACCTCGGCCGACTCCGGAACGAACGGCCACCGTGTCGTGTACGCCGCCTACCCGGGCGAGAAGCCGGTCCTGGACGGAGGCGTTCAGGTGACCGGCTGGACCCAGCACAGCGGGAACATCTGGAAGGCCACCCTCAACCGCGACAACAAGCTCCGGGCGCTCTACGTCAACGGCAAGCGCGCCCAGATGGCCTCGAAGACGATCAACACGGCCGGATGCTACGGGACTTACACCGTCACGGCCGGCCAGGCCCCCTGGGCCTGGGAGTCGGGTTCGCAGTGCGACGGAGCCAAGTACAGCCTCTCCGACCTGCCGGCCATCGCCTCCAACCAGGACGACGTCGAGATCATGTCGGCCACGACCTGGACAACGGCCATCGTGGGCGTCCGCCAGATCACCACGAGCTCGGACGGCGCCAACCGCGTGGCCCTGTTCCAGCAGCCGGGTGCGGCCATCGCCCAGGCACCGCCGTACGGCCCGTTCAGAGCCAGCGGCAGCCATACGTTCATGAACGCGTACGAGTTCCTGGACAAGCCGGGCGAGTTCTACTTCGACAAGACGAAGCACACGCTGTACTACTACAAGTCCGGCTCCGAGGACATGACCACGGCGAACGTCTTCGCGCCGAACAACGTGTCCACCCTCCTCAGGATCGCCGGCACGTCCAGGACCGACCACGCGCGGAACATCACGTTCTCCGGGCTCACGGTCGAGCACTCCGACTGGAACCTGGTCAAGGTCGCGGGCTCCGTCTTCCGGCAGGGAACGCAGGGCAACGCCAGCTCGAACGTGTACGCGAGGCAGAACTTCCATGCGTACACCTACCGCAACGTCGACCTGCCGCCCGCGGCCGTCCAGATCGAGAACGCCGACGGGATCGTCCTGTCACGCAACACGGTGCAGCACACCGGCGCCGACGGCATCACCCTGGCCAACGACGTGACGGACACGCAGCTGACCGGCAACGTCACGAACGACATCGCCGGGTCCGCCCTCACCGTGGGACACCCCCAGCACGTGTACATCGGTGACTACACCTCGACCAACAACGAGAAGTACCCGGTGAATGTCGAGGGACTCTGCAAGAACATATCGATCGCGGACAACTACCTCTACGACAGCGCGGTGCTCTTCCAGGGCTCCAGCCCGGTGTCGGCGTACTTCGTCGATTCCCTGTCCGTGCAGCACAACCGGATCGAGAAGTCCCCGTGGGCGGGCATCACGCTCGGCTGGGGCTGGTGGAACTTCGACGGTTCCACGAACTCCGTCAATCCCGGGAATCCGACCACCACGGCGAAGAACAACACCGTCAAGTACAACGAGATCTTCGACACGATGCAGGTGCTCGGCGACTCCGCTCCCATCTACACGCTGGGCAGCCAGCCGGGAACGGAGATCAGCAACAACTACATCAAGGGCGTTCCGGCCGGCCACAAGTACGGCCTGCACCCCGATGAAGGCTCCGCCTTCCTCAACTACCACGACAACGTGTTCGACGTCGACCCCGGCCTGGCGTACACCGTCAACTCCGGCACCTGGGGCCGCCAGCACGACCTGACCATCACCAACAACTACGGCACCGTCAACAAGATCTTCGACAGGAACGTCCCGAACAGCACGATCCAGGATGTGCGGGGCTACGGGGACAACGTGTGGCCGGCGCAGGCGTACGGCATCGCCCTGAACGCGGGTCTGGAGGAGGCCTACAAGAACCTGCTGCCCGCCGCCGTCACGGCTGCGCAGGACTACGCGCTGCCCGCGAGCACGTTCGCCGGCACGGGCGTGATGACCGTTCCGGTGCGCAGCCCCAAGGACGCGACCAAGACCCTGTGGCTGGCTCCCGCCGGTACGACGACGTTCGCCGCCGGTCCCACCATGACCAGCGCGAGCGGCACCTCGACCAGCATCCGCGTCCCCCAGACGGCGGGTGACTACCGGCTCTATGTCGTGGACGCCCAGGGCAACGCGTCTCCCGCGTCGAAGGCACTGGTGCGGCAGCGCTGGAACCACGTCGACGACAAGGCCGCGGGCGTGACCTACTCCGGCACCTGGTCGAACTGGAACGACACGAAGGACATGAACGGGTCCGAGAAGTTCACGAGCACCGCCGGCAACTACGTCGAGTTCTCGTTCACCGGCTCGGGCGTCCGGTACCTCAGCATGACGCAGCCCAACATGGGCAAGGTGGACGTCTACCTCGACGGCACCCTCGCCCAGGCGGGCATCGACGCCTACGCCCCGACGGTGACGAAGCAGGTGCCGCTGTTCGAGAAGACGAGCCTGGCCGCGGGCCCGCACACGATCAAGGTGGTGTGCACGGGGACGAAGAACTCCGCTGCCTCCAGCGCCGTCTGCGCGCTGGACGCGTTCGCCTCCATCCAGTTCCCCGCGAAGAACGCCAACTACAAGGTGGTCAACAAGAGCAGCAACAAGGCTGTCGATGTGTCAGGCGGATCGCTGACCGCCGGAGCCAACATCATCCAGTGGACGGACTCCGGAGCCGGGAACCAGAACTGGCGCTTCGTCCCGGTGGGTGACGGCAGTTACGAGATCGTCAGCCGGAACACCCCCCTGGTCATGGACATCAGCGGTGCTTCCACCGCGGACGGCGCGTCCGTCATCCAGTCGTCCGACACCAATGCCGCGAACCAGCACTGGACCCTGACCGCCACCGGGAACGGCTACTACAAGATCAAGAACGTCAACAGCGACAAGGTGCTCGACGTGTCCTCGGGCGGCACTCAACTCGTCCAGAACACGGACACGGGCGCCGACAGCCAGCTGTGGAAGGTCGTCAACGTCGACTGATCCGCCCGACAAAGGGGTGCGAGGGACGGAGCCGGCCATCCGGACCGGCGCCGTCCCCGCGTACCTCCATCACCGCGCATTCGAATCGAGCAGTACCACCACATATGTGATGGCGCCTACCAAGGGACGGGACTTGTGGACATCACCAGAAGACAGCTCGGCCGGCTCGCCGCGGTCGGTGCCGGGGCTCTCCTGCTGCCGGGCCTGCTGTCACCGGGCAGAGCAGCGGCAGCCGCACTGTCGGCAGGGAAGTGGGGCGACCAAGGCGACGGCACCTACGTCAACCCGGTCCTCCCGGGCGACTTCAGCGACTGGGACTGCATCCGGGTCGGCAACGACTACTACGGCATCACCAGCACGTTCGGGTACTCGCCCGGCGTGGCCGTGCTGCACTCGAAGGACCTGGTCAACTGGCGCACGCTCGGCGGCGCGGTCGGTGACGTGACCCAGATCGGACCGGAGCTGAACTGGGACCGGATGAACCGCTACGGCCGCGGCGTGTGGGCCGGCGCCATCCGCTTCCACGCGGGCCGGTACTGGGTGTACTTCAACACCCCCGACGAAGGCTTCTTCATGACCTCGGCCGCGTCACCGGAAGGGCCGTGGGACCCGCTGACGGCAGTGTGGCGGACCTCCGGCTGGGACGACCCGTGCCCGTTCTGGGACGACGACGGCCAGGGCTACCTGGTCACCTCGCACTACTCGGACGGCTACAAGATCAACCTCTTCAAGCTGTCCGCGGACGGCAGGTCGCTGGTCGGCTCGCCCACGGTCATCCACCAGTCGCCCGGCAGCGAGGCCAACAAGCTGTACAAGATCAACGGCCTCTACTACCACCTGTACAGCGAGGTGAAGTCCGAGGGCCGGGTGCTGATGATGAACCG
>NZ_JBSFHW010000106.1:0-6830 GCF_053597275.1 Streptomyces sp. NPDC001492 | reverse complement strand
ACCTCAACCGCGGGTGGGGCTGGTTTTCAGCCCGTCCGGCGTTTGAGCACGAGGCCGTTCAGGCCGAAAGCGGGGGTCTGGGGGCGGCAGCCCCCAGGAGACGGGAATGGGAAGGGGCGGCGGGGGCGAGAAAATGCCTACCCGAGGGTGGACACCGGCAGCCTGCGGAACGCGATCGTCTCGTACGGCCCCGAAACCCCCGTCTCGTACAGCAGCCCCACCGTCCCCCGATCGACCTGCACCAGGTCGGAGTACGCGGCCGGCGACGCCGACACGGTCAGCACCTTCGTGAACGTCCCCCCGCCGTCCTCACTCCGCCAGACAGCCATCGCCCGCCGAGCGGTCGGCACGGACGGCCCCGAGAACAGCAACGGCGGAGCTTTGCCGCCCGTGAGTTGGAGGACGCTCCCCTGGACCACCGGAACGTCGTTCAGCATGGGCTGCACCGCGTACGGGCGCTCCAGCGACTCCCCACCGTCACCGGAGTACGCGTCGAGCCGATTCCCGACACTCCCCCCGTTCTGGTCCCGCGCACTGAAGTACAGCCTCCCGTCGGGAAGTTGCGCGGCGGAGGACTCGTTCGCGTTGTCCACGCCGTCGTACGAGGAGTCCACGAACCCCAGCCGCCAGCTCAGCCCGCCGTCGTCGCTGTAGAGGGCGTGCGCGCCGTAGTACCTGGCCTCCTGGCCCGTGTCGGGCGAACCGGCGGGCGGGGCCGCGGAGTGGTTGGCGGGGACGACCAGGCGTCCGGCGTGCGGGCCGCGGGTGAGGGCCACCGCGTGGCCCGGTCCCGTCGCGTACCAGCGCCAGCCCGCGGGCTTCACCTCGTCCGTGATGTCCCGCGGTGGCGTGAAGTGCCGCCCGTCGTCCCGGCTGCGCTGCACGAACACCCGCCGGCTCTGCTCCTTGGTGACCTCGCCGCGCATTATCCGCGCCTCGGTGACCGCACCGCTGTTGTAGGAGGTCAGCAGGACGACCGCGCCGGTACGCGGGTCGACGACCGGGGCGGGGTTGCCCCGGGTGTCCCCGTGCCCCGCGGCCACCACCTGCAGCGGACCCCAGGTGCAGCCCCCGTCGCCGGAGCGCCTGAGGACGACGTCGATGCTCCCGGTGTCCCCGGCGCCGCCCAGCCGGCCCTCGGCGAAGGCCAGCACCGTGCCGCGGCCGGTCGTGACCGTCGCCGGGATGCGGTAGGTGTCGTAGCCGCCCTCACCCGACACGAACGGGACGGAGGACGTGCAGCCGGTGGTCGCGTGAGCCGGTGCGAGGGCCGTGAGCGGGGTGAGGAGCACGGTGGCTGCGAGGAGGGTGCGGCTCAGGAAGGTCACCGTCAGATCGTTCCCGGAGTGACCAGTCCCGACTCGTAGGCCACGATGACCAGCTGCGCCCGGTCCCGCGCCCCCAGCTTCCCCATGATCCGGCTGACATGGGTCTTCGCCGTCAGCGGGCTGAGCCCCAACGCCTCCCCGATCTCGGTGTTGTTGAGCCCGCGCGCCAGCAGGGTCAGCACCTCCCGCTCCCGGTCGGAGAGGCATTCCGGGCCGCCGGTCACGGGCGCCGACGGGCTGCGCAGGAACCGCTCGATCAGCCGTGCCGTCGGCCCCGGTGACAGCAGCGCCTCGCCCGCGGCCACCGTACGGATGGCATCCAGGAGTTCGGCCGGGCGCGTGTCCTTCACCAGGAATCCGGAGGCCCCCGCCCGCAGCGCCTCCACGATGTTCTCGTCGGTGTCGTAGGTGGTGAGGACCAGCACCCGTACACCCGCCAGGTCCTCGTCGGCGGCGATCAGCCGGGTCGCCTCGATGCCGTCCAGGTCCGGCATGCGGATGTCCATCACCACGAGGTCGGGGCGCTCGCCGCGGACCAGCTCCACCGCCTCCCGGCCGGTGGCCGCCTGCCCGACGACCTCCATGTCCCGCGCCGACTCGACGAGCATGGCGAACGCGGCCCGTACCAGGGTCTGGTCGTCGGCCAGCAGTACACGGATCGTCATCCCTCGCCCTCCCCCGGGGCCGTCAGCGGCAGTACGGCCGTCACCGCGAAACCGCCCTCCGCCCGCGACCCGGCGTCGAGTGTGCCACCCACGCTGCGGGCCCGCTCCCGCATGCCGACGAGCCCGAAGCCGGGTGTGCCGCCGGGAGTGGGTCCGGTGCCGTCGTCGGTGACGGACAGGTGCAGGGCGCCCTCGTCGTCGTACAGGTCGACGTGTACGGCCGGTTCGGGGCCGGCATGCCGTACCGCGTTGGTCAGCGCCTCCTGCACGATGCGGTAGGCGGCGGCGCCGACGGCGGGCGGGGCCTGCCGTACCCGTACCGTCTGCTCGACGCGCGCGCCCGCGAGCCGTGCCGTCTCCACCAGGTCGGGCAGGCCGTCGAGGCCGGGCAGCGGGCCGCGGCCGTCCGCCGAGTCGTTCTCGCGGAGCACCTCCAGCGTCGTCCGCACCTCTCCGCGCGCCGTCCGGCACGTCTCGGCGATGTCGTCCAGGGCCTTCGCCACCGTCTCCCGGTCCAGGCGTTCGGGGTCGGCGGCCAGGACGTGCGCGGCCACCGAGGTCTGCACGCCGATGAGGGTGATGGTGTGGGCGAGCAGGTCGTGCAGGTCACGGGCGATGCGCAGGCGTTCCTCGGCGACCCGGCGGCGGGCCTCCTCCTCGCGGGTGCGTTCGGCGCGCTCGGCGCGTTCGACGATCGCGGCCACGTACTGCCGGTAGTAGCGGACGTCGACGCCGCAGAAGAGCGTGGCGATGACCCAGCCGGAGACGCGGAGGAGTTCGAGACCCTGGTGGTAGTCGACGGCGAACATCACGGTCACCGTGACGCCGAGGACGGCGACGGCGGTCAGCACGGTCCGCAGCGGGCGGCCGGTGACGGCGACCGTGTACAGCGCGACGCAGGTGGCGGGCACGGGCGCGCCGTGGTTGTTGTCCAGCGCGTGGTACGGCGCGACGAGCGCCACCACCGCGGCCAGGACGAGCAGCGGGTGGCGGCGCCGCCAGACGATCGGCACGTATGCACCGAGCAGCAGCGCCCAGCCGAGCGCGTCGGGGCGGTCGTGCGGGGCGGTGAACAGCGCCAGGCACACCCCCGCCGCGGCCAGGACCGCGGCGAGGACCGCGTCGTTGCGGGTGCCGTGCGGGGCGGTGCGGGGGTCGCGGTTGACCACCGCCATGATCCGCTCGCCCCGGCGGGATCCCGTCGCTGTCGTCTGCTGCACGGGGCTCAGTGTCACACCGTCTCCGGCTGCCGTTCCCGCCGCATCGGCTCCGGCGCCCGCGACAGCCGCCCCGGCCACCACACCCGGCGCTTCAAGAGCACGCTCGCCGTCGTCACCAGGTAGGTCCGTACGAGGAACGTGTCCAGCAGTACGCCCACCGCGATCACAAACCCGAGCTCGACCAGCCCCACCAGTGGCAGCGTGGTGAGCACGGCGAAGGTGGCGGCGAGTACGACGCCCGCGGAGGCGATGACCCCGCCGGTGGTGCGCAGGGCGGTGAGCGCCGCGGTCTCGGGCTCGGCACCGGCGACGGACTCCTCGCGCATGCGGTGCATGAGGAAGATGCCGTAGTCGACGCCCAGGGCCACCAGGAAGACGAAGGACAGCAACCCCAATCCCGAGTCCGTGCCTCCGAAGCCCAGCAGCGGCCCGAACACCAGCCCGCCGATCCCGAGCGCCGCGCCCCACACCGCGACCACCGCGACGAGCAGCATCACTGGCGCGATCAGGCTCCGCAGCAGGCCCACGAGGATCACGAACACGGCGGCGAGGACCAGCGGCACGACGACCTCGCGGTCCCGGGTCTGGCTGTCGGCCAGGTCGAGCTGCTGGGCGCTGGGACCGCCGACGTAGGTGCCGTAGGTGCCGTCGAGCCCGGCGCGCAGGGCCTCGATGGTGCGGGTCTCGCCCTTCGACTCCGGGGCCGCGGTGGCGTAGACGGAGATCTCCGTCCAGCCGGAGCCGGTGCGGCCGGTCGTCGCCCGGGCGACCCCGTCGGTGGTGCGGGCCTTGGCGAGCACAGCGGCCGCCTTGCCGGCGGGGGCGATGACCGCGATGGGCTGGCTGCTCTGCCCGGGGTAGCCGCGGGCGAGGGTCTGGCCCGCGGAGATGGACTCGGGCTTGGAGGTGAAGGAGTCCTCCTGCTTGAGAGCGCCGGGAAGGTTGAGCGCGCCGAGCGCGAGCGCCCCGAGCAGGACCGCTCCGCCGGCGAGCACGAGGACCGGGCGGCGCGTGGCCGAGTTGCCCATGGCCGCGAACAGCGACCGTCGCGCCTTGGGCTCGCTGCCGAAGGCGGGGATCAGCGGCCAGAAGACGCGGCGGCCGAGGAGGACCAGCAGGGCGGGCAGCAGGGTGATCATCGCGACGAGCGCGGCGAGCACGCCCACCATGCCGACCGGGCCCATGCCACGGCTGCTGTTGAGGTCGGCGGCGAGCAGGCACAGCAGTCCGGCCGCGACGGTGCCGGAGGAGGCGAGGACCGCCGGGCCGCAGCCGCGCAGGGCGGCGCGCATGGCGTCGTACGTGCGCTCGTGGCGGCGCAGCTCCTCGCGGTGGCGGGAGATGAGCAGCAGGGCGTAGTCGGTTCCCGCGCCGAGCACCAGGACCGTCATCACGCCGCCGCTCTGGCCGGTGACGGTGACGCCGAACGCCTCGTGCAGGCCGTATGCGGCGGCCATCGCCATGCCGGCGGCGACCCCGGCGACGGCGAGCGGCACCAGCCACAGGAAGGGGCTGCGGTAGATGAGGATGAGCAGGGCGGTGACGACGCCGAGGGTGGCGTAGAGCAGGGTGCCGTCGATGGAGCCGAACACCTTGCCCATATCGGTCTGGAGGCCGCCCGGTCCGCCGACCTCCACGCTGAGCCCCGCGCCGCCGTTCGCGAGCGCGCGCACGCCGTCGACGAAGGCGTCCCGCGCCTTGTCGTCCTGGCCGGGCCGGGTGCTGGAGACCGGGTACATGAGGGTGGTGCCGTCGCGGGACGGGACCGCCTTCGGGATGTCGGTGAGCTGGTACTTGGTCCCGATCTCGGCGACCTGCGCGCCCGCCTTCTCCCGGTCGGCCGCGGTGAGGCCGCCGTCGCGGTGGTAGACGAGCACCAGGTCGGTGGCCTGGCCGCCCGGCAACCGGTCCTGGATGCGGGCCACTTGGGTGGAGTCGGCGCTGTCGGGGAGGTAGTCCACGGCCCGGTTCTGCTGGATGCCGGAGAACTTCCCGGCGAACGGTCCGGCGAGCACGAGCGCGGCCAGCCAGAGGCCGAGCACCACCCACGGCACGGCACGCCGTCCCCGTGTTCCTGTCCTTGCGGCCCCCATGGACGGGCCTCCCTCCGGTCGGGATTGTCTGGGTCGGTTCCAGACTCCCGGCGCGCGGGGGGCGGTTCGTCGGGCGTGAGGGCGAGTTCAGGGGTACTGCCGGGGGTGGCAGGGCGACGGGATTACTCCCCGGGGAGTACCGCGTCGTAGTGAGTACCTGTACTCAGGCCCCGGCCCCTCCTTCGCACGAGGCTTGTGCCCATGACCGACCCCGCCTCCGGGCCCTCCGGCTTACCGCAGTTTCGCGGCGGCAATGTGCCGCCTCCGCGGGCCCGACGCGAGTGGCTGCCCGTCGCCGGGGACATCGCCCTGGCCGTCGGGCTGCTCGTCCTCGATGCCGTCGGAGCCGTCGTGGCCCTCCTGATCGGCATCGACTACAGCGGCTGGCAGCCGTTCGATCCCGGCGCGGACAACTCCCACGTCGATCTGACCCCCGACTGGCTGTACGTGGGGATCGCGGGCGGCGTCATCCTGCTGACCGCCGCACTGCTGTTCCGGCTCCGTGCCGTCGTCAGCACCTGTGTGCAGGTGCTGACCGGCATGGTTGTCCTGCTGGTCGCCGTGAGCGGCGCACGGTTCGACGACGACCGCGACGCCCGGGCCTACGACGGCGTACGCGCCGCCGCCAGCAGCCGGGTCACGTCGTCCGAGCAGATGGTGAGGGCGGCGCCCACCGTGGACAGGACGTCGCGTTCGGCGGGGGTGTACGGGCCGTCGGCGAGGGCGATGCGGGCGCCCTGCAGCAGGATCGACTCGCGGCCGACCGGGGCGAGGTGCGGGGCCAGCGGGTCCAGGGCCTCGTGGAGCTCTATGGCGAGTCCGGCGCCGCAGGACTGGTCGTAGGCCCGGCCGGTGTCCGCGGCCAGCGCCTCGACGAGCGCGTGCAGCTGGTCCTCGGTGCAGTCGTCGAAGCCGGCCGCGCGGACCGCGCTCGCGGCGGCCTCCAGGGCCGTACGGGAACAGGTGCCGCCGGCGGCCAGCACCGCGAGCGCGACGGTGTGGACGGCGTCGCGGAGCATCGCCGAGAAGCGGGTGGTGGTGGGGTGGTCGAGGACGTCCGTGCCGAAGTGGCGGCGGCAGGCGGCGCATTCGACGACCGGAGCGGTCTCGCCGCGCGGCAGCACGGGCACCCCCAGCAGGATGAAACGGCGGTGGCCGGTCAGCCGCTGGTAGTTGCGGTCGCCCCCGCAGCCCGGGCAGAAGAACTCGCCGTCCCCGACGGGTGTCCACGCGGTGCGGGTACCCAGGAGGCGCGCAGGCCTGGCGGCTCGGCCGTTTCGTCCCCGTACTGGCAGCACGTCGCACCTCCTTAACACCGCGGCAACATCGTCGCGGTGTCCGTGATGTTAGCCACATCGGTGAGCCGTAGTCAGCACCCTGGAAGAGACCTTTCCGTGACCTCCACGATCAGATGGCCGATAAGCGACGGCCATGACCTGCCAGGTCACGAACCAGCCGATCAGCCCCATGACGACGAAGCCGAGGATCGCGGTGAGCGCGGTGGCGGGACCGCGCGGCACCCCG
>NZ_JBSFHW010000105.1:0-7726 GCF_053597275.1 Streptomyces sp. NPDC001492 | reverse complement strand
CGGCGCTGGGCGCACGCCCTGGTCGAGGAGGCGTCCTCGCCCGAGCGGATGGCGGAACTGGAGCTGTGGCGGTCCGTCGTCGAAGGACCCGACCCACTGCTGGGCACGCGGGCGCTGGACGCGACCGTCGACACCATCTCCACGCAGGAGTACGTATGGCTGCGGGTGCCCACCTCTGTCACCCGGGCCCTGATCACCGATGTGCCGGCGGCGTTCCGTGCGGGTGTCAACGACGGTCTGCTGGGTGCGCTTGCCGTGGCGGTCGCGCGGTGGCGTGAGGGCCGGGGTGTGGCCGAGTCGTCGTTGCTGGTGCGGCTGGAGGGTCATGGCCGTGAGGAAGCGGTCGTGCCGGGTGCGGATCTCTCGCGCACGGTCGGCTGGTTCACCAGCATGTTCCCGGTGCGCCTGGACGTGGCGGACACCGACCTCGACGACGCGCTGGCCGGGGGCACGGCCGCCGGGGCGGTGGTCAAGGCCGTCAAGGAGCAGGTGCTGCGTATCCCGGACAAGGGGATGGGCTATGGCCTGCTGCGCTATCTGAATGACGAGACGGCGGCCGTGCTGGCGTCGCATCCGAGTGGGCAGATCGCCTTCAACTACCTGGGTCACTTCACCGCCGCCGACATGCCGGAGGAGCTGCGGGGTCTGGGCTTCCACCAGGCGTCGGGCGCGGGTGAGTTGATCGCCACGCCCGACGCGGACATGCCGGTGATGTCCACCCTGGAGATCAACGCGCTCGTCGATCACTCCGGCGAGCTGACCGCCCGTATCGGCTTCCCGAACGGCGTGCTCGGCCGCTCGGACGTCGAGGAGCTGGCCGCGCTCTGGCAGACCGCCCTGGAGGGTCTGGCCCGCCATGTGGCCCGGCCCGGCGCGGGCGGTCTGACCCCCTCGGACGTACCGCTGGTCACGGCCGGCCAGGCCGAGATCGAGCGCTGGGAGCAGCAGCACCCGTCGCTGCGTGACGTGTGGCCGCCGACCCCGCTCCAGTCCGGCCTGCTCTTCGAGTCGATGCTCGCCGACACCACGCACGACGCCTACCAGATGCAGTTCGCGTACCACCTGTCCGGACCGGTGGACGCGCGGCGCATGCGGGTCGCGGGCCAGGCACTGCTCGACCGCTACGACAACCTGCGCACGGCGTTCGTCTCCAACACGGCCGGCGATCTGGTGCAGCTCGTCCTCGACGAGGTCGAACTGCCCTGGCGGCACCTGGACCTGACCGACGCCGACGAGGAGGCCTTCCAGCGGTTCCTGGCCGCCGACCGCGCCGAGCGCTTCGACCCGGTCACGCCGCCGCTGCTGCGGCTCACCCTCGTCTCCCGCGGACCGGACCGCTCCGCCCTGGTGCTCACCGCCCATCACGTGCTGTTCGACGGCTGGTCGGTGCCCACCCTCATGCAGGACCTGCTGCGGTTGTACGGCTCCGGGGGCGACGCCTCCGCCCTGCCGCGGGCGCGCGGCTTCCGTGACTTCCTCGCCTGGCAGGCGCGGCAGGACCGGACCGCGGCCGCCGAGGCGTGGGCGGCCGAACTCGACGGCTTCGACGAGCCGACCCTGCTCGTGCGGGACAAGGACCCGGCCGCGCACAGCGACGACGTCGGCAACGTCGACGTACCGCTGTCACCGGCCCTGACCCGCGGGCTGTCCGCATGCGCCGCCGACCTGGGCGTCACCCTCAACACCCTGGTGCAGGGCGCCTGGGCGGTGCTGCTCGGACAGCTCACCGGCCGCCGCGACGTGGTGTTCGGCGCCACCGTCTCGGGCCGTCCGCCCGAGGTGCCCGGCGTGGAGTCCATGGTGGGCCTGTTCATCAACACCCTGCCGGTACGGGTGGAGCTGTCGCCCTGGCACAGCCTCCGGCAGGTGCTGACCGGCCTTCAGCACCGGCAGGGCGAGCTGCTCGACCACCACCACTACGGCCTCAGCGAGATCCACCGGACCGTGGGGGCGACCCGGCTCTTCGACACCATCGTCGTCTTCGAGTCGTACCCCGTCGACCACGTCGGCCTGAGCGAGGCCAACGACACGGCCGGCGTCGCCATCACCGGCATCACGCCGTTCAGCGGCACCCACTACCCGGTGACCGTGATGGCCGACGCCGACCCCGCCCTCCGCCTGTCGCTGCAATACCAGCCGCACGTGTTCGACCGGCCCGCGGTGGAGCTCGTCGCCGAACGCTTCGAACAGGTGCTGCGCCGGCTCGTGACCGACCCCGAGCTGCCGGTCGGCGCGGTGGACGTGCTCATACCCTCCGAGCGTGAGCGGGTGCTGCGCCTCAGCGGCACCGCCGCGCCGGCCGTGCCGGACACGACGATCCCCGCGCTGTTCGAGGCACGGGCCGCCGCGGCACCCGACACCGTTGCGGTGATCAGCGGCGACGAGTCGCTGACCTACGGGGAGACGGACCGGCGCGCCGACCGGCTGGCGCGCGGACTCGCCGCCCGTGGCATCGGCCCGGAGTCGCTGGTGGCCGTGGCGCTGCCCCGTACCCCCGACCTGGTCGTGGCCCTGCTCGGTGTGCTGAAGGCCGGCGCCGGCTATCTGCCGATCGACCCCGAGTACCCGAGCGCCCGCCTGGAGTTCCTGCTGTCGGACGCGGCCCCGTCGCTGATCCTCACCGACCCGGGCTCGGCGGCCGTCCTGCCGGACACCGGCATCCCCACCACGACCCTCGCCGAGCTCACCGAGCCCGGCGCCGCGTCCGCGCATCCGGTGGCGGCCCGGCCGGAGAACGTCGCCTACGTGATGTACACATCCGGCTCCACCGGCCGGCCGAAGGGTGTCACCATCACCCACCGCAACGTCACCAGCGTCCTGCCGGGCCTGCTCGACACCCTCGGGGTCAGGCCCGGGATGCGGATGCTGGCGAGCGCGTCCGTGAACTTCGACGTCTCCGTGTACGAGATCTTCTCGACGCTGAGCCACGGCGGCACCGTCGAACTCGTCCGCGACGTGCTCGCCCTGGGCGAGCGGGACACCTGGTCCGCCGACGTCGTCAACTCGGTGCCGTCCGCGTTCGCCGAACTCCTCGACGAACTGCCGGGCCGCATCAACCCCAAGGCCCTCGTGTTCGCGGGCGAGGGCCTGCCCGGCTCCCTGGTGGAGCGCGTCCGCGCGGCCTTCCCCGGCGCGCGCGTGGTCAACGGCTACGGCCAGACCGAGTCCTTCTACGCGACGGCGTACATGCTCGGCGCGGGCGAGCAGTTCACCGGCGGCGCGAGCGCGCCCATCGGCCGCCCCCTGCGGTACGGCCGCGCCTACGTCCTCGGGGCCGGGCTGCGGCCCGTGCCGCCCGGCGTCGTGGGCGAGCTCTACGTCGCCGGTGCCTCGCTGGGCCGCGGCTACCTCGGCCAGGCCGGTCTGACCGCCGAGCGGTTCGTGCCCGACCCGTTCGGTCCCGCCGGTTCGCGCATGTACCGCACCGGCGACCTCGCCCGCTGGACCCCCGACGGCCAGCTCGCCTACGTCGGCCGGGGCGACGGCCAGGTGAAGATCCGCGGTGTGCGCGTGGAGCCCGCCGAGGTGGAGGCCGCTCTGGTGGCCCACCCCGACATCGAGCAGGCCCTCGTCATCGCCCGCCGGAGTCCCGCGAGCGGTGCCTCGGCGTCCTCGTATCTGGCCGCCTATGTCGTCCCGGCCGGGAGCGAGCCGCTGCGGGACCTGCGCGGCTACATGTCCGCGAAGCTGCCGGACCACCTGGTGCCGTCCGTCTTCGTGACCCTCGACCGGCTTCCGCTGCTGCCCAACGGCAAGGCGGACCGCTCCGCGCTGCCCGAGCCGGAGTTCGCGGGCGTGCCCTACCGCGCCCCGCGGGGCGCCACCGAAGAGGTGCTGTGCCGGCTGTTCGCCGAGGTGCTCGGCGTGGAACGGGTCGGCATCGACGACGACTTCCTGGTCCGCGGCGGCCACTCGCTGCTCGCCACCCGGCTCGTCAACCGGATCCGCGCCGAACTGGGCGCCGAGGTCCGCGTCGGCCGCGTGTTCGACGCGCCCACCGTCGCCCGGCTGAGCGGGCACCTGGCCACCGGCGACCCGGCCCGGCCGCTGCTGCGCCGCGCCGAGACCCGGCCCGAGCGGGTGCCGCTGTCCTACGCCCAGCGCCGCCTGTGGTTCGTGGACCGCTTCGAGGGGCCGTCGGCGACGTACAACCAGTCCTTCGTGCTGCGCCTGACCGGGCCGCTGGACGTCGACGCGCTGCGCGCGGCGCTGGGTGACGTGGTCGCCCGGCACGAGACCCTGCGCACCCTCGTGGCCGAGGACGCCGACGGCCGGCCGTACCAGCGGGTGCTGCCCGTCGCCGACGCCGGCCTGGACGTCACGCTGACCGAGGTGACACCGGACACGGTCGACGAGGAACTCGCCCGGATCATCGGCCGGCCCTTCCGGCTGGCCGCCGACCTTCCCGTCCGCACCGCCCTGCTGCGGCTCGGCGCCGAGGAGCATCTGCTGCCCCTGGTCATCCACCACATCGCCGTCGACGGCGAGTCGATCGCCCCCCTCGCGCGCGACCTGGCCACGGCGTACGAGGCCCGCCTGGAGTCCTGCGCACCCGACTGGGCCGAACTGCCCGTCCAGTACGTCGACTACACGCTGTGGCAGCGCGAACTCCTCGGCGACGAGGACGACCCGGACAGCCTGCTGGCCGCCCAGGCCGAGTTCTGGCGCCAGGAGCTGGCGGGGGCGTCGCAGCCACTGCAGCTGCCGACCGACCGGCCCCGCCCCCCGGCGCCCAGTCACCGCGGTGACGTCGTCGAGTTCGGCATCGCCCCCGAGGTCATGACCGAGGTGGAGAGGCTCGCCCGGGACAGCGGCGCGACCGAGGCCATGGTGCTCCAGTCCGCGCTCGCGGTGCTGCTCGGTCGTCTCGGCGGCGGCGAGGACATCACCATGGGCTCGCCGATCGCCAACCGCACCGACGCCCAGCTCGCCGACCTGGTGGGCTTCTTCGTCAACACGTGGGTGCTGCGGGCGGATCTGTCCGGGGCGCCGTCGTTCCGGGAGGTGCTGGGGCGGGTCCGGGACCGGGCGCTGGCGGCGTACGACAACCAGGACGCGCCGTTCGAGCGTCTGGTGGAGGTCCTCAACCCGGAGCGTTCCACCGCCTACCACCCGCTGTTCCAGGTGATGTTCGCCTGGCAGAACATCGCCCGTGAGGACTTCGGGATGCGCGGGCTCGAGGTCAGGTGGGAACCCTCGTTCTCGGACACCGCCAAGTTCGACCTGTTCTTCAACCTGGGCGACATCCCGGGCCAGGGCGTCGTCGGCAACCTCGAATACGCCACCGACCTGTTCGACCGCTCCACCGCCGAGGGCCTCGCCGACCGCTTCCTGCGGGCCGTCGAGCAGCTGGTGACCGACCCCGGGCGCCGCATCGACCAGGTGGACGTGCTGCTGCCGGGCGAGCGCGAGCGGTTCGACGGCCGCAGCGGACCGGGCCTGCCGGTGGCGGACACCACCGTGCACGCCCTGTTCGAGCGGCAGGTCCGGGCCCGCCCCGACGCGCCGGCGGTGGAGTGCGGGGCGGTGCGGCTGACGTACCGGGAGCTGGACGAGCGGGCCAACCGGATGGCCCGTGCCCTGATCGCGCGGGGGGTGACCGGGGAGTCGGTGGTGGGGCTGGCGTTGCCGCGCTCGGCGGACCTGGTGGTCGCCCTGCTGGGCGTCATGAAGTCGGGCGGTGCCTATCTGCCCATCGACCCGCGCTACCCCAGCGCACGGCTGAGCCTCATGCTGGAGCACGCCCGCCCGGCGCTGCTGCTGACCGATGCCGCGACGGCGCCGACGCTCCCCGGGCACGACGTGCCCGTGGTCCTTCTCGACGACCTGGACCTCGACGGCGGCGACCCGAGCCCCGTGGCGACCGAGGTCCACCCGGACAACGCGCTGTACGTGATGTACACCTCCGGCTCCACCGGCGTCCCCAAGGGCGTCACGGCCACCCACCGCAACGTCGCCGGCTGTCTGCCCACCCAGGTGGACGCCGTCCGCATGGGCCCGGGGAAGCGGATGCTGGCGGGCACCTCCATCAACTTCGACGTGTCGGTGTTCGAGGTGATGACGGCGCTGACGAGTGGCGGTGTCGTGGAAGTGGTCCGTGATGTCCTGGAGTTGACGGAGCGGGAGAGCTGGCGGGGCGGTGTCGTCAGTTCGGTGCCGTCGGTGTTCTCCGAGATGCTGGAGCAGATCGCCGGCAGGGTCGCGGTGGACACCTTGGTGTTCGCGGGTGAGGCGTTGCCGGGTTCGCTGGTGGAGCGGGCGCGCGCGGCCTTCCCGGGGGTGCGCATCGTCAACGGCTACGGCCAGACCGAGACCTACTACGTCTCACAGTTCCTGCTCCCGGGCGACCAGGACTGGACCGGCGGCGCGACCGCTCCGACAGGTTCCCCGCTGGACTGCGTACGCGCCTACGTCCTCGGCGAGGGGCTGCTGCCCGTGCCGCCCGGTGTGCCCGGCGAACTGTACGTCGGGGGCGCCTCCGTGACCCGTGGCTACCGTGGTTCCCCCTCCCTGACGGCGGAGTGGTTCGTGCCGGATCCGTTCGGGCCGGCGGGTGCGCGGATGTACCGGACCGGGGATCTGGTGCGCTGGGACCGCGAGGGACGGCTGGAGTACGTCGGCCGCGGCGACGCGCAGGTGAAGATCCGCGGTCTGCGGATCGAGCCGGGTGAGGTGGAGGCGGCCCTGACCGCCCACCCCGGCGTCGCCCAGGCCGCCGTGGTGGTCCGCGAGGGCAACTCAGGCACCAGGCAGCTCGTCGGCTACGTCGTCCCGGCCCGCACCACGGCGGCCGTCGAGGAGCCGGCCGCCACGGGCCGCAGCCACCTCGACCTGACGGCGGGTGTGTCGGTTCCGGAGCTGCGCCGGTTCGTGTCCGGGCGGCTGCCGGAGTACATGGTGCCGTCGGCGTTCGTGGTGCTTGACCGGCTGCCACTGGCCCCGAACGGCAAGCTGGACCGCAAGGCGCTGCCCGCTCCCGTGTTCAAGGGGGAGACCTATCGCGCGCCTTCCAGCGAGGCGGAGATGGTGCTCGCGGGGGTGTTCGCGGAGGTGCTGGGCGCGGACCGGGTGGGGGTGGACGACGACTTCTTCGCGGTGGGCGGGGACAGCATCCGCTCCATCCAGGTGGTCTCGCGGGCGCGGGCGCGGGGCGTGGAGGTCACTCCGCGGGAGGTCTTCCAGCACCGCACGGTGGCCTCCCTGGCGGCGGTGGCCGCCGGACGCGGTGGTGCCGCTGAGGCCTTGGAGGAGTTGGAGGGTGGCGGGGCCGGTTTCCAGCCGTTGCTGCCGATCAGCCGGTATCTGCTCGAACTGGGTGGTGGTTACGGCCGGTTCAGCATGTCGGCGGTGGCCGAGCTGCCGGTGGACATCGACGAGGCCGGGTTGATCGCCACCGTCGGGGCGGTGTGGGACCGGCATGATGTGCTGCGCTCACGGCTGGCCGAGGACGGCATGGTGGTGTCCGGGCCGGGCTCGGTGGACGTGGCGGAGCTGATCCGTCGGGTGGAGTGCGACGGGGTCTGGGACGAGGCCTGGCTGGAGCAGGCCAAGGCCGAACTCGACATCGCCACCGGTTTGTTGGATCCGGCTGCGGGGGTGATGGGCCGGCTGGTGTGGTTCGACGCGGGGCCGGACATTCCGGGCCGTCTGATCGTCGTGCTGCATCACCTGGTGGTGGACGGTGTCTCGTGGCGGATCCTGCTGCCGGATCTGGCGGCGGCGTGGA
>NZ_JBSFHW010000104.1:0-8104 GCF_053597275.1 Streptomyces sp. NPDC001492 | reverse complement strand
CCACATCTCGTCCACACACCCCCGCCACGCACGCCCACACCGGGGGGTGGATGGGTTATAACCGCCCCCCCCCCCCCGCCCCCCGCCGCCCGGGGGGGGGGCGCGCGGCCCCCCCCCGGGCCGTTGATGGATTGTCGTCGCCGTCGACGTGACCGGCCTGCCGACGGGCCAAGTGTGGGCAATTCCGGGCGCGTTGGAGCAGGTCATCGACAACCTGGTCGCCAACGCCCTGCGCGTGTCCCCGCCCGGCACCACCATCACTCTCGCCCGCACCCCCGGCACCGCGTTCCACGTGGTCGGCCAGGGGCCCGGGATGAGCGAAGCCGACCGCCACACGGGCCTTCGACCGCTTCCACTCGTCTCACTCGAACTGGTCGCGAAAGATCACGGCCATGGTCAAAGGCCGGTCACAGGCGGGGAAGCTGACCAACCGCCGCTCCGTCCTCGGATCCGCGGCCAACGGCCCGCGCTGTCGCATCGCGGCCACCGCCGTGGTCGTCGGGGTCGGCGCCATGTCCACCATCCTTCTGATCCAGACGGTGCTCGCTGGTTCGGCCTCGCCTGACGGCCCGCACCGCGGCCGTCAGGACCGCGCTCGAACGACTGCCGGCTTGCGGATCACCTCGGCGCCTGGAAGCCGCCGAGCTTCGGCTCGAGCAGTTCCGCCAGCCGCAGCGGGGTACGGTCCTCGAACATCGGACCGATGAGCTGCACGCCCACCGGCAGACCCTCGGGGGACCGGCCCGCGGGTACGGCGGTGGCGGGCAGTCCGGGCATGGTGGCCAGACCGGCCCAGACGAGCTGGTCGAGGTACGGGTACTCGACGCCGTCGATGTCGATCCGGCGACCCATCAGATCGGGGTTCTGGTCGTGCGGGAACGCGGGAGTGGGCGTGACGGGACACACCACGGCGTCGAACTCGGCGAAGACCTGCCGCCAGCCGTGACGGTGCAGTTCACGGCGGTCGTTCGCCTCGATCCAGTCGCGGTGGCTGAGCACCGTGCCGCGCAGCCGCTCCGCCTCAAGACTCCGGTCGTCCGCGCTCAGCCCGGCGGCATGGGTTCGCAGCAGTTCGTACGTTTCGACGGGGAAACGCGCGGCGGAGTACGAGAACAGCAACCGCGTGTAGATCACGGCCGCTTCGGTGAGACTGGGCACCAGCGGACTGTGCCGTTCGACGCGGGCGCCGGCGTCGGCAAGCGCGTCGGCCACCCGGTTCACGCCCGCCCGCACGGCGGACCCGGTCGGAATGAACGGATGCTCGTCGAGAACCAGGACCCGGAAGTCGCCAAGCCGCTCGTGGCGCGCGGGCGACAGCCGCAAGTCGTGCGCCACACCGAGCGTCAGCGGGTCCGGTCCGGCCATGACATCGAACAGTAGGGCGAGGTCACGGGCACTGCGCGCCATCGGACCGACGACAGCGAGATCAGGCTCGACCGGCAGTGCCGGTGCGGGCGGCGGAACCATGCCGCGGGTCGCCGCCAGCCCGAGGGTCGGCTTGTGCGCGTAGACACCGCAGAAATGCGCGGGGGTGCGCAGCGAACCGCCGATGTCGGAGCCGATGGACAGCGCGCCGAACCCGCACGCCAGGGCGGCCGCTGATCCACCGGAGGACCCGCCCGCCGTACGGCCGTGGTCCCAGGGATTGTTGGTGGTGCCGTAGATCTCGTTGAAGCTCTGCACATCCTGCAGACCCAAGGGCACATTGGTCTTGCCGAGCACCACCGCGCCTGCGGCCTTGAGCCGCGACACCTGCACCGCGTCCTCGGCCGGCACGTAGTTCCGGTGCAGCGGTATGCCCCAGGTCGTGGGCAGTCCGGCGATGTTGTAGGACTCCTTGACCGTCACCGGGATACCGAGCAGTGGCCGGTCCTCACCGCGTGCGCGGGCCTGGTCGGCATCGCGGGCGGCGGCCCGCGCACGGTCGAAGTCCGGCACGCAGATCGCGTTGACCGCCTTGTCGTCCCGCTCAATACGGGCGATCGCCCCGTCGGTCAGTTCCGCCGACGTCACTTCACCGGCGCGCAGTGCGGCCGTCAGTTCTTCGGCCGTCAGAAAATTCCACTCCATGAATCCGGAACGTATCGGTGTCCGGCAGGGGCCATGAAATGCCGCTTCGCGCAAGGCAGTTGGTGGAAAACCTTTGGCGATGGACCTGCTGGTCATGTCAAGCTGTCCTCCACCGAAGGGGTGTAGCTCAGCTGGTCAGAGCGCCGGTCTCCAAAACCGGATGCCGCAGGTTCAAATCCTGCCGCCCCTGCCACTGATCATGTGAACGCGTCCAGCTGGAGACCGACTTCTTCGCCGTCTGGAACGATCCCGCGCGTACTGCACGCCGAACTGACCCGACATGTGCCATGGCCCGCACGCGGCCGTTCCGCTGCCCACCGTCATGCGATATGCGTATGGTGCATGAGGAATGCGCGATATAGTCACCATCGTGGGTATGAGCCTTGAAGAGCGGGTGCGATCGGCGGTGGCGGCGCTCCTGCATGCGGCAGGGGAGTCGCAGACCGAGCTGGCCGCCGCTCTGGGCGTGAGTCAGGCCCAGGTGAGCCGTCGTCAGTCCGGCACCGCGGCGTGGAGTCTGACCGACTGCGAGGCGGTCGCCGCGCACTACGGCATCGACGTCCTCGAACTGCTGGCCGGACCCACCCGGGCCACCGAGGCACTGCCTGCCGCGCGCCGCCGCGTTCCCGGCCGCCCGGCCGGCACCCAGCGCCCTGCGGCCGTCGAAGGGGGCGTGCGATGACGGACTTCGGCGCGATCGACGCGCTGCTCGCCGGTGCCAAGAAGGAGGTGGCGCTGCCTTCCGTCGAGGAGCGGCGTGCCCTGCGCGAGGAGCTGAACGTCTCGCGCTCCCAGCTCGCGCAGGCCCTGGCGGTGAGCCCTTCCACCGTAAAGGGCTGGGAGTCGGGACGGGACCCGAGCGGCGAAGTGCGGGAGAAATACGCGTACTTCCTTGAAGGGGCGAAGGCCAAGCTGGCGGCCGAGGCAGCGGACGTGTCCGAGGAAGCCCCGGCGGAGGCGCCGGAGGACGAAGTTCGCGCGGATGCCGAGCCGACGGCCGACCAGGACGACGACGTCGACGTGCTCGCCACCCCGCGACCGTGCGTGCTGTGCGGACAGCCCGCCCGTCACCAGGTCGCCGGATTCCCCCAGCATCTGGACCCCGCCGAGTGTCGCGCCGCCGCGCCCGCGGAGCCGAAGGGGCCGGTCGCGCCGGAGAAGCCCGCCGCGCAGACGACTCTCTCGCGTGCACCGTCCCCCGGCCGACAGGGGCAGGCGGGACGCGGTGTCCGGGTCGTGCCCGTCGGCCGCCGCATGCAGGCCGCCGACACCCCGGACCTGATCGGCTCCGCGGTCTCGGCCGCGCTCGCCGAGCACTCCGGTGACGTGGAAGCGGCGACCAAGGCGCTGGTGAAGCGGGCGATCCCGGACGCGATGGCACTGCTGGACCACAGCCGCAAGGGCGGCCGCTACGAGATCGTCGCCCATCCGTGGCTGCCCGACATCCTGCGCAAGCAGTCCTCCCGCGGCGCGGACCAGATCTGGGAGGCTCGCCCCAAGTGGGCGCGGCCCGAACTACCGCCCGGCCGCCATGAGGTCACCGCGCTCGACATCAACGGCGCGTACCTGAGCGCCCTCAAGACTCATCTGCCGCTCGGCCAGCTGGAGCACTCCACCGGCAACCATCACAACCCGCGCCGCGCCGGCCTCCACCTGATCACCCCGCCGGACTGGGACCACGACGGCTGCCTGCCCAACCCGATCGGCAGCCGGGACGAGCCGGGACCGCTGTGGGTGACCGAACCGACCCTGCGGCTGCTGCTGCGGATCTCGGGGCCGAAGTACGGGCTGTGCGACCCGCCGGAGATCCACGAGTCGTGGACTTCCGGGGCCACCGAAGGCCTGCTGGAGAAGTTCCGCGTCGCCCTCAAGGAAGCCCGGGACCGGGCCATCGCCGAAGACGACGAAGTGACGCTGGAGTACGTCAAGGCGATGTACTCGAAGTTCGTCTCGACCCTGGGGGAGTCGAACTACAACCGGGAGCTGTACCGCACCGACTGGATGCACCTCATCCGCTCGCAGGCCTTCGCGAACCTCTGGTGGAAAGCACACCGCGCCTACGACCAGGGCCTGATGGTGGCCCGCGCGATGGGCACCGACGAACTGCACGTCATCGGCGACTGGCGCGCGGTCTTCCCGGAGGGCCGCGGCGTCACCGAGGTGAAGCTCAAGGACGTCTACACCATCGACACCGAGCCGGGTCCTGCCGACGAGCGCGACAACTGAGGTCGGACTCCGCAGGGCACGGCACCCCCTGGGCGTACCCCGGCCCCGGCGGATGTGACCATCCGTGAACTCCTCCCTCAGAAAGTCCGGTTGGCCTCGTTGACATCCCATCAGCTCAGGCGTTTCACTCGACACTCGTAGATGGCAACGTTGTCAGACCGGCGGAGAGCGCCCGACAACGTTGTCTGCTGTCGGCGCTGCGTGGTTCCGGGAGCGCCGGCACCTGATGTGCGAAGCACGAACTGCTGCGGAGGCAACCGATGGTGAGACCCCGACGTTCAGCTGCGCCACGTGACCGCAAGAGACGCCGTCAGCACCTGGCGGCGGTCTGCGTGTTGGGCATGGCCGCCCTGCCACTCACGGCAGCGGGCAGCGCCGATGCCGCGAGCACCGCGACGCCGGCGTTCGTGAAGGATCCCGCGTCCCTCGTCAACCCCCTCATCGGCACGTCCGGTGCCGTGGACACCTTCCCCGGTCCCGACATGCCGGCCGGCATGGTGCAGTGGGGCCCCGACACGACGCCCCACCGCCCCGACGGCGGCGGCTACGAGTACAACGACAACAAGATCTCAGGCTTCAGCCTCACACACGTTTCGGGCCCCGGCTGCCCCGTCGCGGGCGACCTGCCGATCCTGCCGGTGGCCGGCGCGCTGTCCGGCAGCCTCGGCGACACGTCCGTCGGCTTCAGCCACAGCGACGAGCAGGCGGGCATCGGCTCCTACAAGGTCACCGACGCGAACGGCGTCACGACCGAGTTGACCGACACCACCCGTGCGGGACTCGGCCACTTCACCTTCCCGGCGGGCCGGCAGGGGAACCTGCTGTTCAAGCTGAGCGGCGGCGCCACGCAGGTGGACGGAACCCGCGTCCAGGTGGTGAACGACCAGGAGATCAGCGGCGCGATCGACAGCGGTCACTTCTGCGGCGCCAAGAACAGGTACACGCTGCACTTCGACATCAAGTTCGACCATCCGTTCACCGAGAGCGGCACCTGGGTCGGCAGCACCATCAACCCCGACGCGAGGTCACTGAAGGCGGGCAAAGTTCGGCAGACTCCGCAGACCTCCCAGTCGGCCCCGCTGAAGGAGAAGCACTTCACCGTCCCGGCGAAGCCGGCCCCCACGATCCACGGCAGCAGCGCCAAGGCTTCCGGCACACCGTCCCCGGCGCCGAGCGCCGGTACCAGGTCCCGGTCGTCGGTCACGCCCCGGGCGGCCCAGCCCCCCACCACGGGCGCGAACGGCATGTACCTGACCTTCGACACCTCCTCCGACGCCACGGTGAGCGCGAAGGTCGGCATCTCCTACACGAACGACGCAAACGCGGCGGACAACCTCGCCGCCGAGATCAGGACATGGAACCTCGACACCGTCGAGCAGGCCAACCACCAAGCGTGGAACACGGTGCTGAACAAGCTCCAGATCGGCGGCGGCACCTCCGACCAGCAGGTGCAGTTCTACACCGCGCTCTATCACGCACTGCTGCACCCGAACGTCTTCTCCGACGCCAACGGCCAGTACATGGGCATGGACAACCAGGTCCACAGGCTGGCCAAGGGGCAGAGGGCCCAGTACGCCAACTACTCGGGCTGGGACACCTACCGCTCGCAGACCCAGCTCATGGCGATGGTCGAGCCCAAGGTCGCGAGTGACGTCGTCACCTCGATGCTCAACGGCTACGACCAGACGGGGCTGCTGCCCAAGTGGGCCTCGAACAACGGCGAGAGCTACGTCATGGTCGGTGACCCGGCCGCCGGCATCATCGCCGGCGCGTACGCCTTCGGCGCGACGGACTTCGACACCGGCAAGGCACTCACGGCTCTCCAGCACGAGGCCACCGTCCCCAACAACGACCGCCCGGGGGAGTCGGTACGGGACACGAAGGGCTATCTTCCGCTGGACGAGAACGACTACGGCTGCTGCAACTTCTACGGCCCGGTCTCCACTCAACTGGAGTACGACTCGGCCGACTACGCGCTGGCCGCGTTCGCGAAGTCCCTGGGCAGGACGGATGTCCACGAGAAGTTCGCCACCCGGGCCCAGGACTGGATGAACGTCTTCAACCCGCAGACCGGCCATCTGCAGGCCAAGAACAAGGACGGCCAGTTCGCGGGCGGATTCACCCCCGGCACCTCCAACGGGTTCGTGGAGGGCACCTCCGCCCAGTACACCCCGATGGTCCCGTTCAACCTGCAGCAGCTCATCCAGGCACGCGGCGGCCCCAAGGCGTACTCGTCGTTCCTGGACAGCCTCCTCGACAACATCACCAATCCCGGCAACACCAACGCCGACCTGAGCAACGAGCCCAGCGTGGAGATCCCCTGGGAGTACGACTACACGGGCCAGCCGTGGAAGACCCAGGCAGCCGTCCGCGAAGCCCAGCAGAAGCTGTACTTCAACGCTCCGGTCGGCTCCTTCGGCAACGACGACCTCGGCGCGATGAGCTCCTGGTACGTCTGGTCGGAGCTGGGCATGTACCCCGAGACCCCGGGCACGGACACCCTGGCGCTCGGCAGCCCGGCGTTCCCGGTGGCCCAGGCGACCCTCGCCGGCGGCAGGACGGTGCGGATCAACGCACCGCAGGCCGCACCCGACGCGCCGTACGTGCAGTCGCTCAACGTCAAGGGCAAGGATTGGAAGACCTCCTGGCTGACGTACGGGCAGTTCAAGGGTGCGGGGAGCATCGACTTCACGCTCGGCACCCAGCCCAACACCTCCTGGGCGTCCGACCCGTCGGCGGCACCGCCCTCGGACACCACGGGCGGCAACCGGGTGCTGGCCGCGACCGGTCCCTCCAGCGACGGTCTGGTGCTCCAGCCCGGTACGTCCGGTGACGGCACCCTCGACCTGACGAACCTCGGGGGCAAGGCCGTCACGGTCGACTGGAAGGCCACGGCTCCCTCCGCCGTCACGTTGGACACGTCGTCCGGATCGCTGACCGTGCCCGCCTCGGGCAGCGCCGAGGCGAAGATCCATGTGACGGCCGGCACGAGCGAGGGAACCTACCCGGTCGCCTTTGCGCTGACCGACCACAGCACCGGAGGGACACTGAGCGGCGCGAGCCTCCGCGTGGCCGTGGCGAAGGCCGGGGCGCTGTGGCCGTACAACACCAACGAGGGCATCTATCCCGACGGCGCCACCTTCTCGGGCGGCTTCGACAACGATGGCTGGGCGTACTCGCAGAACGCGCTGTCGGCGGCCGGCGTCACGAGCGGCTCGACCGTCACCGTCGACGGCATCTCCTACACCTGGCCGACCGTGACATCCGGTCAGCTGGACAACCTGGAGATGGCCGGCCAGACCATTGCGATGCCGGCCGGCACCTCGGGCGCGTCGCTGGGCCTGCTCGGCGCGGCGACCAACGCGCCGAGCGACGGCATCTCGGGCACGCTGACCGTCACCTACACCGACGGCACCACCTCGAAGGCGACGGTCGGCTTCTCGGACTGGACGCTGAACGGCGGGGCCGGCAAGCCGATCGAGGGCGACACGACGGCCGTCACGACGTCGTACCGCAACACCGCGAGCGGAGGCCGGGACAGTGTCAAGACCTACGCCTTCGCCACGAAGGTCCCGCTGGATGCGTCCAAGCAGGTGGCGTCGATCACGCTGCCGGTGACGGGTGCTACGGGCGCCGATCACCTGTTCGCCTACGGCTTCGGACAGTAAGGGCCTGGCGGCACTGATGATGCAGGGCCGCTTCCCGGGCATCCGCCAGGGGCGGTCGTGGTGCCGGTGCTTGTCCCCCGCCTGGAAGCCGACCAGGAGGTGGCCGCCGGGTGCGAGCACTCGGTGGAACTCGGCGAACA
>NZ_JBSFHW010000103.1:1617-8439 GCF_053597275.1 Streptomyces sp. NPDC001492 | reverse complement strand
GCTGGATGGTGCCGCCGTTCTGCTGGAAGTACTGCATGCGTCCTGCGGCCCCGGCTTCGTCCATGGCGCGGGCCCGGATGAACTCGGCGATGGCCCGCAGGTCGGCCACGGTGGGCGTGAAGGTGTCGTCGGTGGTCATCGGGGGCGTCTCCAGGGGTGTTGTCGGCAGACGGCCAGTCTCCCAGGCGGCACTGACGGAATGCGCCGGATCAGGACGTCTTAGCGGCCCGTCGGGCCAGCATGCGCGCCTTGATCTGCTCCTGCGTGGGCTGCTCCCACTTATGCCAGCCGACCGGCGGCTTGTACTGCCGTGCGTGGCCGCGCTGGTCGATCCCGCAGTGCTGGCATCCCATCGGGTCGGGGATGTGCTCGGCCATCAGGCAGCCGTCCGGGGCCAGCGGAAGCCGCGGTGGTCCGCGTGGAAAGCCGGGTCGGACGCGTCGCGGTGGTCGGCGAAGTACAGGCAGCACGGCCGGCCCAGGTAGCCGCGGACCTCCTCCGGGTAGATCGCGTCGCAGGTCGCTTCGCTGGGGTCGTCGTCCTCGGCGACGCGCGCCTGGTAGTCGTCGATGGCGGCCTGCCGGCCGGCCCGCTGCTGCTCGGTGGGTTCCGTGTAGCGGTGCGGGTTGAGGAACACGGCGTCGTGCTTGTGGCCGTCCTCGAGCTGGTGGCAGTACCGGCAGGCCTCCACCGGAAGCGGCGTATACCGGGCCTTGCCGCCGCACGGGTCGTCAATCGTGCAGGCGGAGCACATACAGATACTGCCCGGGCGGGTGGCGTGCCCGTGCGGGTTGACGTCGATGGTGCCGGGCTCGTACCAGTGCGGCTCCGTGTACTGGCCCGGGATCAGCATGGCGACCATGCCGGCGCCGCCGTTGTCCTCAATCTTGTCGATGATCTGCCGGAACCAGTCCAGGGCCTGGACGTCGTCGCCCTGCCATCCGTGGTGGATGGTCCGGCCGTTGATGACCATTTTGCGCTGGTGCGGGTTCCCGCGGGCGGCGAGGACCTTGATGGTGCGGCCCCGGTACGTGGTACGGATCATGTGACGCCTCCTGGCGGTTGGTGCGGGTTCCAGCGTGGCCCGGGTGGCGGGCGGGTGTTGCCCGCGGGAAGTGCGGGGCCCGGCCTCCGAGAGGGGAGCAGAGACCGGGCCGGCGGGCGGGGGGTGACGGTTCCGGCCGCCGTGGGGGCACGGCCGGAACCCGGGGCGGTACGGGCTACCTCCTTCCGGTGGGGAGCAGGGGAGTGTGGGGGTCAGATGCCGCGGGCGAGGGCGCGGATCTGGCGGGCCGCACGGCTGGCGTTGCGCTGGGCGTCACGGAGCACACGGTCCGCCTGGCCGCGAAGGGCCACGGCAACAGCGGGCTCCATCGCCTGCGCATCGACCTTGGCGTCACACAGCTCGGCCAGCGCGTCGCGGACTTCGGTGAACAGACCGATCATCTGGCTCTGCCAGGCGATCTGGCCGGCGCGGGACTTCGGAGCGGTCGACGCCTTCAGTGCGGCGTAGGCCTTGGCGAGGCGCGCGTCCGCGGCCTGGATGCGGGTGTCCTTGCGGCGGTCGGCCGTCGCGTAGAGCGCGCCCCACAGGTAGTTCTGGTTGGTGGAGTCGACGTAGTAGCTGCCGTCCTCGTCGATGCGGATCATCCGCTGCCACTGGGCGTCGAGTACTCGGACGTCGTCGTCGGTGGCGCCGGCCTGGGCCGCGATGTCGCTGACGAGAACTTTGCTGCCCATTGCTGTCTCCCTCTGGGGTGGCGCCTTGCGGTAATGCCACTCTAACCCATATCCCATGGCATTGCAATGGTAGACGTCGGGCGGGAACCAGAAGGCCCCCGAACCGGGCAGGATCGGGGGCCTCCACACGTCACAGCAGGTCAGTGCTGCGCCATGTCCACGAACCGGCTGTAGTGCCCCTGGAACGCGGCCGTGATGGTCGCTGTCGGCCCGTTGCGGTGCTTGGCAACGATCAGATCGGCCTCGCCGGCCCGCGGGGACTCCTTCTCGTAGGCGTCCTCGCGATGCAGCAGGATCACCATGTCGGCGTCCTGCTCGATGGCGCCCGACTCCCGCAGGTCTGAGATGACCGGCTTCTTGTCGGTGCGCTGCTCAGGGCCGCGGTTCAGCTGCGACAGCGCGATGACTGGAACCTCGAGTTCCTTAGCGAGCAGCTTCAGGCCCCGGGAGATCTTCGATACCTCCTGCTGCCGGTTCTCGGTGCGCGTGTCGGACTCCATCAGCTGGATGTAGTCCACGACGATCAGGGCCAGGCCGCCCTTCGCCTTCCGCTTCCGGGCTCGGGAACGGATGTGGTTCAGAGTGATGTTGGGGGAGTCGTCGATGTAGAGGGGGGCGGCCTGAACGTCTGGCATGCGGCGGGCGAGGCGGGTCCAGTCCTCTTCGGTCATCGTGCCGTTGCGCATGTGGTGCAGGCCGACCCTGGCCTCGGCGGAATTGATGCGCATGGCGACTTCGTTGCGGCCCATCTCCAGGGAGAAGATCTGGCTGGGCCGGTTGTGCTTGATGGAGCAGCAGCGTGCGAAGTCGACGGCCAGGGTGGACTTGCCCATGGCAGGGCGCGCCGCGATGACGATCATCTGGCCGGGCTGGAGCCCGTTGGTCAGGGCGTCCAGGTCGCGTAGCCCGGTGGGTACACCGGTGATCTCGTCCTTCCTGTTCTGGTTGGCGTCCAGCTCGTCGAGCATGCCTTCCATGACGTCGCCGAGCGGGACGTCCTCCTCGTCGGCATGGGAGACCTCGGTGGCTGCATAGACGGCGGTCTGGGCGGCGTTGCAGATCTCGGCGAGTTCGCCTTCCTGGGCGTACGCGAGGGCGCTGATCCGGTGGCCGGCCTGCGCCAAGCCGCGCAGGACGGACTTCTCGTGGACGATCTCTGCATAGTGCTCGGCGTTCGCTGCGGTGGGTACGGTCTGTACCAGCGCGTGTAGGTAGGACGCGCCGCCCACCTTGTTGATTTCGCCCCGTTTGGTGAGCTCAGCGGACACCGTGATCGGGTCAACGGGCTCACCCTTGCCGTAGACGTCGAGGATGGCTCGGTAGATCGTCTCGTGCTTGGGAGCGGCGAACTGCTCGGCCTTGAGGATGGCGATGACGTCGGCGATGGCATCGGCGGAGAGCAGCATGCCGCCGAGGGCGGACTGTTCGGCGTCCTGGTCGTGCAGGGGCGGCCGGTCAAAGTCGCTGTCGTCGCCGCTGCGGGTCTGCGCGGGTACGCTCACAGTAGATCTCCGTTCAGGTGGTCGTGCGGCGGCAGGGGCCTTGCTACGGGCTCCCCTGCCGCCGCTTTGCGTACAGATCAGGCGTGGACCGGCTGGGTCGGGACGTAGCCGGGGTGGCAGTGACACTTCGCCATCCCCGTATCCGTCTCGATCATCCGCTGCGCCGCCGAGGTGGGGGCGATACCACCGTTGCAGCCGCCGCACCATGGCCTGGCGATGCCAGCAGAGCGGATGGACTGCTCCGGGTTCATCTGTGCGTGCTTCACCAGGTCCGTCCACCCCTTGGCGCCCAACTCCCCGGCCAGCAGGCACAGGTTGCCCACCGACCGGCCCACGGACAACAGGGCAGCTGCATCGGTGCGAACGGACTTGATCGCGCCGGGGCGGGGCGGGAGTCCGGCAGTGCGCATGTAGGAGGCGATGAACGCGTCGAGGACCTTGTCGATGTCTGGGGTCTTTTGCGTAGCTGCTTCTCTCTCTCCAGGCTGGGCCGAATCCGATGGGGCAGCCGTGGACGGCGAGGCCCCCGAGAGAGGAGAGAACTCTTTCAATTCCTTAGAACTTTTGGTGGCAGATTCTGCTACCCGTTCCCGTCGTTTCTTGCTACCCGTTGCCGCCTCGTCGGCGGACGGGTGGTCATTTCTTCTACCCGCTGACCTGCTGTTTTGCGCCCCATTCGACGGGTGGCAGATTCTGCTACCCGTGTCGGAGGGCTGGCAGTCCCCGTCGATGTCATGGCCTCCGGCGCACCCTGGTTCGTGCGCGCCGGCAAGGTCGTACACCGGCGTCCTGAGGTCAGGGCGCATGTGCTCAACAAGCTTCGGGTCGCCAGGGATAAGGAGGCTCCGACGGGAGAGCTCCCGAAGGTGCCCCTGCGCGGCGCGCGGGGACATGAGGCACTCCTTGGCGAGGGTTTTGGACCCAGCGAAACAGCCGCTCATCTTCTTCGGCCCGTTACCCGCGTGGTTCGCCACGCGCAGCATGATGATCAGCTCTCCGGTGTTCTTCAGGTGAGGCAGGGCCACCTCGTCGACCCACGTCTGCCCCTGGTAACTCACCGGGTCCACCCCGTCGTGCGAGTGATCACAGGGGGGCACACACTTGGCAGTACGGGAACTGCCGCTACTCTAGGCACGAAGCCTCCGCTCTTCCCGGGTGGACTTGTAAGGCCAGCGGGCTGCGATCCACTGGCACTGAACGGCTGGTTGGTGGGGCTGTTGCGACCCCTCCTGCCGGCCGTTCTGCGTTTCCGGGCCGTGGCTGCGAACACGGTGATCCAGGCGCGCATCTACTGACCGTAGTCATGATTCGGCGGAACGTTGCCCCTGCTTGCGCGCGGGCCCCCGACCGGTCGGCGGGTGTTCCTTCAGGTAGTCGAGCAGGACTTTTGTCTTCATCAGGCGCGTATCCGCGGCCATCAGGTACGGGGTCTGCCCAGGCTTGTCGCCGAACGGCCATCGCTTCTTCAGACGGTCGCCGTCCCACTTGCTGCGGGACAGGGCCATGTAGCGGAGCCCTTGCGGGGTCATGCTCCCGGCCAGCCCGCGGCGCACGATGAGCGCGGCGGCGTCGGTGAACGAGATGTACTCGGGGTAGCTGTCTTCACTGGTCATCAGAGCGTCACGCCCCGACTTCTTTCGTCGTAGGCAAGAAGCGCTACGCTCACTTCTGGATCTCCTTCGCTGGGGGTTCCCCATCGACGTAGGTTTCGCAGATCGGCGTCGTGTGGGGCGGCCGGCTCCGTTTCCTCAAGCGGGGTCGGCCGTACTAGTTGTTCTGCCTGATCAACCAGACTCGGCGGGGCCCGGCTCTCCTGGCAGTTGCATGTTGTTGTAGGCAAACTCGAACCTGTCCGCCGGTGCGGTGATACGGAGCAGTTCAAGAGCCTGACCGTCCCGGCCCCGGGTGATGCGCTCCACCGTGAAAAGCTGCACGCCCGTCCCGACCTGCATCAGGGCAGCCTCTTCCTTCGTCGGCATACGACCTCGGATCGTCTCGTCCACCTCAGCCGGTCGTAGGCCAGCGGCCGTGAGTGCTCCGTAGATCCCGCCCGGCACCTTCGCGGGCGAGTCCAGGCCGGCCCGCACGGCGATGTCTGCCGGGTACCACGCCTGCTGGACTTGCAGAACCTCATCGCTGACACACGCATGCCTCAGCCGGTAGGCGACATCAGATCCCGGTTCGACACCGAGAAGCTGCGCGTCGTCCGGACCGATCGACCTGGTGTCGACGGTGACCGTCTTCATCTGGCCGCTCAGACCCTGCTCGGCGCATGCGGTCTCCCACGGGCCCGCCGATCCGCCTGGCTGCATGACGCTCTTGTACCTGCTGAACGCGATCCGGATCCGACTGCTGTCCCGCACGGTCGAACTCCTCTCTGGATACATGGGGGAACGCCCTTTCGGGGCGCTGGTTACTCCTCGTCGTTTTGGGTCAGCCCCGGCGCGTAGACGTCTTGCCAGTGCTCCAACGGCCCATCTTCGTCAAGCCAGGTGTTGAACAGGACGAGAACCGGGACAGCGGCATTCGGAGGGGCGTCGATCTTGAGCATGGACAACTCGGACGGGTAGGCGAGGCGCGCACCACGCCGCTCAGGAAGCTTCACGGGCGTGCGGCCCGTGCGCTCCGCATAGTCCTTCTGCCAGAAGCGCCCCAGGGGTGCAGGGTTCAGGATCTCCGGCACTGCCGCCCAACCGCGAGGTTGGATGAACGAGAACGCGGCGATGGTGCGCACGTTCTCACGCATGTACACCCGCCTGCGGATCAGGATCTCGTCGTGCAGTTCGATGCCCAACTCCGAGGCAACGTCCGGGTCAGCGCACGACAGCAGCCGTGCCTCGTGGTCTACCGACCTCTCCTTCGGGCCGTAGGGACGCCCCGTTCGGGCGATCCTGCGTAGCCGTGCGGCGGCCGTCGCGGCCACCCGGGGCCGCTCGGCAACCGTCGTGCCCTGCCCCACTCGAGCGGCCGTCAGACCCTCCGCTTTGAGCATCTGAAAGGCCCGGTTCACGGTGGCGATCGACGCCCCGAACTGCTCCCGGACCTGCTTCTGTGTCGGCATCGGGTCGCCTGGGGCGAGTGTGCCGTCCACAATCTGCCGCCGGAAATACGTGGCGATCTCCGCATACCCGGTGTTTCCGCTCATGCCCTCGCCCCTTTCTGCTCCGTAAGGCTTGCCGGTAGAGCGCCTAGTAGAGCAATACTAGAGCTCTTGGTCCAGCGCGGGCATCCTGTCCGGCGGCGCGTACGTAGGGGGCGGTATGGCGAATCGGCATCCGGATCATCCATCGGTGTCCTCGCCCTCGCCCTTCTCCTCCAAGTCGGTACGCCGGCCTGGCTGGAGGACCCGCGTGTCGAAGTACTCATCCACCGCAGCGGTCGGGTACTTCAGCCGGGTCGTGCCCGGCTCCACTACCGGCGCTGGGAACTTCTCGTCCGCTCTGACGATGCGGTGCACTCGCTGCCGAGACAGGCCGTGGCGCTTCGCGATCTCGGGGATGGTCATCAACCGCGGAACCTCCTGTTCTCTCTCGTCGCTCAATGAATCTCCCTCAGACTATCCGAACCGTGTTGACAATCT
>NZ_JBSFHW010000103.1:0-1521 GCF_053597275.1 Streptomyces sp. NPDC001492 | reverse complement strand
TGTCCACCAGGTGGGGGACAGTAGTACCAGCACAACGAACACGACCCCGGCCGGCAAAAGCCGATCCGGGGCCGCGCGTCCCAAGCGGTGTTGCAACCACCACGAAGGACATGAGAACCGCCCTACCTGCCACAACAGGAGGTCGATCCGCATGAAGCAGGATCGCACAGCACCCGTATCCATGGCACCGCACCCCGGCGACTTCGTCCACCAGGCCCCCATCCCGATGCCGGGCCGGCTTCCGGTGGCGCGCCTGGTGCGTGGCCTGCCGGGCCAGCCGGTGACCATCACCGCCGCGCTCGCCGACGTCGACACGGACACGATGGTCCGCACCGAGGGCACGATCACCGCCGTCCGCTACCTCGACGGGAAGGTCTTCGGCCGCACGATGATCGTGCTCACGTCCGAGGACGGGAACAGCGCGCACGTGCTGTTCACCCCGGACGCCGCCTACTACGCCGAGCCAGTCCTGCGGAAGGGCTCCCGGATCGAGCTGCACGGTCTCGTGACCCGCCACATCCCGGGCCAGCCGACTGGCCTTGAGGGTCTGGGTGTTCGGGTGGTGTCCGCGTGATGGCCGCCGCGACGACGAGCCCGGGCCGTACTGTCCTGGAGCGTTTCCCCGCTGGTGGCCCGCACGGTTCCTGGCCGGCCGAGCGGTTCGCCGCCGATCGCCGCACCGCCGGGCAGCCCGCCGAGGTCGTCATGGACCTCCGCACCGACAGCTTCCTCGTCATCGTGCGGGCAGGTGCCTGATGGACGAGCGCACGCACGAGCGGATCCCCGGCGACGAGTGGACCGCGTCCGCCATCGCCCACCGTGAAACCGACCTGTACGCCGCAGTCCTCGACGCCTTCGCCGACCTGGACCTGCGCCAGCTCACCAACACCGTCCTCGACCACCGGCAGGTCGACATGCCCCGCGTCGTCGAGGCCCTCGACAACTGGTTCGGGGAGATCGCCGACCCGTACGCAGACGAGGACGGCGAACTGTGAGCGCGCTCGACGACGTCCTCGACGACCTGACCGGCTTCCACTGGATCCCCGGCGTGCAGGCCATCGTCGACGGCATCCGCACCACCCAGCAGGCCGCCGCCCGCGGTGAGTTGTCCACGGACGCCACCCAGACCCTGCTCAGCCTGCTCGGCAACCCGAACGGCCCCGACCTTCAGGAAGCCCTCGCAGGCCTCGCCCGGGAGATCACGAACCCGGACAGCAACCCGGCGATCGCCTCCCTGGACCCGGACACCGCCAAGCAGGTCCAGCACCTTGGCGAACTCCACGCCTTCGACACCGCCACCTACGCCGTACGCGACCACACCAACGAGGCTGCCGGCCTCATCACCGGCACCTGAGACGAGAGGACCACCGCCGTGAAGCACACCGCCGAGCAGCGCGCCGCCATCGCCACCGAGTACGACGGCTACGCCAACGGCCTTGAGCAGGTCGCCGCCGACCTCGACTCGCAGGGCCACCACGACGCCGCCGACATCCAGCGCGGAGTAGCCGCCCAGAACCGCGA
>NZ_JBSFHW010000102.1:0-8468 GCF_053597275.1 Streptomyces sp. NPDC001492 | reverse complement strand
GGGCGCAGCCCCCGGACCCCCCTCGCCCAGCTCAGCTCAGCGTCTTCAACGCGCTCGCCGAGTACGGCTGAAGCTCATCGCTCCGCCCGGCCAGCACCTTCGCCGCCCACTCGGGATCCTGCAGCAGCGCCCGCCCGACCGCGACGAAGTCGTACTCCTCCCGCTCCAGCCGGTCCAGCAGGTCATCGATCCCGCGGACCGGCGACCCCTCCCCGGCGAACCCGCGGATGAAGTCCCCGTCGAGCCCGACCGACCCGACGGTGATGGTCGGCCTGCCCGTGAGCTTCTTCGTCCAGCCCGCGAGGTTGAGGTCGGAGCCCTCGAACTCCGGCAGCCAGTACCGCCGCGTGGAGGCGTGGAACGCGTCGACACCGGCCGCGGCCAACGGGGCGAGAATCGCCTCCAGTTCCTCGGGCGTCTCGGCGAGCCGCGCGTCGTACGCCTCCTGCTTCCACTGCGAGTACCGGAACAGAACGGGGAACTCCGGCGAGACGGCCTCCCGCACGGCCGCCACGATCTCCGCCGCGAACTTCGTACGGGCCACGGGGTCGCCGCCGTACGCGTCCGTACGGCGGTTGGTGCCGGCCCACAGGAACTGGTCGAGGAGGTAGCCGTGCGCGCCGTGCAGTTCGATGCCGTCGAAGCCGATGCGCTCGGCGGCGACCGCGGACTCGACGAACGCGGCGATGACGGCGTCGATGTCGGCCCCGGTCATGGGCGTGGCGTCCTCGACGCCGGTGACGCGCAGACCGGACGGGCCGTGCGAGGGGGCGTCCGGGTGGGGCGCGTCGCCCTGGTTGCGGACCGTGCCGATGTGCCACAGCTGCGGAACGATCGTGCCGCCCGCCGCATGCACCGCCTCGGCGACCTTCTGCCAGCCCGCGAGCTGCTCCTCGCCGTGGAAGCGCGGTACGCGGTCGCTGTTGCCGGCCGATTCGTGGCCGACGTACGTGCCCTCGGTGACGATCAGCCCGACGCCGGCGGCGGCCCGGCGGGCGTAGTACGACACCACGTCCTCACCGGGGACGCCACCCGGGGAGAACATGCGCGTCATGGGCGCCATGACGATGCGGTTGGGGACGGTCAGGCCGTTGATCGCGGTGGGCCGGGAGAGGATCTCGGCGGCGCGGGAGGGGGTGGTGGTCACGTGGGTGGGCTCCTCGTGCAAGGCTGCGTTAACCAAAGGGTATGTGCATACGCATTGTTGCACCCTCTTAATCAAATCTTCTATGACCTCGAACACGCCCGAGGGCGGCACCCCCTGTTTCCAGGGAGTGCCGCCCTCGGTGGAACCCGGATCAGCCGGAGGCCGATCAGAAGTCCATGTCACCGCCCGGCATACCGCCACCGGCGGGCGCGGCGGCCTTCTCCGGCTTGTCGGCGATGACGGCCTCGGTGGTGAGGAAGAGCGCGGCGATGGAGGCGGCGTTCTGCAGGGCAGAGCGCGTGACCTTCGCCGGGTCGATGATGCCTTCCTTGACCAGGTCGACGTACTCGCCGGTCGCGGCGTTCAGGCCGTGGCCCGGGGTCAGGTTGCGCACCTTCTCCACCACGACACCGCCCTCGAGGCCGGCGTTGACGGCGATCTGCTTCAGCGGGGCCTCGAGCGCGATGCGCACGGCGTTGGCGCCGGTCGCCTCGTCACCCTCCAGGTCCAGCTTCTCGAAGACGCTGGACGCCTGGATGAGCGCGACGCCACCACCGGCGACGATGCCCTCCTCGACGGCGGCCTTCGCGTTGCGGACGGCGTCCTCGATGCGGTGCTTGCGCTCCTTGAGCTCCACCTCGGTGGCGGCACCGGCCTTGATGACCGCGACACCGCCGGCCAGCTTCGCCAGGCGCTCCTGCAGCTTCTCGCGGTCGTAGTCCGAGTCGCTGTTCTCGATCTCGGCGCGGATCTGGTTGACCCGGCCCTGCACCTGCTCCGTGGAGCCGGCACCGTCGACGATGGTGGTCTCGTCCTTGGTGATGACCACCTTGCGGGCGCGGCCCAGCAGGTCGAGGGAGGTGTTCTCCAGCTTGAGACCGACCTCCTCGGAGATGACCTCGCCACCGGTGAGGATGGCGATGTCGTTCAGCATCGCCTTGCGGCGGTCGCCGAAGCCCGGGGCCTTGACGGCGACGGACTTGAAGGTGCCGCGGATCTTGTTGACGACCAGGGTCGACAGGGCCTCGCCCTCGACGTCCTCGGCGATGATCAGCAGCGGCTTGCCCGACTGCATGACCTTCTCCAGGAGCGGGAGCAGATCCTTGACGGAAGCGATCTTGGAGTTGGCGATCAGGATGTACGGGTCGTCGAGCGACGCCTCCATCCGCTCCATGTCGGTGGCGAAGTACGCCGAGATGTAGCCCTTGTCGAAGCGCATACCCTCGGTGAGCTCCAGCTCCAGACCGAAGGTCTGGGACTCCTCGACGGTGATGACGCCTTCCTTGCCGACCTTGTCCATCGCCTCGGCGATGAGCTCGCCGATCTGGGTGTCGGCGGCGGAGATGGAGGCCGTCGAAGCGATCTGCTCCTTGGTCTCGACATCCTTCGCCTGCTCGAGCAGGGCACCGGAGACGGCCTCGACGGCCTTCTCGATACCGCGCTTGAGGGCCATCGGGTTGGCGCCGGCGGCTACGTTGCGCAGGCCCTCCTTGACCAGGGCCTGGGCGAGAACGGTCGCGGTGGTCGTACCGTCACCGGCGACGTCGTCCGTCTTCTTGGCGACTTCCTTGACCAGCTCGGCGCCGATCTTCTCGTACGGGTCCTCGAGTTCGATCTCCTTGGCGATGGAGACACCATCGTTGGTGATCGTGGGGGCGCCCCACTTCTTCTCGAGGACGACGTTGCGGCCCTTGGGGCCGAGCGTCACCTTCACGGCGTCCGCGAGCTGGTTCATGCCGCGCTCGAGGCCGCGCCGCGCCTCCTCGTCGAACGCGATGATCTTGGCCATGTGAAGTGGTCCCTCCAGGACTGGGGGTGATTCCTTCGGACCGCGCCCGCGCCCGCGACGGACGGCTCGCACACCTCGTGGGTTCCTTCCCCACCCGGCCTGCGGGCCTCACCGACCCGGTCCTTCATTGTCACTCTCACCTTCAGAGTGCTAACGCCAATGATTAGCACTCGGCCCCCCCGAGTGCAAGGTGCGCCCGCGGAGCGGGCTCGCCGAGGGGTGGTGGCCGGGCGCGGGCGGGCGCGAGCCGCTCCCGTACCGACGGCACCCGCCCCGGACCGGTCCAGGCCCTCCGGGCATGCCGAAGGGCCCGCCCCCTCAGGTGCGGACCCTTCGATCAAGAACAGAAGAACGTCGCTGCAGTTAACCCGGCGCGTGCTTCAGCTGGTCGCCAGACGGACCATGTCCGCCTGCGGCCCCTTCTGGCCCTGCGAGATCTCGAAATCGACCCGCTGACCCTCTTCCAGGGTGCGGTAGCCGTCCATCTGAATCGCACTGTAGTGGACGAAAACATCCGCACCACCGTCGACCGCGATGAAGCCGTACCCCTTCTCCGCGTTGAACCACTTGACGGTGCCCTGAGCCATGCCTAACTCCCCTATTACTGGCCCTTGCACAGATCCACACTTCGCGGATCCGGGTCAGACCTCACCCCCCACGGTTGGGGGCGTGCGCCGGAACGCGTCGACCGCGGCTGAATGTATCTGTCCAACTGCCGTCTGCAACAGGTCAATCGGACGAGAATTCCGGGCACGACCGGTCGGGAATTTACGGAGAATTCGCCCGAATTCAGGGCAAGTCGGGCCCCATAAATGGAGCATAAGACGCAAAAAACCTGCACACTTTGGCTACTTCTCGCTGCCCGAGAAGCAGGAACTCATATGCATGCGGCAAGCGGAGTCGAGCAGGTTCCCCAACTGTACCGTGCTCAACCATGCAGAATTGCCCCCTCCGCTTCTCTCACGGAGGGGGCAATTCGATGAACTCTCGGTAATCAGCGTTACCGACGGTAATAATCGGTCGTCCGACCTGTTTCGCTCAGCCTCCGGCCACGGCCGGAATGATCGAGACGCCCGCCCCGTCCGGAGTCGCCGTCTCCAGCCCCTGCTCGAACCGAACATCGTCGTCGTTCACGTACACGTTGACGAAGCGGCGCAGCTTGCCCTGGTCGTCGAGAACGCGGGCGGCGATGCCGGTGTGATTCTTCTCCAGATCGGCGATGACCTCACCGAGGGTGCCACCTTCGGCAGTCACCTCGGCCTGCCCGCCGGTGTAGGTACGCAGGATGGTCGGGATACGGACGTTGACGCTCACGATGAACCTCCGGTCAGGGAAACGGGCCTTTGTCTTCAGGGGCGCGGGGCTGTGTCGATTTGCGGCTCCGCCGCGGGGCGCGACCAGCCCCCACCGGCCCGCAGACGAACAACTACCTGCTAGGCGAGCCCCGCCTCACGGAACGACTCAAGGCTCGGGCGAATCGTCGCGGTGAGCCCCGTACCGGCCACCGCGTCGAGGGTCTTGAGGCCATCGCCCGTGTTCAGCACGACGGTCGTGAGAGCAGGGTCGAGAACACCGTTCTCGATCAACTTGCGCGTCACGCCCACCGTCACCCCACCGGCGGTCTCCGCGAAGATCCCCTCGGTCTTGGCGAGCAGCCGAATGGCATCGACGATCTGCTCGTCGTTGACATCCTCCACCGCACCCCCGGTGCGCCGGGCAATGTCGAGAACGTAGGGACCATCCGCCGGGTTGCCGATGGCCAGCGACTTGGCGATCGTGTTCGGCTTCTGCGGCCGTACGACGTCGTGCCCCGCCTTGTACGCGACGGAGACAGGGCTGCACCCTTCCGCCTGCGCCCCGAAGATCTTGTACGGCTTGTCCTCGACGAGCCCGAGCTTGATCAGCTCCTGCAGCCCCTTGTCGATCTTCGTGAGCTGAGAGCCGGAGGCGATCGGTACGACCAGCTGGTCCGGCAGCCGCCAGCCGAGCTGCTCGCAGATCTCGTACGCCAGGGTCTTGGAGCCCTCGGCGTAGTACGGCCGCAGGTTGACGTTGACGAAGCCCCAGCCCTCGCCGGCCGGGTCGCCGATCAGCTCGGAGCAGAAGCGGTTCACGTCGTCGTAGTTGCCGTCGATGCCGACGAGTTCGCCGCCGTAGACCGCGGCC
The DNA here is from genome assembly GCF_053597275.1 of Streptomyces sp. NPDC001492. Lineage (NCBI taxonomy): Bacteria > Bacillati > Actinomycetota > Actinomycetes > Kitasatosporales > Streptomycetaceae > Streptomyces > Streptomyces sp. NPDC001492. Next base: position 3,366 of record NZ_JBSFHW010000102.1, on the reverse strand, counting down.
ATGACGACCTTGCCCTGCTCCAGGTCGTGCGGGATGAACACGCAGGACCGGAAGCCGGCGCGGGCGGCCGCGGCACCCACCGCACCGGCCAGGTTGCCGGTGGACGAGCAGGACAGGGTGGTGAAGTCGAAGGCGCGGGCGGCCTCGATGGCCTGGGCGACGACTCGGTCCTTGAAGGAGTGCGTCGGGTTGCCGGAGTCGTCCTTGACGTACAGTCCGCCGGTCACGCCCAGCTCGCGGGCGAGGTTGTCGGCCTTGACCAGCTTGGTCCAACCGGGGTTGATGTTGGGCTTGTCGGCCACGTCCGCCGGGACCGGCAGCAGGGGCGCGTAACGCCAGATGTTCGCGGGACCCGCCTCGATCTGCTTGCGGAGCTCCTCGGTGTCGTAGGCCGAGAAGTCGTACGCGATCTCGAGCGGGCCGAAACACTCCTCGCAGGCGAAGACCGGGCCGAGGGGCACCTGGTGACCGCACTCGCGGCAGGAGAGCGCCGCGGCGGGACCGAGGTCGACGGTCGTGGAGTCGGTGGTGCTTGCAACAGTCTGCGCAGCCATGTGAGGCGAGGCCCTTTCTCCTCATCTTCCTCACGGCGCATCTCGCCGTGAGACGGATTTGGCACCTTCCCTAGCCGGGAGCCTCGCGGAACGATCAGCATCGATCGGTACGAGACCGGCTGGAGGGTTGCCGGGGCTTCATCGGGCCGTATCCCTCTGCCCCTCTGGATGAGCGGTATGCGGTTGTAAACGCCGGGCGATCCCCGACATGCGATGGTCACCAGCGTTGTTCAAGACTGTAACCGAAGGCCAGGACAGTTGAGATAGTCGTCCGAACCGCGAGATGGATCACAGATCGCATGCTCGCCGAGAGAACGCAGAGGAGCCGCCTACGTGCTGGAAGAAGTCGAGCGCTGGCTGAGCACCCGCTCCTGGTCCCTGACCGACCGCCCCCTCCACAGGATCCTCGCCGCCAAGCAGCGGTCGGGACAGTCGGTCAGCGTCGTGCTGCCCGCGCTCAACGAGGAGGAGACGGTCGGCGACATCGTCGCGATCATCCGTCATGACCTGATGCAGCAGGTCCCGCTCGTCGACGAGATCGTCGTAGTCGACTCGGGGTCCACCGACCGCACGTCCGAGGTCGCCGCGGCGGCCGGGGCCAGGGTCGTCCACCGCGACGACATCCTGCCCCGCATCCCGACCGTCCCCGGCAAGGGCGAGGTGCTGTGGCGCTCGCTCCTGGTCACGAGCGGGGACATCGTCTGCTTCATCGACGCCGACCTGAAGGAGTTCTCCTCCGACTTCGTCTCCGGCATCGTCGGCCCGCTGCTCACCGACCCTGGGGTCGACCTCGTCAAGGGCATGTACGACCGTCCGCTGGCCGGCGCCCAGGGCCAGGGCGGCCGGGTCACCGAGCTGATGGCACGCCCGCTGCTGAACATGCACTGGCCGCAGCTGGCGGGCTTCGTGCAGCCGCTCGGCGGCGAGTACGCGGCCCGGCGCAGCCTGCTGGAACAGCTGCCGTTCCCCGTCGGGTACGGCGTCGAGCTGGGCATGCTGGTCGACGCCCTGCACCTGGTGGGCCTCGACGCACTCGCCCAGGTGGACGTCGGGGTGCGCAAGCACCGGCACCAGGACGGGCAGGCGCTGGGCCGGATGTCCGCCGCGATCTACCGCACGGCACAGCTGCGGCTGGCCCGCGGCCATCTCATCCGTCCCTCCCTCACCCAGTTCGAACGGGGCGAGGACGGCTTCGAGCCGCGCACCTACTCCGTGGACACGGAGGAGCGGCCGCCGATGGTGGAGATCGCGGAGTACGCGTCGCGCAAGGTCGCCTGAGGCGGCGCGTAACGCGGTGCCGGCGGTGTATACGGTCCACCCGCAGAGCCCAGCCGTACGTTTGAGCGTTTCCGGGCCGGGCTAGGTTGAGGCGTATGGCTTCCACGCACGCCGCTGGTCATCAGGTACTGGTCGCGTCCAATCGCGGCCCGGTCTCGTACGAAGTGCAGGAGGACGGCTCGCTGGCCGCCAGGCGCGGCGGCGGCGGGCTGGTCTCCGGCCTGTCCGCGATCGGGCCCGACGCGGACGCCCTGTGGGTGTGCTCGGCGCTGTCCGACGGCGACCGCGAGGCGGTACGGCGCGGGGTCGGCGAGGACGGTGTGCGGATGCTGGACATCCCGGCCGGTGTGCACGCCGACGCGTACAACGGCATCGCGAACTCCGTGCTGTGGTTCGTGCACCACATGCTGTACCAGACGCCGCTCGAGCCGGTCTTCGACGCGGAGTTCCGGCGGCAGTGGGCGTCGTACGAGACCTACAACCGCGCCTTCGCCGAGGCGCTCGCCCAGGAGGCGGCCGAGGGCGCGGCGGTGCTGGTGCAGGACTACCACCTGTGTCTGGTGCCGGGGATGCTGCGGGAAGTGCGGCCGGACCTCAGGATCGGGCACTTCTCGCACACGCCGTGGGCGCCGGTGGACTACTTCCGGATACTGCCGGACGACATCGCCGAGCAGCTGCTGCACGGCATGCTGGGCGCCGACCGGCTGGGCTTTCTGACCCGGCGCTGGGCGGACGCGTTCACGGCGTGCGCCGCGGCGGTGGTGGGCGGCCTCGGCGGCACCCGGATCGGCGTGCACGGCCTCGGCGCGGACGCGGACTTCCTGCGCAAGCGGTCGCACGAGACCGATGTGGCCGAGCGCATGGCCGCGCTGCGGGAGGAGATCGGCGCCGGCCGCAAAACGGTCGTACGGGTCGACCGCACCGAGCTGTCGAAGAACATCGTGCGCGGGCTGCTGGCGTACCGGCAGCTGCTGGAGGACCGGCCCGAGTGGCGGGAGCGGGTCGTGCACGTCGCGTTCGCCTACCCCTCCCGGCAGGACCTCGCCGTCTACCGCGACTACACGGCCGAGGTGCAGCGGGTGGCCGAGGAGATCAACTCCCGCTTCGGGACGCCGGGTTGGACACCGGTCGTGCTGCACGTCAAGGACGACTTCGCGCGCTCGCTGGCCGCCTACCGGCTGGCCGACGTGGCCCTCGTCAACCCGATCCGGGACGGCATGAACCTGGTGGCGAAGGAGGTGCCGGTCGTCTCCGACGAGGGGTGCGCGCTGGTGCTGTCGCGGGAAGCGGGCGCCTACGCCGAGCTGGGCGAGGACGCGATCACGGTGAACCCGTACGACGTGATCGGGACGGCGGAGGCGCTGCACGCCGCGTTGTGCCTGCCGGCGGCTGAGCGGGCCGAGCGCAGCAAGCGGCTTGCCGCTGCGGCTACGGCGCTGCCGCCGGCGCAGTGGTTCCTTGATCAGCTGGAGGCTTTGCGCGGCTGAGGCTGGGGGCTGCCGCCCCCAGACCCCCGCCTTTTCGGCCCTTGAGC
>NZ_JBSFHW010000101.1:0-10088 GCF_053597275.1 Streptomyces sp. NPDC001492 | reverse complement strand
CATCGCCGGCCCGCACAAAATACCGCACCCCCGCAAAAACCCAGCCCCTCCGGCGTTTGAGGAGCGGGGGTCCGGGGGCCGGCCCCCGGGTCGGGACGGGTAGGGGCGGCGGGGGCGAACCAAGTTCACCAGCGCGCCGGCGGCGGCGCCGTGAGTTGCTCCGCCAGGCGGTAGAGGCGGTCCCTCAGGCGTCGGTTCCCCCGCGGCGCCGGCAGGGCGTTCTCACCGGCCGCCGCACTCACCAGGTGCTGCACAGTGTCCAGGTCCAGCTCGGAGCCCTCCGGCACAGCCAGCGACTCATGAGCCAGAGAGGCAAGCTCACCCTCCCCCGACCCGAGCGCCAACACCGTCGCCCCGGCCCGCCGCACGTCATACACCCGCTCCAGCAGCGGCCCCTCAGGCCCCCCGGGCGAAACCACCAGCAGCGTCTCCCCCCGCCGCGCCGCCGCCAACCGCCCGAGCCCCACCGCCAGATGCGCCGGATCAGAGGGACGCGCCCCGTGCCGTACCAGGGTCGGGGCCAGCTCCGGAGTCCCCGACCACGCGGCCTCGTCCACCAGATGGGCCGCCAGATGCCACGGCTCGTACTCCTCGGTGCCCACCAGCAGCAGCCCCCCGCCGTGCGACACCACCGACCCGCGCAGCGCCCCCGCGAACCGCCGCGCGGCCCCCAACCACTCCGTCCCGGCGAGCACTTCCCGCAGCAACGCGACACGTACGGCGTCCATGCCTGCGCATCCTGCACCAGTCGGACACCCGTGACCGGGCGTTCACCCCGAATTCGCCCGACCTGGCGACAGTGCGCGGATGACAGAAGCCACCGTTCCCTTCCGCGCCGGCCTTGAGGGATACGCGAGTTACCGGATCCCGGCGGCGGTCGTCACCGCCAAGGGCACCCTCCTCGCCTTCTGCGAGGGCCGGGTGAACTCGGCGAGCGACCACGGGCACATCGACATCGTGCTCAAGCGCTCCACGGACGGCGGCCGCACCTGGGGCCCGCTGCAGGTCGCCGCGGACAACGGCACCGGCCTGGCGGGCAACCCCGCCCCCGTGGTCCTCGACACCGGCCGCATCCTCCTCGTCCACGTCCGCAACGCCGCATCCGCCTCCGAGGAGACGATCCGGCTCGGCAAGGTGAAGGAGGCCGACGGCCGCCGGGTGTGGGTGCGGCACAGCGACGACGACGGCCTCACCTGGTCGAGCCCCGTCGAGATCACCAAGTCGGTGAAGAAGGCCGGCTGGCGCTGGTACGCCACCGGGCCCGGCCACGCCCTTCAGCTCGGCAGCGGCCGGATCGTCGTCCCCGCCAACCACAGCCTCCCGCCCACCGGCACCGACCTCGGCACCGAGGGCCGGTACAACGGCGGCCACTGCCTACTCAGCGACGACCGCGGCGCGACCTGGTCCATCGGCTACGTCGACGACAACACCGACGGCTACATCAACGCCAACGAGACCACCGCCGCCGAACTCCCCGACGGCAGCGTCTACTTCAACACCCGCACCGACTCCCCGTCGCCCGGCAACCGCGCCGACGCCCACTCCCAGGACGGCGGCAAAACCCTGCGCCTGCCCTTCCGGCCACAGGCAGGCCTCGAGGGCCCGGTCTGCGAGGGCAGCCTGCTCCAGCTCCGCGACCCGGACGTGCTGCTCTTCTCCGGCCCCGCCCACCCCGACGCCCGCGCCCTGATGACCGTCCGCGCCTCGACCAACAACGGCACGACCTGGCGCCCGGTGTACACGATGGACGGCCTGCCCGCCGCCTACTCCGACCTCGTCCGCCTCGACGCCTCGACGGTCGGGATCTTCTACGAGACCGGGGACTTCGGCGCCTACGAGCGGATCGTCCTGCGACGGCTGCCCGTGAACCGGCTCACCTGACCGACAGGGGTGGCCGGGGCGGACGTAAAGTCGGCCCATGACCTCTACCGACAGTGCTGCACAGACCCCCGCGAAGGCCCCCGCCAAGGACCCCTGGGACCTGCCCGACGTCTCCGGGCTCGTCGTCGGCGTCCTCGGCGGGACCGGGCCGCAGGGCAAGGGCCTCGCCTACCGGCTGGCCAGGGCCGGCCAGAAGGTGATCATCGGCTCGCGTGCCGCCGAGCGTGCCCAGGCCGCCGCGGACGAGCTCGGGCAGGGCATCGAGGGCCACGACAATGCCGAGACCGCCCGCCGCAGTGACATCGTGATCGTCGCCGTGCCGTGGGACGGCCACGGCAAGACCCTGGAGTCGCTGCGCGAGGAACTGGCCGGCAAGCTGGTCGTCGACTGCGTCAACCCGCTCGGCTTCGACAAGAAGGGCGCCTACGCGATCAAGCCGGAGGAGGGCAGCGCCGCGGAACAGGCCGCCGCCCTGCTGCCGGACTCGCGGGTCACCGCAGCCTTCCACCATCTGTCGGCGGTCCTCCTCCAGGACCCCGAGATCGACGAGATCGACACCGATGTGATGGTGCTGGGCGAGGAGCGGGCCGACGTCGAGATCGTGCAGGCGCTGGCCGGGCGCATCCCGGGCATGCGCGGCATCTTCGCCGGCCGGCTGCGCAACGCCCACCAGGTCGAGTCGCTGGTCGCCAACCTGATCTCCGTCAACCGCCGCTACAAGGCGCACGCCGGGCTCCGCGTCACGGACGTGTGAGGCGATGGGGGACACTGGACGCCGTAACGGTGTCCCCCGGCCCGCCGACAGGAGTCGAACGACATGCCCCGCCTTGGCCTCTATGCCCTGATCGTCTTTGTGCTCGCCGTGGCCGCGGCCGTGGTCTCCTTCGCGCAGGGCAGCTGGCTGGGCATCGTGTGGATCCTGCTGGCGGGGCTGTCCAGCAACATGTGCTGGTACTACTGGAAGCGGGGCCGGGCCGAGCGCCGTTCCTCCTCCATCACGGGCTGACCGAGCAGAACTCGTTCGTGCCCTGCCAGAAGCGGTAGAGCTCCTGGCCGCAGTACGTGCCGAAGTCGCTGATGCCGAGGCTGCGCAGGATCGCGTCGATCACGTCGAAGAACGCGGTGTTGACCGACGGCACCCACAGCAGCGCGAACACGAACAGCAGGCCGAAGGGCGCGAAGGGCTCCACCTGTCGCTTGATCTTGTACGACAGCCAGGGCTCGATGACGCCGTAGCCGTCCAGGCCGGGCACCGGCAGGAAGTTCAGGATGGCGGCCGTGACCTGGAGCAGGGCGAGGAAGGCCAGCGCGAACTGGAAGTCGCGCGGTACGCCGTCCAGCGCGTGCAGCCAGAACGGGGCGGTGCACACGGCCGCGAACAGCACGTTCGTCAGCGGTCCTGCGGCCGAGATGAGGCTGTGCCGCCAGCGGCCCCGGATCCGTCCGCGCTCGATGAACACCGCGCCGCCCGGCAGCCCGATCCCGCCCATGATCACGAACAGCACCGGCAGCACGATGCTCAGCAGCGCATGCGTGTACTTCGTCGGGTTCAGCGTGAGATAGCCCTTCGCGCCGACCGAGATGTCACCGCTGTGCAGGGCGGTACGCGCGTGTGCGTACTCGTGCAGACACAGGGAGACGATCCAGGCCGCCGTCACGAACAGGAACACGGCCACGCCCGGCTGCTCGGCGAACCCGGTCCAGGTGGCCCAGCCCGTGACCGCCGTGACGGCCAGGATCCCCAGGAAGACGGGGCTGATCCGCCGGTCGCTGCGGCTGGTGGTGGCGGTGGTCATGGAACTCCCTGGACTGTGCGTGCACGCGGTGGGACTGCCCGACGGTACCGGGCGCAGGTGGAAAACGTCTCGCGGGGGGCCGGGGGTTCCATGGAAGGGTGGGGGCGTGGGGGATTGGCATGTGTTCTGCGTGGGCCGGCGGAGAGCCCGGTCGCGCTGCCCCCGTGACCGCGCCGCTCGCCGGAACCCCATGACCACCCCCGACGTCAACGGAGACAATGGACCCCGTGCGCTATCGCATCCTCGGCACCACTCAGGCACTCCGCCCCGACGGCACCCCTGTCCCGGTCGGCGGGGCGCGGCTGCGTGCTCTGTTGACCGTGCTGGCCCTGCGCGCCGGGCGTACCGTGCCGGCCGGTGTCCTGGTCGACGAGGTGTGGGGCGGTGACCCGCCCGCCGACGCGCCGGGCGCGCTGCAGGCGCTGGTCGGCCGGCTGCGGCGGGCGCTCGGCGCGGACGCCGTCGCCTCCGCGGAGGGCGGCTACCGGCTCGCCGCCCGGCCCGACGACGTCGACCTGCACCGCTTCGAGCGGCTGACCGGCGAGGGCACGCGCGCGCTGGCCGACGGTGACCCCGCCAAGGCGGCCGTGGTCCTCGACGACGCCCTCGGCCTGTGGCGCGGGCCCGTCCTGGCCGACCTCCCCGACCGCACCGCGGAGGCGGCCCGCTGGGACACCCGCCGCCTCGACGCCCTGCGCACCCGCCACACCGCCGCCCTCGCCCTGGGCCACGCCGAGCAGTCCCTGCCCGAACTGACCGCCCTGTGCGACACCCACCCCCTCGACGAACCCCTCCAGGCCCTGCGCCTGCGAGCCTTGCGCGACGCGGGCCGCACGGCGGAGGCCCTGGCCGCCTTCGAGGAGGTACGGCGGCTGCTGGCGGACCGGTTGGGGGCGGACCCGGGGAACGAACTACGGGCCCTGTACGGGGAGTTGCTGCGCCCGGAGGAGTGGACGCGCGGGCTTGACGCTCCCGCTTCAGCGGGTGGTCCCGGCGAGGGGCCGGGGGAGTGGTCGCGGTCGGAGGAGGGGGAGGAGCGCGTGCCCGGCCGTGCTGCCGGCGCGCCGTCCGGTGGGCCGGGGTGGGGTGTCGGTGAGCGGTCGGAGGAGGGGGATTCCCGGGCGCCGGGGTTTGGTGCCGGTGCCTCGTCGGGTGGTCGCGGGCGGGGTGTCGGTGAGGGGGCGCGGGGGTCGCTGGGGCCGGAGGACGTGGATTCGGGGGCGCGTGGCGGTGCGACCGGTGTTCCTGCGGGTGGTCCTGGGCGGTATGCCGGTGAAGGGTCGGGGGAGTGGTCGCGGCCGGAGGAGGGGGAGGCGCGCCTGCGTGGCCGGGGTGCCGGTGTCGGTGAGCGGCCGGAGGACGTGGATTCGGGGGCTCGTGGCGGTGCGACCGGCGTTCCTGCGGGTGGTCCTGGGCGGTATGCCGGTGAAGGGTCGGGGGAGTGGTCGCGGCCGGAGGAGGGGGAGGCGCGCCTGCGTGGCCGGGGTGCCGGTGTCGGTGAGCGGCCGGAGGATGAGGATTCTTGGGCGCGTGGCCGTGTGCCCGGCGTTCCGGCGGGTGGTTCCGGGCGGGACGGCGGTGACCGGTCGGGAGAGCGGGACGAGTGGGTACGGGGGAGTGGCCCAGGCGCCCCGTCGGACGGCCGCGGGCGGAACAGCGGTGGACCGGCGGCCGGTAGGCCCGGTGCCGTCGGCGGAGGTCCGGACGGTGCGAGGCCCGGGGCCTCGGCAGACGGCCTGTCGGGCCAGGGGGCCGGCGCCCCCGCAGCCAATGCCCCCCAGCCTCCCGGCAACCTCCGCGCCCGCCTCACCTCCTTCGTCGGGCGGGAGGGCGACATCGAGGCCATCCGGGGCGATCTCGCCGCGGCGCGGCTCGTCACGTTGCTCGGGCCGGGCGGGGCGGGCAAGACGCGGCTGTCGCAGGAGGCTGCCGAGGCCGTGCGGTACGCGGCGCGGGACGGGGTGTGGCTGGCCGAGCTGGCGCCCGTCGACGACCCGGACGCCGTACCGGAGGCCGTGCTGACGGCCGTCGGGGCCAGGGAGACCGTGCTGTACGGCGCCGGGGCCGAGGCGATGCGGGCGGCGGGGGCCGAACGGCACGACGACCCCGTCGAGCGGCTCGCCGAGCACTGCGGACGGCGGCGCATGCTGATCGTCCTCGACAACTGCGAGCATGTCGTCGAGGCCGCCGCCCGGCTGGTGGAGGAGCTGCTCGAACGCTGCCCGGAGCTGACGGTGCTCGCCACCAGCCGTGAACCCCTCGGCGTACCGGGGGAGTTGCTGCGGCCCGTGGAGCCGCTGCCCGAGCCGGTCGCGCTGCGGCTGCTCGCCGACCGGGGCGCGGCCGCCAGGCCCGGGTTCCGGACGGACGAAGATCCCGAGGCGTGTGCCGAGATCTGCCGGCGGCTCGACGGGCTGCCCCTGGCCATCGAGCTGGCCGCCGCCCGGCTCCGCATGCTGACGCCCCGCCAGATCGCCGACCGGCTCGACGACCGCTTCCGGCTGCTGACCTCCGGCAGCAGGACCGTGCTGCCCCGCCAGCAGACCCTGCGCGCGGTCGTCGACTGGTCCTGGGAGCTGCTCGACGAGGAGGAGAGGGAGGTCCTGCGGCGGCTCTCCGTCTTCGCGGGCGGCTGTGACCTCGCCGCCGCCGAGGCCGTCTGCGGGCCCGCGGCGCTGGAGGCCCTCGGTTCGCTCGTCGACAAGTCCCTTGTGGTGGCCGCCCCCGCGGGCGACGGAGGCATGCGCTACCGGCTCCTCGAGACCGTCGCCGAGTACGCCGGCGAGCGTCTGGACGAGGCCGGGCGGCGCCCGGAGACCGAGCGCGCGCATCTGACGTACTACCGCGAACTCGCCCGCACCACCGACCCGTTGCTGCGCGGCCCCGGCCAGCTCGCCGCGATCGAGCTGCTGGAGCGCGAGTACGAGAACCTGCGCACCGCCCTGCGCCACGCCGTCGCCGAGCGCGACGAACAGGAGGCCGTCTGCCTCGTCCTGTCGCTGTGCTGGTACTGGCAGATGCGGGACGCGCGCATCGAGGCCCGCAACTGGTGCGTCGAGGTCATGGCCCTCGGCCCCGACCCCTTCACCGCCCCCGTCCGGCGCGCCGAACCGCTCTGGCAGCGCTGCACCGACGTCCCGCCCCCACTGTCCGGCGAACTCCTCGCCGAGGCCAGGCGCGGCGTCCACCTTGCCCATCTCGCCTGCATGGACACCGAGTTGGACGCCTGGGAGTCCCCGCGGGCGAAGGAGAAGCTGCGCACCATAACCGAGGTCTACCGGCCCGGCCTCCCGCAGAACTGCCGCACCCCCGGCATCCTCTGGTTCTACGCCGTGATGCTGACCGGCGGCGTGGGGCAGCTGCCGGGCATCCTCGACGCGAGCGTCGACACCTGCCGTGCCACCCCCGGCATGGAGTGGGAACTCGCCGCCACCCTGCAGATGCGCGCCAACCTCCTCGCCAACCGCAGCGACTGGGCGGGCGACGCGCGGCGCGACGCCGACGAGTCGCTGGAGATCTACCGGCGGATCGGCGATCTGTGGGGCACCGCCGAGGCGCTGTCCGCCCGCGGTGAGGCCCATGAACGCATCGGCGAGTACGCGGCGGCCGCCGCCGACTACGAGGCGGCGATGGAACGCGCCGAACGCCTGGGCGCCCGCGCCCAGTTGGCCGTGCTGGGCGCCCGGCTCGGCAGCGCGCTCCTGGAGGTGGGCGAGACGGAGCGTGGGGAGCAGCTGCTGCGCGAGGTGATCGAGCGCAGGGACGGCTCGGGCAACGAGGCCATGCCCGCCGCCCGGATGTTCCTCGCGAGCCGACTCGCCATGGCCGGCCGGATACCGGAGGCGCGCGAGCAACTGCGGTTGCTGCGCGAGGAGTTCACGATCGCCCACTTCGTCGTCTTCGACGCGTTCATCCTCGGCTCGGAGGCCTTCGTGGAGGCGGCCGACGGCCAATACGAGCAGTCCCTGGACAAGGCCCGGCAGGCGCTGCGACGGGCCGGCGACCCGCTGTCCGAGGCCATCGCCCCGCACATGCGCCCCCTGTACCTGACCCTCGCCGCGATCGGTCTCGCCGGTGCCGACGGCGGCCGCCGGGCCCGGGACGCCGCCCGCTGCATCGGGGCCGCGCGGACCCTGCTGCCGGCCGGCCATGCCGCGACGTCCATGGAGCGCGACGTGTACGCCCGGGCCGAACGGCTCGCACGCGCGGCCCTCGGCGACGAGGCCTACGAGACCGCCCACGCGGAGGGCGGCGGCCTCTCCGCGGAGGAGGCCGCCGCCCTGGTCTGACGCGGAACCGACCGTGAACTTCAGCTGTTCGTGCGGAACTTGTGGATCGCGACCGGCGCCATCACGGCGGTGATCCCTACGGACCAGGCCAGTGTCATCCACAGTCCGTGCGCGACCGGGCCGCCCACCATCAGTCCGCGTGCCGCGTCGGCGAGCGTGGACAGCGGGTTGTACTCGGTGAAGTTCTTCAGCCAGCCCGGCATCGTCGTCGGCGGGGCGAAGATCGACGAACCGAACTGAAGCGGCATCAGTACCAGGAAGCCCATGGCCTGCACCGACTGTGCGCTCTTCATCGTCACGCCGAGGGTGAGGAACACCCACATCAGCGCCGAGCCGAACAGGGTGGCCAGGCCCACGGCCGCGAAGAGCCCCGGCCAGTGGGTGATGTGGAAGCCCACCAGCACGGCCACCACCATGAGGATCACGCACGCGACGAGCATGCGCATCAGCTCCACCATGATCTTGGCGACCAGCACCGAGCCGCGGCCGATCGGCAGGGACCGGAAGCGGTCCATGACCCCGGAGTTGAAGTCCGTGTTGAATCCGGTGCCCACGCCCTGGGCCATGTTCATCCCCATCATGGCCAGCAGCCCGGGGATGACGTACTGCACGTATCTCTCCTGTCCGCCGCCGAGCGACTGCCCGATGGAGCCGCCGAAGACGTACACGAACAGCAGTGTGAAGATCACCGGGAACAGCACGGCGTCGAACATCGACTCCGGGTCCTGCCGGATCCAGAGCAGGTTCCGGCGGATCAGCGCGCCGGTGTGGCGCAGATGGCCGCGCAGCGGGATGCGCGCGTCGGCGGCCGGAGCGGTGGCGGTTGCCGCGCTCATACGGCGACCTCCTCAAGGGTGTCGGTGGGTACGGCGTCCTGCGGGGCACTGGCGCGGTGGCCGGTGAGGGACAGGAACACCTCGTCCAGGCTGGGCAGTTCGGTGATGATGGAGTTGATCGTGATGCCCTCCGCGAGGACCACGCCGGCCACCGCGGTCAGCTGTTCGTCGCTGAGGATGGGGACGATCACCGAACCGCTCTCGGTGTCGACGGTCGTGGTGGCGAGGCCGGTGATGCCGAGGCCGTCGAGGGTGGCGGCGAGCGGCCGCAGCTGCTGCGGGTCCGCGGGCCGCACCCGCAGGGTCCGTCCGCCCACCTTGGCCTTCAGCTCGTCGATCGCACCGCCCGCGATGACCTTGCCGCGGTCCACGACGGTCAGTTCGTCGGCGAGCTGCTCGGCCTCCTCCATGTACTGGGTGGTGAGCAGCACGGTGACCCCCTCGTCGACCATCCGCTTGACCTCGTCCCACACCTCGTTGCGGGTGCGCGGGTCGAGTCCGGTGGTCGGCTCGTCGAGGAACAGCACCTCGGGCCGCCCGATCATCGAGGCCGCGAGGTCCAGTCGCCGCCGCATACCGCCGGAGTAGGTGCTCGCGGGCCGCTTGGCGGCCTCGGTGAGCGAGAACCGCTCCAGCAGCTCGTCGGCACGCGCGCGTGCCTCCTTGCGGGGCAGGTCGAGCAGTCGCCCGATCATGTAGAGGTTCTCCCAGCCGGGCAGCTTCTCGTCGACGGAGGCGTACTGCCCGGTGAGGCCTATCACCCGGCGCAGCTGCCGGGGCTGGCGCAGCACGTCGTATCCGGCGACGGTCGCCTGGCCCGAGGTGGGGGCGAGCAGGGTGGACAGGATCCGTACCAGGGTGGTCTTGCCGGCGCCGTTCGGCCCGAGCACACCCATCACGGTGCCCTCGCGCACATCCAGGTCCACGCCGTCCAGCGCCTTGGTCTCGCCGTAGTGCTTGACCAGCCCCCGCACGGTGACGGCGCTACCGCCGTCGCTGGGGTTCTTGTCGATTCGCGTCATGCCGATGACGGTGCCAGGGCCGACCGACAAACGACCGACAGGTCACCGACACGGCTGTGCCGGCGCCTACATATCGCCGACACTCCGGCCCGGTGACCGCGCCCAGGGTTGTCGCCCCCGCCGCCCCTTCCCGTCCCGACCCGGGGGCCGGCCCCCGGGACCCCCGCTCCTCAAGCGCCGGAGAGGCTGGGTTTCAGCCTGTCCGGCGTTTGAGGACGAGGCCGTTCAGGCCGAAAGCGGGGGTCTGGGGGCGGCAGATCGGAA
>NZ_JBSFHW010000100.1:0-10344 GCF_053597275.1 Streptomyces sp. NPDC001492 | reverse complement strand
GCGGGGCTTGATCTTTGAGCCCGTCCGGCGTTTGAGGACGAGGCCGTTCAGGCCGAAAGCGGGGGCCTGGGGGCGGCAGCCCCCAGACGGGTCACCCCACCCCCTCGGTGACACCCAGCGCCGCGAGCAACCGCTCCCGGTACTCGCCGCGCGCGGCCGCGTCCCGCTCGACGGCCAGATCGACCGAGATCCGCCCGGAGTCCAGCACAAGCACCCGATCGGCGAGCACGATCGCCTCGTCCACGTCATGGGTGACCAGCAGCACGGACGGCTGATGCCGCTTCCACAGCTCCCGCAGCAACGCGTGCATCTTGATGCGCGTCAGCGCGTCCAGCGCCCCGAACGGCTCGTCGGCCAGCAGCAGTTCGGGCTCGCGGACCAGCGACCGCGCGAGCGCGGCCCGCTGCGCCTCGCCGCCGGACAGCTCGCTCGGCCAGGCCCGCTCGCGGCCCTTCAGGCCCACTTCGGCGAGGGCCTCGCGGCCCTTCTGCTGGGCGTCCTTGCCGTCCAGCCCGAGGAGTACGTTGTCCAGGACCCGCCGCCAGGGCAGCAGCCGGGAGTCCTGGAAGACCACGGACACCTTCTCGGGGGCCGTGAGCCGGCCACTGCCGGCGACCTCGTGGTCCAGGCCCGCGATCGCCCGCAGCAGCGTGCTCTTGCCGGAGCCGCTGTGCCCGAGCAGGGCCGTGAACTGTCCCGCCGGGAGGTCGAGGTCGATGCCGTCGAGAACGGTCCGCCCCTCGAACGACCTGGTCAGGCCCCTGAGCTGGACGGCGGGCCGGGTCAGTTGCTCAGTGTGCGGCGCCATGACAGCACCCTCCGTTCGATGAGACGGACAGCGCTGTCGGAGACCAGGCCGAAGATCCCGTAGACGAGCAGGCCCACGAGGATGACGTCGGACTGGCCGTAGTTCTGGGCCTGGAACATCATGTAGCCGAGTCCGCTGGTGGCGTTGATCTGCTCCAGGACCACCAGCCCCAGCCAGGAGCCGGTCACCCCGAGCCGGAGTCCCACGAAGAATCCGGGCAGGGCGCCGGGCACGACGATCTGGCGGATGAACCGGAAGCGGGACAGCCCCTGCACCTCGGCGAGTTCGACGAAGCGGCTGTCGATGCCGGACAGCGCGGAGTGCGTGTTCAGATAGATCGGGACGTAGACGACGATCGCGATGATCGCGATCTTGAACGTTTCGCCGATGCCCAGCCAGAGGATGAACAGCGGGATCAGGCCGAGGGTCGGGATCGCCCGGTTGAGGTTCACCGTCCCGTCGATCAGCGCCTCGCCGACCCGGCTGAGCCCGGCGGCCAGCGCCAGCACGACCCCGGCCGCGAGACCGATCGTGAAGCCGTACGCGGCCCGTTCGAGGGAGGTCAGGATGTCCGTCGGCAGCGTCCCGGCGCTCCACAGCCGGCCGGCGGTCCGCAGCACCGTCCAGGGCGCGGGGATCGCGGCCGGATCGAGCCGTCCGGCGGCCGAGGCGGCGGCCCACACGGCGAGGAAGAGGGCGGGGCCGATCAGCCGGGAGGCGGGCAGCCGCCTGCCGGGGGACAGGCCGCGGCGGCGACGCCGTACGAGAGGGCTCTGCTCCTGAACCCGCGCCGGGAGTGCGGTGGGCGTGGTGGTGGTCATGGCGGTCACCTCCGGTACTCCGCCGGTACGGCCTTGGCGGCGATGGACTCGAAGCGGTGGTCGAAGAGCGAGGAGACGTCGAACTTCTTCACGAAGCCGCCCTCCGCCAGCAGATCGGCGGTCTCCTGCTCCCACTTGATCGCCTCGGACCAACTCGGCGGGAACAGCGGCTTGTTGGCGAGCCGGCTGATGCCCCGGGCCTGCGCGAGGGTCAGGTTCTGCGTCTTGACGTAGAACTCCTCGTTCCAGGCGTCGGGGTTCTCGTACGTCCAGACCTGGCCCTTGGCCCAGTACGGGATGTACGCGGCGACCGCGGCGGCCTTCGCGGAGTCGTTGAGCACGGAGGTCGGCGCCCACAGCAGGTTGAGGAGGTCGACGACGTCCGTGGTGATGGTGTGGGCTCCCTTGGCCTTGTACTGCCCGAGATAGGCGGGCGCCTGCTGGTTGGCGAGCGGCGCGATGTCCACCTGGCCGGACTGCAGGGCGGTCAGGAACTGGTTGCTGGTCAGCGGGACGAGGTCGACCTCGTCGTACTTGAGTCCCGCCTTCTTCAACGCCCGCAGGAGTACGACACCTTGGGCCTGGCCCTGAGAGAAGGCGAGCTTCTTGCCTTTGAAGTCGGCGACCGACCGGATGTCGCTGCCGGGCTTGGTGGCGAAGAGGTAATTCGGCTTGCGGGTGATGTTGATGGCGACGATCTTCGCGTCGAAGCCCTGGTAGTGCGCCTGGATCGGCGGGATTCCCGCATTGTTGGCGACGTCCAGGGATTTGGCGCGGAAAGCGTTGATCACATCCGGCCCCGCGCCGATGTTCAGCCAGTTCGACACCTTGAACGGCAGGTCGCCCAGCTTGGCCAGCTTGAACTGGAGTTGCTCGGTGTTCTGATACGAGGCGATCTTCAGGCTCGTACCGGCCGGAACCTTGTCGGCGAGCGGCGCGGTCGAGACGCCTTTGCTGTCGGCGGATGCGCTGCCGCCCGCGCAGCCGGTCAGACCGGCGACACCGGCTGCGGCACCGAGCACTGAAGTGAGAAAGAGCCGTCGGTCGACACCGGGCACGGCGGAGGAAGGCATGGCAGGACTCCGTGAGGTTCAGAGGGAAGGAGCGCAGAAAAGCCAGGAGCGCACAGGGGAGGAGCGCAGGCGGAATTCCGGCAGGAGAATGCCAGGGGGAGGGAAATCCGCGCTATTTACGCAGGGAGAAATGAGCGCTTCACACGCGGCAACGTGTCAGCAACAAAGGGTGCGACAGCTCACGATCGGGCTCATGAGTACGATTTTCCTGGCCGGCGGTGAGCCCTGTCAACATTCGGCGATTCTGAATTAAATAGCCTCAGGTCGAGCGGCCAGCGGATCCCGGTAGAGCACGTCGAGGGCCACCGAACCGCCCGCCACCGCGAGCACCGAATCCGGGAAACTCGTCGGCATGACGGCAGCCGCGCGCTCGTCGCCGACCCCTTCGCGCAACGCGTTCAGGCAGTCCTCCCGGTGGATGATCCCGACCTCCGTCACGACCACCGTCTCCGGATTGAGCACATCGAGGAGCAGCCGCGCCGCCCGCCCGATCGCACCCGCCCGCTGCACCAGCAGCCGTACGGCCTCGGGATCGTCCGCGGCGGCCGCCGCGACCACATGCATGGGATTCACCCCGTCCGTCACGCCCGCCTCGCGCGCCCGTCGGCACAGCGTCCGCTCGCTCAACTCGGCCTGCAGGCAGCCGGTCCGCCCGCAGGCGCAGGGCTCCGTGCCGCCCGGCACCGGCAGATGCGCGATGACGCCCGCCTGGGAGCGGGGCCCGTGGTGCACCTCGTCATGGGTGGCGAACGCCGCGTCGACGACATTGCCGACGAACAGGTGCAGCATGCTCCCGCTGCCCCGCGCCCGCCCGAACAGCCGCTCCGCGTTGACCAGCGCCCGCGCGTGGCCGTCCACATGGACCGGCAGCCCGGTGCGCTCGCCGAGCACCTCGCGCACCGCCACCTCCCGCCAGCCGAGCAGCGCGTGTTCCACGACGGTCCCGGACCCCCGGTCCACCCAGCCGCCGACGGCCACGCCGACACCGAGAGCTCGGCAGCGGGGGTTGCCGGCCAGCAGCGCCCCGAGCCCCTCGGCGGCCCGGGCCAGCACCCACCCGGGATCGGTGCGTTCGTGCTTCAGCTCGTGCCGCGCCACCACCCGGCCGCGCAGATCGAGCAGCGCGACCGTGGTGTGGCGCACCGCGACATGCACCCCGCCGACCACGAACCGGGAGTCGTCCAGGTCGACGGGGACATGCGGGCGGCCCACCCCGTTCGACCGCCGGGGCGCGGCCGACTCGCGGATCAGGCCCAGTTCGGTGAACCGGGCGCAGTAGTCCGTCACCGACGCCGGTGAAAGCCCGGTCAGCCGGGCGATGGTGCTGCGGGCCACCGGACCGTGCTCCAGCACGGACCGCAGCACGACGCTCGCGCTGGTACGGCGGCGGGTGGAAGTGGAGGGGGACGCAGGGGGAGATGCCATGGCAGAGGGCATGGGAGACCGTCCTCGGGAACGGGGCCGACACGTCTCGGAGGTCGAGGCGCGCCGCGGCCCGCCTCACACCGGACGGCGACAGGTGGCAGCGCCCTGGCGTCGCAGGTCGACATAGCGACGCGACGTGAAGTTCCGGGCCTGGGCAACCATGGCTCGAAGGGTAGGCCAGAAAAGGTGAATCCGGCCAGACCACTAGGATTCATTTGGGGAGACCCTACAGACCTGCCTGTCTGCTGCGAGGTGAGCACGGCCTCCCTGCCTCAGTGACCGGTGTCACGCGAAACCCCGTGTCACCAGCATCGTTTGTCCGGAGCCCACCAAGCCCGCGTTCCCGCCTTTGTCGACCGCTGACGGTGATCGGCTCGAGTTCGCTGGGATAGCGTCACCGTGTCCCTGCATGTCCCCGTCACCCGCGGAGTCCCCATGAGCACCGCTGCCGCCACCGCCCGCCCCCGCGAGGTCCTCGCCGACCTCCTGCCCGCGTCCCGCGTCCGGGACGTGGCACTCGTGCTCGGCGGCGCCGCGCTCACCGGTCTCGCGGCCCAGATCTCCGTGCCCGTCCCGGGCTCCCCGGTGCCGGTGACCGGCCAGACCTTCGCCGCGCTGCTGGTCGGTACGGTGCTCGGCGCGAGCCGGGGCCTCGCCTCGCTCGTGCTGTACGCGCTGGCCGGTCTCGCCGGTGTGCCGTGGTTCGCGGGCGGCAGCTCCGGTGTCTCCGTCTCCTTCGGCTACATCCTCGGCATGCTCCTCGCCTCCACCGTCGTGGGCGCCCTGGCCCGCCGCGGTGCCGACCGCTCCGTGCCGCGCATGGCGGGCGCCATGCTGCTCGGCGAGGCGATCATCTACGCCGTGGGCGTCCCGTACCTGGCCTACGCCGCCGACATGTCCGCGTCCGCGGCGATCGCGGCCGGTCTCACCCCGTTCCTGATCGGCGACGCCCTCAAGGCCGCCCTGGCGATGGGCGTCATGCCCGCCGCCTGGAAGCTGGTCGACAAGGGCTGAGCCTGTAGTTCCCGCGGAAGAGGTTCGCCGGGTCGTACGACGACTTCAGCTCGGCGAGCCTCTTCCGCGTCGCGGCGTCGTACAGCCCGTCCGTGCGGTCCCCGGCGCCGAAGGCGAAGTTGAGCGCACGCCCCATCGTGACCGGAGCGAGCGGCGCGAACGCCGGATCCAGCACCGCGCGTGCCGCGTCCCGGTCGCCGACCGTCAACAGCCTCAGCAGGAACCGCCCTTCGCGGTACGGCACCGAGTTCGGTGCGGGCCGGGCGAGCGCGCCGCCCAGGTGGTTGATCTGCAGGACGCACATCGGACCGCCCGCGTCCGGCCCGGCGGCGGCGAGCACCTCATCGGCCCGCTCCACGTCCAGCTCGCTCAGCACCGCGCTGTCCCCGTAGTACGCGTGCGGGAAGTCCGGGTCGCTGTGGATGGTGTGGCTCTCGGCGTACGGCATCTCGCGCAGGGAGTCGGCGAGCACGGGTGCCAACTCCCGCAGTGGGGCGACGAGTCGATCACCGTCGGCCCCGGTGTACGCGACGCGCACGGAGACGACGTACCGGCCGCGCAGATGCGGCGGAAGCGCCGGGACGTCCGGATACGGTACGGCCGCGAAGGACGAGGTCAGCCCCTCGGGTACGGTCCGCGTCCACTCCTCGTACGCCCGCAGCAGGGCCGCCGGGTCGACCTGGCGGCCGTCGAACGCGAGCGAGCCGCCGTAGAGCGTCCGCACCGGTACGAGGCCGATCTCCAGCTCGGTGACGACGCCGAAGTGGTGGCCGCCGCCGAGCAGCGCCCAGTACAGGTCGGGGTCGGACTCCCGGGTCACATGGCGGAGCCGGGCGTCCGCAGTGACGAGGTCCAGGGAGCGCACGTGGTCGGCCGCGTATCCGAACTCCCTTGCCAGGATGCCCAGTCCGCCGCCCAGTGTGTAGGAGACGGCGCCGACGCTCGGCGCTGAGCCTCCCCCACTGCCTAAAGCGTGGGAGGTGCCCCCATTCGCGGGGCCAGGCCGTACGGCTCGGCGGCCGCCACGACCTGCCCCCAGCGGACGCCGGCCTGGACGCGGGCGGTGCGCGCCTCGGGGTCGACGGTCACCCGGTCCATCCGCTTCGTCGTCACCAGCACCCCGCCCTCCGAGGCGCCGGGCAGCCCGTGCCCGGTGGCCTGGACGCCGACCGGCAGGTCGTGTTCGGCCGCGTATTTCACGGCGGCGATCACGTCGTCGGCCGAGGCGGCGGCGAAGACGACGGCGGGCCGCTGGGCGAAACCGGTCTGGAAACCGGCGAGTTCGTCCTCGTAGCCGGGCTCGCCGGGGCGGAGGGCGAGCAGGTCGGTGGTGTGGTCGGCGGAGTTCATGAAACGGATCGTGCCCGCATAACCTGACAAGTGCCGTCAGGTTATGCGGGCGAGTCCGCGACCGGCTGCCCGAGGGTGCTCAGCCGCCCAGCCGCTGCCGGGTGGGCCGCCGGGAGGACCACCACAGGCCCGCCGCACCGGCCGCGATCAGCGAGGCACCGGCCGCGCCCAGCGGCAGGACATCGCGTCCGACACCGGTCTTGGGCAACTCCTTTCCGCCGCTCGGGGCCACCGGCTTGTTGTCGGTGCCGAGGAGCAGCGGGGTGGCCGGGGCGTTCGGCGACGGATTGGTCGTACCGAACGGAACCGGTCCCTGCTGCCAGTACGTCTTCTTCCCGTCACCGGACTGCACCGGCAGGCAGATCTTGCCGGTCTTGTGCAGGTCGTAAGTGGCGTCGACGGCAAACGACTTCGACTTCCCGGCAGCGAGATTGTCGATCGGGCAGGAGAAACCGCTGTTTGAACCGGCCGGGAGGTTCTTTCCGTCAATCTGGGAGCAGCCTTGAACGCTCTTGACCGTGAGGCCGTCGAAACCGACGACCAGAAGCTGGATCTTTCCGCTGTCCTTGGTCCCCCCGTTCTTCACCGTGGCGGTGAGAGCCGTCTTTTGCGAGCCATTGTCGACCGAGATCCTGGAGGGCAGGAGCGTGGTCAGCTTCACGCCTGCCGGTGCCTCGTCGACGGCCTTTCCCCCCTTGCTGCTGCCGGGCCCCTGGTCGTCCGCGCTGGCGGTGAAGGAAAGGATCATCACCGCCGAGAAAGATGCCGCGACCAGCGATCCCGCGATGGTCGTCGTGCGACGAGAACTCATGTTCACATCCCCCTTGGCTGCGCCTGAATTCGCAGTACTTGAAGAGCTACCACAAGATTTCTCCGCACTATGCTGGTACGTCATGAAGTGTGACCATTGTGTTTCAGTCGGGGCGCGTTCGAGGTAATTGAGGTAGCCGAGAGAATTTCGGTGGCTGAGGGGGTGCAGCGGATTGCCGGGGAATGAGAGAAGCGGCGGAGTTCCGGGGCTGTTGGTGACGGGGCGCTACCGGTTGGTCGAAAGCATCGGTCAGGGAGGAATGGGGCGGGTGTGGCGGGCCGCCGACGAGATGCTCGACCGCCAGGTCGCCGTCAAGGAGATGCGCATCGACGGCCTGGACGCGGAGGACACCCGCACCCGCCGCGAACGCACACTGCGCGAGGCCAGGGCCACCGCCCGGATCGACCATCCCAATGTGGTGCGGGTCTACGACGTCGTGGACGAGGGCGAACGCCTGTGGATCGTCATGGAGTTGGTCTTCGGCCGCTCCCTCGAACGGATCATGGTGGAGGAGGGGCCGCTGGGGCCGGGCGAGACGGCCCGGATCGGGCTCGGTCTGGTGGCGGCGCTGCGCCAGGTACACGCACGCGGTGTCCTGCACCGGGACATCAAACCGGGGAACGTCCTGGTGGAGGACGGTGGCCGGCGCATCGTCCTCACCGACTTCGGCATCGCCGCGATCCAGGACGCCAAGGCGCTCACCATGGTCGGCATGCTCGTCGGCTCCCCCGACTACATGGCTCCCGAACGCATCTCGGGCCGCCCCCAGGGGCCGCCGTCGGACGTGTGGTCGCTGGGCGCGACCCTCTGCGCGGCCCTGGGCGGCCGTTCCCCCTTCTCCCGCGACACGACCCTGGCCACACTGCACGCGGTCCTCTACGAGGAGCCCGAACTCCCCGCCGCGGCGGGCCCCCTGAGCGACATCCTGGCGGCCCTGCTCGAAAAGGACCCCTCGGTCCGCCCGGCCCTCCAGGACCTTGAGGAGGCCCTGCACCCGATCGCATACCCGGCGCCCACGCCGACGCTTCCCGTGGGCGGGGGAGAGGACGACGGTGCGGCGGCGGAGGAGGAGGTGGGGCAGGGGGCGGGGCCCGAGTCCGGCCGGCCGACGAACACGGAACAGCCCTCCCACTCCGAGGAGCCGCCCGGGACCGAACCGTTCGAGGGCACGGATCCGGGCCCGGCGGCTGCTCCCGCGGCCGAAGGGACGGCGAGTGCCGAAGCCGAGCGGGAGCCCGAGCAGCCCGGCGGAGCCGAGAGGCCCACCCCGGTCTACCTGGACACCCGTCTGGTACGCGCGGCACGCGACCCCAGGCAACCCGCACCCGCCCCCATCGAGGACGCGGTGCCCCGAGAACTGCCGGACACCCACGACCTGCGCCGACACCGCTTTCCGGCGCCGACCCCCATCCCCGAGGCAACGCCACCCCGCTTTCCGGCGCCGACCCCCATCCCCGAGGCAACGCCACCCCGCTTTCCGGCGCCGACCCCCGTCCCCGAGGCAACGCCACCCCGGTCTCCGGCGCCGACCCCCATCCCCGAGGCAACGCCACCTCGGTCTCCGGCGCCGACCCCCATCCCCGAGGCAACGCCACCCCGGTCTCCGGCGCCGACCCCCATCCCCGAGGCAACGCCACCCCGGTCTCCGGAAGCGTCCCCCGCACCTTCGGCACCCTCAGTACCCGTGCAGTTCCCCAACGCCTCCACCGAAGTCCGCTCCGAACTGCGCTCGGGGGCCCGCTCCGAGACCTCGTCCGCCCACTCCGCGCCCCCCGCACCCCACCGGCCCGGCGGCCACCGTGCCGTACTCGTGGCCGCCGTCGGTCTGGTGGCGGCCGGTGCCCTCGTCGCCGTACTCCTTCTGACGAACTCCGGAAAACCCGGCGGCGACCACGCGGGCTCCTCGACCGCACCCACGACCTCCGCCACGACACCCCCCGGCAGCCCGTCGCCCACAGTGGAGGGCACGTCCAGGCCGCAGAGCCTGCCCCCGGGCGCCCACCGGGAGGCCGGCGGGTTCGCCTGGGCGCCGCCGCAGGGCTGGCGGCGGGACCTGAAAACAGGGGCGGAGGTGCACTACACGTCCCCCGACGGCGCACAGGAACTGGTGGCCAAGTCGTCCCTCGCCCGCGGCGACCTGATGGAGACCTGGCAGAAGTCGGAGCAGGGCGCCCGGCAGGGCCAGGACTACCGGAAGCTCCGTCTGGAGAGGACGACGTTCCGCGGCAACCCGGCCGTGGTCTGGGAGTACACCTTCACCCTGAAGGGCACCCCCTGGCACGCCCGGCTGCTGGGCTTCGACCAGGACGGGAAGTCGTACCAGATCAGCACCTGGTACCAGCCGCAGACCGAGACCCGGGCCCTCAGGACCTACGACAGGGTCAAGGACAGCTTCACGGTGCTGTGACCGGTGCGGCACCCGAGGCTGCCGCCCGGAAACAGCCATGTCACACTCGGAACCATGCGCGTGTATCTCGGCTCCGACCATGCCGGCTTCGAACTCAAGAACCACCTCGTCGAGTGGCTCAAGGCGGCAGGCCACGACCCCGTCGACTGCGGCCCCCACATCTACGACGCCCAGGACGACTACCCGCCCTTCTGCCTCCGCGCCGCGGAGCGGACGGCCGCGGACCCCGACTCCCTCGGCATCGTGATCGGCGGCTCCGGCAACGGCGAGCAGATCGCCGCGAACAAGGTCAAGGGCGTCCGCGCGGCCCTCGCCTGGAGCGAGGAGACGGCCTCCCTCGGCCGCCAGCACAACAACGCCAACGTCGTGGCGGTGGGCGCGCGCATGCACACCCAGGAGGAGGCGACAAAGTTCGTCGAGACCTTCCTGGGCACCCCGTTCTCCGAGGACGACCGCCACATCCGCCGCATCGACATGCTCGCGGACTACGAGACGACGGGCGACCTGCCCCCGATCCCGCCCCACCACCCGCAGCAGTAGCCTTCCCAGGCTTTCAGCCCGTCCGGCGCCTGAGTCTTTCAGCCCGTCCGGCGTTTGAGGACGAGGCCGTTCAGGCCGATGGGGGTCCAGGGGGC
>NZ_JBSFHW010000099.1:0-10390 GCF_053597275.1 Streptomyces sp. NPDC001492 | reverse complement strand
GGTAGCTCCGAAGTTTTGTGACTTGATCGTTCGTGGATTCCCGGCATCATGAACCCATGGACGCCGCCACCCTGCTCACCGAATGGCTCACCGGCCTCTCCCGTACGCCCCCACGTGCACCCCTTGCTGCGTGGAACCCGCGAGGACCCAGCCGAACTCGGACTCGCGGTAGTGGAACGGCGTGGGGACGCCGTCCACCGGCAGCGACAGCGTCGACCAGTCCGGACCGGCCAGGTCGTCCGCGAGGGCCCAGGCCGTCTCGGTCTGCTGCTCCAGCCAGTCGTCCCGCAGGGAGTGGTCCATCTGGCCCGGCCAGGTGAAGGACAGCAGCCCCACACCCGCGAGCCAGGCCGCCGAGGACACCGAGGTGGCCTCCAGGAGCCCCGTGCCGTCCGCGCTGCGCCGCACGGGGTTGGCCGCGACCGTCACCACGACCGCGAACTTCTCCTTGGGCTCTCCGGCCGTCCCGACCGCGTACTCGTTCTTCACGGAGGGCTCTTCGCCGTGCCCGATCGAACCGTGCTCGACCGCGTCGTCGGCCGCCATCCCGACCTGCATCAGCCAGCGCGGACCCGTGAAGGCCTCGTCGAGGCCGTACCACGGGAAGGGCGCCAGCAGGTAGCCGTCGACCGTGCGCCGGGCGGAGGACAGGTGTTCCTGGCCCTCCGCGGCCGGCGCCTGCGCGACTGCCTGACTCGTCGTCTCCATGTGCCCGGACGCCTCCTCGTTCTCGTCGGACCGGAGCGGCCCGCCCCCCTTCGGGCGGCGTTACTCCTCGAAGTACGGTCCGCACAACAACTCGGCAGCATAGCCACCCCGCTCAGGACAGCACGGAAACCGCCCGGCGCGTGGGGCGCGCCGAGGGCGGGTTCAGGCCGTGCGGGGGCGCCGTGGACTATGAAACGCGTCACGTAGGGCGCGGGTAGAGCGCAGGGGATCAGCCGGGGCGTACGGCCCAGAGGCCTGAGTTCTCAGGTGGCGTCCGCGTCGAAGGGCGGGCGGTCGTCTTCCTCGGGCTTCTTCGTCATGTCGACACGGCCGCCGGTGGAACCGGAGGTCGAGGAGGAAGGGGAGGACGGCGCTTCGGTGCTGTGGACGGCGTCCGTGACCTCGGCCATCTCCTTCTTCAGGTCGAAGCCGTTGCGGATCTCCTTGAGCCCCAGTTCGTCGTTGTCCAGGTGCTTGCGGACGAACGTCTTGGGGTTCAGGTCCTCGAACTCGAAGTCCTTGAACTCCGGGCCCAGTTCACTGCGGATGTCCTGCTTCGCGCTCTCCGAGAACTCACGGATCTTGCGGATCGTCCGTGTGACGTCCTGGATGAACTTCGGGAGCTTGTCCGGACCGAAGACGAGCACAGCAAGGACAACGAGCGTCACCAGCTCGAGCGGTCCTATGTCATTGAACACCTGAAGCTCCTTGCGATGTCCTCGGTCCTCGGCCCTCGGTGGTCTGTGCGGGTCTTCCGTGGTCCGGGCCGGATCCACGGTACCCGGCGATCCCGTACGACCGGTACTGTCCCGAGGTTTCCGAGTGCGTCTTCCTGCGCGGTTTTGGGGGTTGTTTGCCTGTGGGACGGTGACGGGGGCACGTGTCTGTGAGGTTCGTGTCCATCAGTCGCCGTCGGCGGAACCGAGCACCAGCGAGATCTTCTTCTCCTCGCCGCCGCGCCGCACGGTCAGCTCCAGGCGGTCGCCGGGGCGGTGGGCGCGGGTCTTGACGATCAGCTCCTCGCCGGAGTGCACGCGCTCGCCGTCCACCTCGGTGATGATGTCTCCCGCCTTGATGCCGGCCTTGTCACCCGGGCCGCCCCTGCTGACGGCGGGGCCGCCCCCGGAGGCCTTGGTGCCGACGCGGGCGCCGTCGCCGGTGTAGTCCATGTCGAGGGTGACGCCGATGACGGGGTGGGTGGCCCTGCCGCTGTTGATGAGTTCCTCGGCGACCCGCTTGGCCTGGTTGACGGGGATGGCGAAGCCGAGCCCGATGGAACCGGCCTGGCCGCTCTCGTCGGTGCTGTTGTCGGCGGACCGGATGGCGGAGTTGATGCCGATGACACGGGCCTTCGAGTCGAGGAGGGGCCCGCCGGAGTTGCCGGGGTTGATCGGCGCGTCGGTCTGCAGCGCGTCCACGTACGAGACGTCGCTCCCGTCGGAGCTGTCGCCGCCGGCGGTGATGGGGCGTTCCTTGGCGCTGATGATGCCGGCGGTGACGGTGCCCTCCAGGTCGAAGGGGGCGCCGATGGCGACGACGGGGTCGCCGACCTGGACATTGTCGGAATTGCCGAGGGCCAGGGGCTTCAGCCCGCGCACATTGCTGACCTTGACGACGGCGAGGTCGTAGCCGCTGTCCCGCCCCACGACGGTGGCCTTGGCGGTGTCCCCGCTGTTGAAGGTCACGGATATCCCGCCCGTAACGCCCGTGGACCCGGCGGCCGGTTCGACGACGTGGTTGTTGGTGAGGATGTGACCCTGGTCGTCGAGCACGAACCCGGTTCCGGTGCCGGACTCGTCGGCGCCGGTCACATGCAGGGTCACCACGCTGGGCAGGGCCCGGGCGGCGATCCCGGCCACACTGTCCGGAGCCCGCCCGGCAGGCTCCTTCCCGGCCTGCGGCAGCTCTACGGCTCCTACGCCCCCGTTGCGCTCGAGGTACGCCCCGATACCCCCACCGACCACACCGGACACCAGCGCCAGCACCACGGCACCCCCCACCAGCCCGCTCCGCACCCGCCGCCGCTCGACGACAGCCCCGGTCTGCTGGAGGGGGGCGGCAGCCCAGGGGTCGTAGTTCTGCCAGGGGGTGGAGAGGAGCGCGGCGCCGGGCTGCGTCGAGCCGGGCGTACCGGCAGGGTCGGGCACGGCGGGGGGCGACAGCTGGGCCGCTGTGCCGGAAGGCTGCGTGGGGGCGGAAGTGCTGTGGGCCTCGGGGGCGGCAGGGGCCGGCGTGCCAGGAGGCCGGGTCGGGTCGAGGGCGCCGTGGGGTTCGGGGGCCGCCAGAGGGGTGGGTACGCCGGTGACGGGTGTGCCGGGGGCCGGTGGCGGCACCGGGGTCGGGGCGGCCTGGGGCGTGGAGGCCGCCACGGGGGTGACCGGCGTCCCGGGGGGCGACGGCGGCATCGGGGCCGGGGCGCTGTGGGGCGGCGTCGGTATCGCCGTGCCCTGCGCGGGTCTGGCCGCCGGGTGCTGTACCGGCGGGGCGGGGGCCCAGGGGCCGGGCTCGCCGTAGGGCGGGGTGCTGTAGGGATCAGGGTCGTGCAGCGGGCGGGGACGCTCGGCGGCGGGCGGGGCGGAGACAGCCGGGTCCTGGTCCGCGAAGGAGGCCGTCCCGGCGGGCGGGCGCAGCTCGAAGTCGCCCCCGGTGGGCGGCTCCTCCGGGTCCTGTCCCCCGGGGGTGCTCAGCGAGCCGACGGTGAGGCCGTCCTGGGCCGTGTCCTGCGGAGCCCTCAGCTCGAAGTCACCGTCGGGGAGAGCGCCTCCGTCCGTGGATGCGCCCTCGCTCCCGGCAACAGCCGCGCCCTCAGCGGAAAAACCTTCCGGCCGGCCGAGCTCGAAGTCTCCCTCGGGCCCAGCCGCGCGGTCGTGGCCGCCGCCCTCCGGCCGACCGGGCTCCACGGCAGCCTCGGGGGCGGCTGTCACACCGCGGTCCACGGACGGCGGATCCAACTCGAAGTCGCCGCCGGCACCGTGTGCCAGGGCCGCCCCACCGTCCACCGGCGCAGTCCCGGCCACGGGTCGCGGCGCCGCATCCGCAGCCCCACTGAGACCGGCCGCGGACTCGGCCACCACCGTCGAGCCCGCAACCGCGGCCGCGACCGTCGGCGCATCCGAAGTCGCGTCCACAGACATCGCCGAACCGGCAGCGCCGCCCGCCGCATCCGCGACGGCCGTCGAGCCCCCGGCCGCCGGTCCTGCCGCCGTGTCCACGACCGCCGCCGAATCCGCAGCTGCGCCCACGGACGCCGGTGAACCGGCGCCGGTGCCCGCAGCCTCCACCCGTCCCGCCGTCGAACCCGGTGCCGCCTCCGCGGCCCCCGGTGCGGGCGCCGCAGGGGTCTGCGGGCGTGGCCGGTTCCACCACTTCGGCTTCGTGGGCTTCCCCTCGTTCATGCTCTCCCCACAGCTGGCCACGGCGCAGCACGGCACGTCGGCGGTGGCCTCAGTCGTCGACTCCGCGCGCGGCTGACTGCCGTGGGCGCGGTCCACCCTGGATTCAACCAGGTTCGCGGGCCGTCGCGCAGGGGCCGGTCAGCGGGAGGTGTGGGGTGAGGAGGGAGCGGAGGCCGAGTCGAGGACGGGTGCGGCCGGCAGGCCGGGGGACGAGGCCTCGGGGGCCGTGGACCAGGAGGTCAGGGTGAGCAGCGGGGTCGTGGTGAGCGGACGTATCAGCGGGGACATCACTGCGGCGCCCGCCATCACGGGGGTGGTCAGCGTGTGCATGGTCTGCGCCGCGGTGGCCGGGCTCGGTACCCCCGGCAGCAGCGGTGCGGACACCTGGGTGGGGGCCACCGGGGCGTCGCCGAGCGACTGCCGGCCCTGCGCGAGCAGCGGGCCGCCGCCCCGGCGCCGCTGGGTCTCGGGAGCCGTCGCGGCGCCCGTCCCCTGCGTACGCATCGGGGTCACATTGCTGCCCGCGCCCGTGCCGCCGCGCGCGTCCGTGGTGTCGACCGGCGTGCCCGCCGTGACGCCGCCCAGCGCGACCGCGGCGAGCGACACCGCGCCCGCGGCGACGAACGCGAACCGCATCCCGCGCGAGGCCGAGCGTTCGGCCTCGTGTCGGCTGACGTCGTGTATGCGGAAGCCGCGGTCCGCGGACGGCGGGAGCATCGGGGCGTGCGAGGAAGAGGAGGGGACGTACTCGAACTCGAAGCGCTCACCCCGCTTCAGACCGAAGACCCCGGTGCCGCCCGGTCTTCCGGGGGTGCTCCCGAGGAGTCCACCCCCGCCGAACGGCGAGCCACCGCCGTTCGGATCATCTCCCCCCGGGAGGCCCTGCAGCCGGGCCAGAAAACTCTCGGAGGGCGGCGGCGGGGCTGCCTCCGCGAACACGTTCTTCAGCTGTCGCTGCGCATCGGCCTCCGCCTTGCACTTGGCGCAGGTGGCCAGGTGGGCGAGGACACGCTCGCGCGACTCATGACCGAGCTCTCCGTCCACCAGGGCGGAGAGTCGGTCTCCCAGATGCTGCTCGGCCAGACGCCTTTCGGCGGGGCTGGGTCGTGTGCCACTCACGCGGTCGCGCCCCCTCCCCCCAGTGCGGGTACACGAGGCACGAAGGAACGCCGCTCGGAGGCCCGGGCCTCCGGCGAACGGTGGGCGAGAGCCTTGCGCAGCTGCGAGCGGCCGCGGTGGATCCGGGAGCGGACCGTGCCCAGCTTGACGCCGAGGGTTGCGGCGATCTCCTCGTACGACAGTCCTTCGATGTCGCACAGGACGACCGCGGCGCGGAACTCGGGCGCGAGGGTGTCGAGAGCCTGCTGGACGTCCGCGTCGAAGTGGGCGTCGTTGAAGACCTGCTGGGGGGACGGCTCGCGGCTCGGCAGCCGCTCGGCCGCGTCGTCGCCCAGGGCGTCGAAGCGGATGCGCTGCTTGCGGCGGACCATGTCCAGGAAGAGGTTGGTGGTGATCCGGTGCAGCCAGCCCTCGAAGGTGCCCGGCGTGTAGGTCGACAGGGACCGGAAGACGCGGACGAAGACCTCCTGGGTGAGGTCCTCGGCGTCGTGCTGGTTACCGGTGAGGCGGTAGGCGAGTCGGTAGACGCGGCCACTGTGTGTGCTGACGATCTCCTCCCAGGTGGGCGGAGTCCACGCCTGCCCGTCCGCGTCGGTGGAGAAAGTCGCGGTCTGGGCGTGGTCAGCGGCGTGGCTGGGGTCAGCAGCGGTGTCGTTCACGGATTTCGGCCTGCCTGCCGAACCGAGAAAGCGCCGCAGCACTCCTCCCCGATCCACAGGCGCAGCCGCACCTCCCCTGTCGGCTCTGGTGGTGTCCAGTGGAGCCCCTACCATAGCCACCTCGCCCGTTAGCTCCGGATAAGCGGTTTTACGAGAATTTGATCTGGGCTGATACCGCTCGGACCCCTGCTTCCGCAGTTGCTCCGGCCGCTGCCCCTCATCGTGATCCAACTGTGTCCCCCCGTGCCGTCTCCTACCCCTCTAAACGCCCGGTCCCATCTGCGGGTTCCCGGCCCCAACGGATACAGTCACGCCCAGGCAACCACGGGGACAGGAGAGGGTCATTACCGGCAACCGGCAGACGAGCTGGGCGTTCGCCGACGCCTACGTCGCCGAGGACGAAGTGCTGCGCTGGGCCCGCGACCGGGCCCGTGAGGCGGGCCTGCGCTCGGTGTCGCCCGGCACGGGCTCCGCGCTGCGGTTGCTGGCGGCTTCCGTGGACGCGAAGGCGGTGGCGGAGATCGGCACCGGCACCGGTGTCTCCGGCATCCATCTGCTGCACGGCATGCGCCCGGACGGAGTGCTGACCACCGTGGACCCCGAGCCGGAACACCAGCAGTTCGCCCGCCAGGCCTTCCGCGCCTCCGGTTTCGCCAGCAACCGCGCCCGGTTCATCCCGGGCCGCGCCCTCGACGTCCTGCCCCGGCTCGCGGACGCCGGCTACGACCTCGTCTTCTGCGACGGCGACCGTCTGGAGTTCCTCGACTATCTCGCTGAATCGTTGCGTCTGCTGCGCACCGGCGGCCTCGTGGTCTTCGAGGGCGTCTTCGCCAACGGCCGCACGGTGGACTCGGGCCCGCAGCCCACGGAGGTCCTGCGGCTGCGGGAGCTGCTGCGTGCGGTGCGCGAGAGCCAGGAGCTGGTGCCTTCGCTGCTGCCGGTGGGCGACGGACTGCTGTGCGCGGTCAAGCGGTGAGGGGCCGGAACACGGGTGGGAAGGTCCGGGAAACAGCAACCCCGGCACCACTTGGATGCCGGGGCAGCTGAAAGGGTATGGTCGCTTTCCGCGTCAGCCGACGACCTTCTTGAGGGCGTCGCCGAGCGCGTCGGCCTCGTCAGGGGTCAGCTCGACGACGAGCCGACCGCCGCCTTCGAGCGGAACGCGCATGACGATGCCCCGCCCCTCCTTGGTCACCTCGAGCGGGCCATCGCCCGTCCGCGGCTTCATGGCCGCCATGCTCGTTCCCCTTCCTGAAACCAGCTCATCGTCAAAGCCGACGGCCCTGGGAGGGCACGCCTGTCCAGCGTGGGACACGCGACACCGGCATCGAACACATTGCTTCCCAGCCATTATCCCGCATCTCAGGACCCGATGACCAACATCAGTCGGCATCGCTTGGGCAACGCGCGCGAGCAAAACCACTCAATTCGGCGATGTGACTGCGATACTGCGCGGCCGCACGGAGTTCCGCCGACCGGGAACCGTCCCGGATTCTTTGACGCAGGTCACACGTCCACTCCGGTCTCCCGGCGGTGATCTCCGCCATGCTGTCCTACGGACAGGGGCGTACCGGCCGGTACGCCTGAACCGCGACAGCCGAGGGGACACACCATGGCCGACACCGTGCTCTACGAGGTGAGCGACGGACTCGCGACGATCACGCTGAACCGCCCCGAGGCGATGAACGCGCTGAACATCGCGACGAAGGTCGCCCTGCGGGAGGCGGTTCGCTCCGCGGCCGAGGACGACGCCGTACGGGCGGTGCTGCTGACCGCCGCCGGGGAGCGGGCGTTCTGTGTGGGTCAGGACCTCAAGGAGCACATCGGGCTGCTGGCGCAGGACCGGGAGACGGGGTCCGGGCAGACGATGAGCACGGTGAAGGAGCACTACAACCCCGTCGTGCGGGCGATCGCCGGGATGCCGAAGCCGGTGGTGGCCGGGGTGAACGGGGTGGCCGCCGGGGCCGGCTTCGGTCTCGCTCTCGCCGCGGACTACCGCGTCGTCGCGGACACCGCAGCCTTCAACACGTCCTTCGCGGGGGTCGCGCTGACCGCCGACTCCGGCATGTCCTGGACCCTGCCGCGGGTCGTCGGCCCGGGGCGCGCCGCCGACCTGCTGCTCTTCCCGCGGAGCATCAAGGCGCAGGAGGCGTACGAGCTGGGGATCGCCAACCGGCTGGTGCCGGCCGGCGAGCTGCACGCCGAGGCGGAGAAGGTGGCGCGGGCCTTGGCCGAGGGGCCGACCGTGGCGTATGCGGCGATCAAGGAGGCGGTGGCCTACGGGTTCTCGCACACCTTGTCCGAGACCTTGGACAAGGAGGACGAGCTGCAGACGCGGGCCGGGTCGTCCGAGGACCATGTGATCGCGGTGCAGGCGTTTGTGAACAAGGAGAAGCCGAAGTACTTGGGGCGGTGATCTCCGTTGTGGGGTGCGCGCCCCTTACGGGGCGCTCCTCGCGACGCACGTCTCCAAGTGGTCGTCCACCAGCCCGCACGCCTGCATCAATGCGTACGCCGTCGTCGGGCCGACGAAGCGCAGGCCCCGTTTCTTCAGGGCCTTTGAAAGGGCCGTCGACTCGGGGGTGACCGCGGGCACGTCCCCCAGAGTCTTCGGAGCCGGTCCCGGCGCCGGTGCGTAGGACCAGATGAAGGTGTCCAGCTCCCCCGGCTCCCACTCCGCCAGCACCCGCGCGTTGGCCAGTGTCGCGTCGATCTTGGCTCGGTTCCGGATGATGCCGGGGTCGGTGAGGAGGCGGGCGCGGTCCGTCTCCGTGAAGGCGGCGACCTTGGCGATCCTGAAGTCGGCGAAGGCGGCGCGGAAGCCGGGGCGGCGGCGCAGGATCGTGATCCAGGACAGGCCCGACTGGAAGGCCTCGAGGCTGAGGCGCTCGTAGAGGGCGTCGTCGCCGTGGACCGGGCGGCCCCACTCCTCGTCGTGGTAGGCCACGTAGTCCTCGGTGGACAGGGCCCAGGGGCAGCGCAGGGCGCCGTCCGGGCCGGCGATGGCGGTGCCGTCGCTCACTGCTGGTCCTCCCGGCCGTGCACCGGCTTGTCCATGGAGACGTGGTGTGCGGCGGCCTGGGCGCCCGCCAGTGCGGACTCCAGGTCGGCGATGCGGGCGTCGCGCTCCGCGAGTTCGGCACCGAGGCGGTTGAGGGCGTCGTCGACGTCCGCCATGCGGTAGCCGCGGGCGGCGAGCGGGAAGCGGAGGCTGTCGACGTCGGCGCGGCCCACGGGCCGGTCCGGCGGCAGCGGGTCCTGCAGCCGCTCCGGGGCGACCTCGGGCAACGGGCCCTCGCTCTCCCCGCCGCCCACCACGGCCAGTGTCACGGCGGCGACCACGACGGCGAGAGCGACGACCAGGAACAAGAACATAACCATCGCTGTGGTCCCCACGCTCGATGTTCGGAAGCTGGATGAAGCTGAAGATGAAGCTGAATGTGTCAGGGTCCGATCGTGCCATGCGAGTCTGACAGTTAGGGTCGCAGGCGGCCGAGGAACCGGTCTCACCCAGGTCGTACTACGAGAGGTCACAGGGGATGCTCAGGCTGGGCAGGCGCGCGTTCGAGGCGCACGAGCCGGTGATCATGGCGATCGTGAACCGGACCCCGGACTCCTTCTACGACCAGGGAGCGACCTTCCGGGACGAGCCCGCCCTCGCGCGCGTGGAGCAGGCGGTGTCGGAGGGCGCTGCCATCATCGACATCGGCGGGGTGAAGGCCGGTCCGGGCGACGAGGTGTCGGCCGAGGAGGAGGCGCGGCGCACGGTGGGGTTCGTCGCGGAGGTGCGGCGGCGCTTCCCGGACGTGGTCATCAGTGTGGACACCTGGCGGGCCGAGGTCGGCGAGGCCGTGTGCGAGGCCGGCGCGGATCTGCTGAACGACGCGTGGGGCGGCGTCGACCCCGGCCTCGCGGAGGTCGCGGCGCGGTACGGGGCCGGGCTGGTGTGCACGCACGCGGGGGGCGCCGAGCCGCGCACGCGTCCGCATCGGGTGACGTACGACGATGTCGTGGCCGACATCCTGCGGGTGACGCTGGGGCTGGCCGAGCGGGCGGTGGCGCTCGGGGTGCCCCGGGAGTCCGTGCTGATCGATCCCGGGCACGACTTCGGGAAGAACACCCGGCACAGCCTGGAGGCGACGCGGCGGCTCGGCGAGATGGTCGACACGGGGTGGCCCGTCCTGGTCTCCCTGTCCAACAAGGACTTCGTGGGCGAGACCCTGGACAAGCCGCTGAAGGAGCGGGTGGTGGGGACGCTCGCGACCACGGCCGTGTCGGCGTGGCTGGGCGCGCAGGTCTACCGGGTGCACGAGGTCGCCGAGACCCGGCAGGTGCTGGACATGGTGGCGTCGATTGCGGGGCATCGGCCCCCGGCGGTGGCTCGGCGGGGGCTGGCGTAGAGCCCGCGGCGGAGCCGCTGATGGATGCAGCCTCGCCCCCGCCGCCCCTACCCGTCCCGTCCCTGGGGGCTGCCGCCCCCAGACCCCCGCTTCGGCCTGAACGGCCTCG
>NZ_JBSFHW010000098.1:0-10819 GCF_053597275.1 Streptomyces sp. NPDC001492 | reverse complement strand
GGTCCTGCACGGCCGGCTGGGGGTCTGGGGGTTATCCCCCAGGAAATGCAGCATCAGCGGGTCCGGGGTTCGAGTCCCTGGCGGCGCACAGACAGTGAAGGCCTCTCGCAAGCGCGGGGGGCCTTCGCCGTTGGCGGATTCCCCCCGGGTCCCGCACGGCCGGCTGGGGGTCTGGGGGTTATCCCCCAGGAAATGCAGCATCAGCGGGTCCGGGGTTCGAGTCCCTGGCGGCGCACAGACAGCGAAGGCCTCTCGCAAGCGCGGGGGGCCTTCGCCGTTGGCGGATTCCCCCCGGGTCCTGCACAGCCGGCTGGGGGTCTGGGGGTTACCCCCCAGGAAATGCAGCATCAGCGGGTCCGGGGTTCGAGTCCCTGGCGGCGCACGATGGCGATGGCGAGGCATGTTCGCGGAAAGCGCGAACCTGTCTCGCCATCGTTGTTTTTCGCGGCTTCGCCGCGCGTTGTGGGGGCTTCGCCACCCACACCCCCCTTATGCCGGCGGTGCTGTGGCCGTAGGCCGAAGGAGCCACCGGCCGCCGCTACAGACCCGGCAACCCGTCGACGGGCGTGACCGCGGGCGAAGAAGTCACCCCACGGCGACGAGGCCGCGCGGTGAGGGCCTCTCTCCCTTCACCGGCCACTGCCATCGCCGAAGAAGCCACCGGCCGCCGCTACAGACCCGACAACCCGCCGGCGGGTATCGCCGTCGGCCAAAGAAGTCAGCCCCGGCCATGAGGCCCCGCGCGGGGGGCCTCAGGCTTCGCCCCTGCGCCGGCGGCGCCGGCGCCGCGGATCGAAGGGGCCCCCGGCTGCCGGCGCCGGGTGGCTGCCGCGGCCGCAGGCCGGAGAAGTCAGCCGTCGGCTGTGATCTTCACCGTCCAGGCTCCCGAGATCGTCCGGCCCTCCACCTTCACCCGGATGCCCTCTCCCGGCACCGTGAAGGTCTCGCCGAGGAAGATCGGGGCGTCCGCGAGAGGGGGGTAGACGGAGTTCTCCCAACAGGCCTCCGTGCGGGGGTGTGCGTCGATCACCTCGATCGGGCCGCCGCCGGACTGGGCGCCGGCGCGCACCCGGTAGACGAGGATCCCCGAACGGCAGGCCGCCGCATCGTTGCCCAGCGGTCCGCGCGCCTCGAAGGCGAGCACACTGTCGTGACCGGTCCGCACCACCGCGAGCTTCACTCCGCGGCCGAGCCCGAAGGCCGGCGGCCCCGCCGCACCCCTGATCTGAGCCCCCGGACCGGCACCCAGCGGCTCCAGCGTCAGCCGTGTGACGCCCGCCTCCCGCACGCACACCACCTGCCGCGGCGCCAGCCACCCCAGCTTCCACTTGTGCCAGCCGAACAGGTCGGGAGCGAGACCGAACTGGCTGCCCATCAGGTCCCAGTCCCCGACGTACGTGTCCCAGTCGCCCTTGCCGTCGTCGGGCCGGTGGTACAGGTCCGGCAGGTCGAAGACGTGTCCGGTCTCGTGGGCCAGTACGAGCCGGTCCGGCGGGTGTTTCTCGAAGACGGTGACGACCCGGCGGATCTCCGTGCCGTCGGCCCTGAGCGGGGTGTCCAGGTTGACGACCTTCGTCGCGTCCGAGTCCACACCGGGTGCGTCCGGATCCGCGACGAAGTAGACGATGTCGTAGCGGGAGAAGTCGACCTGCGGGTCGGCGACGGCGAGCGCGTCGTGCAGATACGCGGCCCGGTGCTCGGCGTTCCAGTCCCGCTTCATGGCGTACGCCGTCGACGGCCTCGGCATCCGGATCCAGTGCCGCAGCGGATGCGGATGCAGGGTGAACCTGCCGTAGGAGGCACGTTCGAAGTAGTGGCTGGTGGCCGGGAAATGGTCGGCCGTCAACTGGGCGGGCGTGGTCCGCGGGACGGCGTCCGGGAACGACAGAAAGATCATCACAGCGTTCAACGCCCGGGTCGGCCGCGGATATGCGGCGTTCCAGGTGTCGAGGCCCTCCGAATGATGCGCGTCGGTGCGCTGCAACGCGCACGGCACCGCCGAGAAGGGTTCGGCGATCGACGGCCCGGTCACCAGCGAGGTGGCGGCAAGCGCCGACAGAGTGGTGAACACGGCGGCGGTGCTGCGCAGTCGGGAACCCCTGACCTGCTTGAGGGGGGACTGGCACGGCACAGGGACCTCCGGGGGCGGTACGTGGGACACCGCACCCAGCCTGTGTCAGTTTGTCGTATTACGCCCTGTTCGCCTGCCCCAGAAGAGTGACTCAGCCGCGAGCCCCGATCAGAGCCGACACCCCCGAAACGCTCACGGAACGTCACAAGCGGTCAGGGGCTCCAACGACCCGTCCAGCTGCGGGCAGAAACGATCTGTCAGAAGTGCCGCTCGATCCGGGACACTGGACGTGGGGTGGAAGGCCCTTGGGTCTGCCTCTATGATCGGCACACTTTCCGGCACGGACAGAGATCGAGTGCACTGCGGGAGCGAGCGGTGAGCGGAACGTCCGAAGGGCCGGTGCCCGCGGCAGACCTCGACCGGGGCGCCGTAACAGAGAGTAATGACTGTGCGTCTCCTCGTACGGAGCCGCTGACGACGCGGGCGGAGTCGCCTCCCTACCGCTCGGTCTTCACGGCCGCGCCTCTGGCCATGGCGGTCGTCGACCGCGAGGGGCTGGTGGTCGGCGCCAACGACGGGTTCGGTGCCCTGTTCGGCAGCGCGCCCGGCGAGTTGACCGGCCGTATCGCAGCCGACTTGGTGGACCTGGCGTCCGACGCACGGAACTGGCACGCCTACCGCGAGATGCTGCGCGGCCGCGAGGCCCTGTTGCACTGCACGCGCAGGCTGAAGCATCCCGACGGACAGTCGGTGTGGATCCAGGTCACCGTCACACCCCTCGGCCAGGACGGCTGCCTTCTGATGTCGCTCACCGACATCAGCGCACACCGTGAACTCCAGGGCCGGCTACGGCACTTGCAGATGCACGACCCGGTGACCCGGCTGCCCAACCGCACCCTGTTCTTCGAGCGGCTGACGGCCACGCTGGAGGCGGAGTCGTACGAGGAGAGCGGCACCGGGCGGATCGGCCTGTGCTACCTCGACCTGGACGGCTTCAAGGCCGTCAACGACACGCTCGGCCATCGCGTCGGCGACCGGCTGCTGGCCGCCGTGGCCGAACGACTCACGCGCTGCGCCGACGAGGCGGGTTACGGCAGAACGAGCGCCCCCCTGGTGGCGAGACTCGGCGGCGACGAGTTCGCCCTGCTGGTGGAGGACTCCACGGGCACGGAGCAGCTCGCCGATCTGGCGGAGGCGGTGCTGGAGGCGGTGCAGGCTCCGTTCGACCTCGCCGGTCAGCGGGTGTCGGTGTCGGCGTCGATCGGTGTGGTGGAGCGGCGCGCCGCCGACACCACCGCCACCGCCCTGATGCAGGCGGCCGACACCACGCTGTACTGGGCGAAGGCCGACGGAAAGGCCCGCTGGACGCTCTTCGACCCGGAGCGCAACGCCCATCGCATGACCCGCCAGGCTCTGGCCTCCACTCTCCGCCCCGCCATTGAACGCGACGAATTCGTTCTCGAATACCAGCCGTTGGTGGGGATGGAGGACGGGCGGCTGCGCGGCGTCGAAGCCCTCGTCCGTTGGAACCATCCTCAGTTCGGCATGCTGACGCCGAATCGGTTCATCGGATTGGCGGAGGAGGACGGCTCGATCGTGCCACTGGGCCGCTGGATCCTGCGCACGGCCTGCCGGCAGGCGCGCCGCTGGCAGGTGGACCATCCGGACGAGCCGCCGCTGTTCGTGAGCGTCAATGTGGCGGTGCGTCAGGTGTGGGACTCGGATCTGGTGGCCGATGTGGCCGAGACCCTTGCGGAGACCGGGCTCGCGCCCCATCTGCTCCAGCTGGAACTCACGGAGTCCGCGGTCATGGGCTCGGCGGGCCGCCCCCTGCAGGCCCTCCAGGCCCTCAGCGAGATGGGCGTCGGCATCGCGATCGACGACTTCGGCACGGGCTACTCGAACCTGGCGTACCTCAGCCGACTGCCGGTGTCGGTCCTGAAGCTGGACGGCTCCTTCGTACGGGGCTTCCAGTACGAGAGCGACAAGGAGGGCGCCGTAGCGCCGAACCCGGCCGACGAGGTCGTTGTCGAGGCGATGATCCAGCTCGCCCACCGCCTGGGCATCACGGTCACCGCGGAGTGCGTGGAGACCTCGGCACAGGCGTCCCGCCTGCGGCGCATCGGCTGCGACACCGGCCAGGGGTGGCTGTATTCCCGGCCGGTGTCACCGGATCGCATCTCCGAACTGCTCGGGCCCGGCGAGGAGCGGAGCGCACGCGCCGGGGATCAGGCGGTCGCCAAGCCGTAGGCGTCGGCGATGAGTTCGTACGAACGCAGCCGCACCTCACCGCTGTGGGCGTTGCCCGTGATCATCAACTCGTCGGCGCCGGTGCGCTTCTGGAGGTCGTCGAGGCCGCTGCGGACCTCGTCAGGGGTGCCGTGGATGACGTTGGAGTTCCAGGAGTCGATGAACTCCCGCTCCATCGGGCTGAATTCGTAGGCCTCGGCCTCCTCGGGGGTCGGGACGAGGCCGGGGCGGCCGGTGCGCAGGCGCACCATGTTGAGGGCGGCGGCCAGGACCTGGCGGCGGGCCTCCTTCTCGTCCTCGGTGGCGAGGGCGGAGACGCCGATGAGGGCGTAGGGGGCGTCCAGGACCTCACTCGGCCGGAAGGACTCCCGGTACAGGTCCAGCGCGGGGATGGTGTTCTGCGCGGAGAAGTGGTGCGCGAAGGCGAAGGGCAGGCCGAGGACGCCGGCCAGTCGGGCGCTGAAGCCGGAGGAGCCGAGCAGCCAGACCGGGGGTCGGTGGGGCGACTGGACGCCGCCGGGGGAGGTCGCCTGGACGGGCCCCGGGACGGCATGGATACGGCGGTAGGGGTGGCCGTCCGGGAAGTCGTCGTCCAGGAAGCGGGTGAGCTCGGCGAGCTGCTCGGGGAAGTCGTCGGCGCCCTCGTGAAGGCGGTCCGTACGGCGCAGGGCCGCGGCGGTGGCGCCGTCCGTGCCGGGAGCGCGCCCGAGGCCCAGGTCGATACGGCCCGGCGCCATGGCCTCCAGCGTGCCGAACTGCTCGGCGATGACGAGCGGCGCGTGGTTGGGCAGCATGACACCGCCGGAGCCGAGCCTGATGCGCTCGGTGTGGGCGGCGAGGTGGGCGAGGATCACGGCGGGGGACGAGGAGGCGACGCCCGGCATCGAGTGGTGCTCGGCCACCCAGTACCGGTGGAAGCCACGGGACTCCGCGAGACGTGACAGCTCGACGCTGGTGCGCAGGGCATCGGTGGCGGTGCGCCCCGCACCGACGGTCACCAGGTCCAGTACGGAGAGGGGCACGGGGGCGCTGCCCTGCGCGGTACCCCGGATCTCGTCTGCCGTCACGGTGAATGCCTCCTGTTAGCTGCGACGCCGTATCCGCAAGGCCCTAACAGGAGGCACTCTCCGCTTTATTCCCTGGGGGAGCAAACTCAGCCCCTCCGGCGTTGGAGGAGCGGGGGTCCGGGGGCCGGCCCCCGGGTCGGGACGGGTAGGGGCGGCGGGGGCGAAACCCTCAGACCTGCACGATCGGCTCCCGGGTGAACAAAGCCCCGAGCATCGGCGCATTCACCCGCCGATCAGCCAACCGCAACGCCTCCCACACAGTGACCTGATTGGCGGTGAGTACCGGCTTGCCCAGCTCCTTCTCCAGGGCCGGGATGTGCGCCGCCGTATGCAGCGCCGTGTCCGGCAGAAGCAACGCGTCCGCGTCCGGCCGGTCGGCCTCACGCGCCAGCAGCAACACCTCCGCCTCCCCCCACGTCCCGACCTCCGCCGCCGTGATGATCCCGGCTCCGCGCACGGACGTCACCTCCGCACCCCCCGCCCGCAGAAACTCCGCGAACAGCCCGGCCACGTCCTCGGGATACGTCGCCCCGACCGCCACCCGCCGCGCCCCGACCTCCCGCAGCGCATGGACGAAGGCGAAGGACGTCGACGAAGCCGGCATCCCGGCCGCGAGGGCGAGGGCGCGCACCTGCTCATGGGCGCCCTCCCAGCCGTAGACGAAGCTCCCGCTGGTGCACGCCCACACCACCGACTCGGCGCCCGCCATGCGCAGCTCCTCGACTCCCGCCGCGAGCCGCTCGGCCGAGCCCATCTCCCGCAACGCGTCCACCCGGTGCGCGTCCTCGCCGATGTCGGTGTGGACG
Source organism: Streptomyces sp. NPDC001492 (assembly GCF_053597275.1). Classification (NCBI taxonomy): domain Bacteria; kingdom Bacillati; phylum Actinomycetota; class Actinomycetes; order Kitasatosporales; family Streptomycetaceae; genus Streptomyces; species Streptomyces sp. NPDC001492. The sequence goes on along the minus strand of NZ_JBSFHW010000098.1, from coordinate 4,625 downwards.
ACGTCGAGGCGGATGTCGCTGCCGAGCAGCTGCTCGATGCGCGGGTATTCGTCCTCGGCGGAGTGGCCGGGGTAGAGGAATCCGAGTGCCGTCATGACCTGCCTTCCTGCTGCTGTTCACCGTCCGGGAGCTGTGGCAGTACGGGGCCGGAGCGCGCCGCCGGATCGATCAGCGCCTGATACGGCCCCACCGCCCGGGTACCCAGTCGGGACAGCGCAGCCCACATCGTCACCTGGTTGGCCGAGATCACCGGGATGCGCAGTTCGGCCTCCAGTTGCGGGATGACGTCGTAGGTGGGGAGGTTGGTGCAGCTGATGAACAGGACGTCGGCCGGCCGTCGTACCGCCTTGTGGGCCATGGCGACCACATCGCGGTACGGGACCTTCCAGATGTGCCGGGTCAGGCCCATGTACGCGCGCCCGGTGACCTTGACGCCGGCCTCGGCGACGTACTCCTCCAGCGCGCGTGTGACGGACACGGTGTACGGCGTCACCAGTGCCACCCGCCGGGCGCCGAGCGCCACCAGGGCCTCCAGGAGGGCGCCCGAGGTGGTGACGGAGGGGATCGCGCCGGCTCGGGTCATGGCCTCGCACATCGCGCGCTCCCCGGCGATTCCGCCGACGAAGCTGCCGGAGGTGCAGGCGTACGCGACGACCTCCGGCGCGACCGCGTTCAGCGTGCGGACCGCGTCGTCCAGCGTCTCGTGCTCGCTGACCAGACGGGCCAGGTCGAGGCTCACCTCGACCGGCACGAACGGTGTCCGCGTCAGATGCAGCGACACGTCGTCCGGGACCCAGCGCCACAGCTCGCGGTCCAGAGCGAAGTCAAAAGGAGCGACCACACCCACACCCCGCTGGGGCAGTGGTCCACCGAGGAAGGAAACGTCCATGGCGCCCATGGCGGCCACCGCCTCACCGTGAGAAACAGCGGAGCAACGGACCCCCCATCGCACCCGTGTTGACGAAGGTAGGTTCGGGTGCGAGCGTGGTCAAACCTCGCATGTCAGACGGCCGCAACCCCCCGAAGAAACGGCTTTCCGCATGACCACCCCGACGCTTCTCGTCCTGGACACCGACCCCCTGCCCCGCCTCGGCAGACTCACCGGCCGCGCCCGGATCGAGCACGCGGACGAGTCGACCCTCGCCGAGCGCCTGCCGCACGCCGACGTCCTGCTGGTCTGGGACTTCACCTCCCGGGCCGTGCGTTCCGCCTGGCCGGGCGAGGGCCCGCGGCCACGCTGGGTGCACACGGCGAGCGCAGGCGTGGACCATCTGATGTGTCCGGAACTCGCCGCCTCCGACACCGTGGTCACCAACGCGCGCGGTGTCTTCGACCAGCCCATCGCCGAGTACGTCGCCGCACTCGTCCTCACCATGGCCAAGGACCTGCCGCGGACCTGGGAGCTGCAGCGGGAGCACACCTGGCGGCACCGCGAGACACAGCGGGTGGCGGGCACGCGCGCGTGCGTCGTCGGTTCCGGGCCCATCGGCCGTACGATCGCCCGCACGCTCAAGGCGCTCGACATGACGACGGCGATCGTCGGCCGCACCCCGCACACCGGCATCTACGGCCCGAACGACCTGGACCGGCTGATCGCCCGCGCCGACTGGGTGATCGCGGCCGCCCCGCTCACCGAGCAGACGATCGGCATGTTCGACGCGCGCCGCTTCGGCGTGATGCAGCCCTCCGCGCGCTTCATCAACATCGGGCGCGGCGGTCTGGTCGTCGAGGACGCGCTCGCCGAGGCGCTGGCCAAGCGGTGGATCGCGGGCGCCGCGCTGGATGTCTTCGAGCACGAACCCCTCACCCCTGACAGCCCGTTGTGGGAGGCACCCGGCCTGATCGTGTCCCCGCACATGAGCGGCGACACGATCGGCTGGCGCGATCAACTCGGCAGTCAGTTCGTGGAGTTGTACGAGCGCTGGGAGGCGGGCAGACCTCTGCTGAACGTGGTGGACAAGAAGCGCGGATACGTACCCGGACGCTGAACCGCCGAGCGATGGAGGGCAGATGACGGACCCCGGCCTCGACCTCACCGAACTGACCGCCGCACGGATCGTCGAGGGCTACCGCAAGGGCGAGTTCAGTCCGGAGGAGGTCACCAGGGCCGCACTGGAACGGGCCGAACGCATCCAGCCGGAGGTGAACGCCTTCGTGCGGCTGCTCGCCGACGAGGCCCTCACGCAGGCCCGGGAGTCGACCGGGCGGTGGCGGCGGGGCGAACCGAAGGGGCTGGTGGACGGGGTCCCGACGACGGTCAAGGACATCATCCTGCTGCGGGGCGCCCCCACCCTCAAGGGCTCACAGACGATCTCGGAGCAGGGCAGTTGGGACGAGGACGCCCCGTCCGTCGCCCGGCTGCGCGAGCACGGCGCCGTGTTCCTCGGCAAGACCACGACCCCGGAGTTCGGCTGGAAGGGCGTCACGGACTCGCCGCGGTCCGGGGTGACCCGCAATCCGTACGACCCGGCCCGCACCGCGGGCGGCTCCAGCGGCGGCGCGGCGGCGGCCGTGGCGCTGGGCGCGGGCCCCCTCGCGCTGGGCACGGACGGCGGCGGCAGCGTCCGTATCCCGGCCGCCTTCTGCGGCATCTTCGCCCTGAAGCCGACGTACGGCCGCGTGCCCCTCTACCCGGCGAGCGCCTTCGGCACCCTGGCCCACGTCGGCCCGATGACCCGGGACGCGGCGGACGCGGCGCTGCTCCTGGACGTGATCGGGGTGCCGGACCACCGCGACTGGTCGGCGCTGCCCGCCGCCCCGGACTCTTTCGTCGCCGGGCTGTCCGGCGGGGTGAAGGGCCTGCGGATCGCCTATTCGCCGTCCCTCGGCGGCCAGGTGGCGGTGCAGCCCGCGGTGGCGGCCGCGGTACGGCGGGCGGTGGAGCGGCTGGCGGAACTCGGCGCGTACGTCACCGAGACCGACCCCGACTTCACCGACCCGGTGGACGCCTTCCACGCCCTGTGGTTCTCCGGGGCGGCCCGGGTGACCCAGCAACTCGGCCCCGAGCAGCGCAAGTTGCTCGACCCGGGGCTGAGGGAGATCTGCGCGGCGGGCGCCCGCCTGACCGCGCTCGACTACCTCGCCGCGGTCGACGTCCGCATGGAACTCGGCCGCCGTATGGGCCGCTTCCACGAGTCCTACGACCTCCTGGTCACCCCGACGCTGCCGATCACCGCGTTCGAGGCGGGCGCCGAGGTGCCGAAGGGTTCCGGCCATCGGCGCTGGACCGGGTGGACCCCGTTCACGTACCCCTTCAACATGACCCAGCAGCCGGCGGCGACCGTCCCGGTGGGCGTGGACGGGGACGGGCTGCCGATCGGGTTGCAGCTGGTGGCGGCGCGGCATCGGGACGCCCTGGTGCTGCGGGCGGCGCATGCGCTCTACGAGGCGGGGATCGCGGCGGGTGTCGCATCCGGCGTCACGCCCGCCGGAAGCTGAGCGTCTCCCCCGCCGCCCCCGTGCGCCACAGGTCGTTGCAGGCGTCCGCCATCGCGTCGAGGCCCTCGATCACCTGGCCCCAGACGATGCCCGGGACCCAGCCCACATCCCCGTTGAGCAGCAGGTTGTTGCGCTCGTAGAAGAGGGCGAGGTCGACGACGGTGGTGTCGGGGCGCACGTCGGTGTCGTAGCCGTAGGCCCTGGTGCCCAGCTCCGTGCCGGCGAAGGAGAAGTAGCAGAGGTCGCCGGGGATGGGCGTGACCGTCGGGTTCTCCAGGGGCGGCTCCCGGTCGGCGAACGGGGGGAACAGCGCGTAGATCTCGTTGCGTGCGTATTTGGCGTGGTAGACGTCGCTGCTCAGCGGAAGGGCGTCCCACACCGCCGCGCAGGTGTGCGGTGCGCGCTCGTCGAGGAGCTTCGCCGTGCAGTGGACGCCTCGCTTGACCAGGGAGACTTCGATGTGACGGTCGGCCATGTGGTGCCCTCCTGGGGAGCTGGTTTCAGCCATGTGTGCCGCGCCGACGCTGCGATTGCCCGTTCGGTCACCTCCCCAAGAGCCAATGGCAGCAGTGGTGCCCGCGCCACAAGACTCTTGGTGCCCGCACAGGAGGAGGCCACGCGTGACCTCATGTGAAGCATCAGCACATCCCGCCCAGGAGGCACCCTCGATGACCTCGCAGCCCGTACGCCGTCGCCGCACGACCCGGCTCGGAGTCCTGGCCGTCGCCGTGACCGCCGCGGCGGCCCTCGGTGCCGCCCCCGCCGGGGCCGCGACCGCGACCAAGAAGTGCAGTGGTGGTCCTGCCAACTGTGTCCTCGCCAAGGTCCACCCCAAGAAGGGGACCGTGAAGGTGAGGATCGACAACACCGGAGGAAACAAGGCCTACAAGTACGGCTGGGACCTCCGCCACAACGGCCGGATCGTGTGCTCCGGAGAGGTCCGCGAACGCTGGCCGGCGAAGACCTTCACCTGCACGAACATGCCGAAGGGGAAGCTGACGCTGACCGCCTCGTACGAGAGGAACAGCACCGTCGCACTGCAGTGGTGACCGCTCCGCGCCGACGTGCCCGATGCCCGCCCCGGGGCATCGGCCGGGCCGTGCCCGCTGTCGGGGCTGACACCTCCCCCGCAGCCCCCGCACTCCCTGACGAGCACCGCCCGCGCGGTGTGCCGTTGTCCTCCCCGC
>NZ_JBSFHW010000097.1:0-11261 GCF_053597275.1 Streptomyces sp. NPDC001492 | reverse complement strand
GGGGTCGGGGGGGGCCCGCCCCCAGGGGACGGGAATGGGAAGGGGCGGCGGGGGCGAAAACCGGTTGCCCGCGGTGGCCGCCCCCGCCGACCATGGCCCATCGTGACCTGGCTGCGCGCGCTACTCCCCGACCTCGCCCCCTGGCGGGCCTCCGCCGACTTCCGACGGCTCTGGGTCTCGGGAACGATCTCGAACTTCGGGAGCTTCCTGACGTTCGTCGCCCTGCCGGTGCAGCTCAAGGACCTCACCGGCTCCGCGGCCGCGGTCGGCGCGATCGGCGCCGTAGAGCTCCTGCCGCTGCTCGTGTTCGGCCTGTACGGCGGCGCCCTCGCCGACGCACTCGACAAGCGGAAGCTCATCGTGTGGACGGAGGCCGGACAGGGCCTGCTCAGCGCGGCCCTGCTGGCCAACGCCCTGCTCCCGCACCCGGCCGTGTGGCCGCTCTACGTCGTCGCCGCCCTCTCCTCCGCCCTCGTCTCCGTACAGCGCCCAGCCATCGACTCGCTCTGGCCACGCATCGTGGCCCACGAGCACATGCCCGCCGCCTCCGCCCTGAACTCCCTGCGCTGGACGGTCGGCGGCGTCGCGGGCCCGGCGCTCGCGGGCGTGGTCGTGGCGTACGCAGGCCTCGGCTGGGCCTACGGCGCGGACCTGGCGACCTTCGTCGTCTCCGTGCTCCTCATCGTCCGCATCGCCGCCTCCCCCGCCGCCCGCGAGGCCGCGAAGCCCTCGCTGAGGGCCATCGCGGAGGGCGCCCGCTACGCCTGGAGCCGCAAGGAACTCCTCGGCACCTACGCCGTCGACCTCGCGGCGATGTTCCTGGCGATGCCGCTCGCCGTACTGCCCTTCCTCGCCGACGAGTTGGACGCGAACTGGGCGCTGGGCCTGATGTACGCGGCGGTCCCGTTCGGGTCGATGCTGGTGGGGCTGACCGGCGGCTGGACCTCACGGGTGCACCGGCACGGGCGGATGGTGGTGCTGTCGGCCGCGCTGTGGGGCCTGGCGATCGCGGGCGCCGGCGTCGTCGGCGACGTATGGCTGGTGCTGCTGTTCCTGACCGTGGCCGGCGGCTGCGACATGGTCAGCGGGATCTTCCGCGGGGCCATGTGGAACCAGACGATCCCGGACGAGCTGCGCGGCCGGCTCGCCGGGATCGAACTGCTGTCGTACTCGGTCGGGCCGACCGTCGGCCAGGTCCGCTCCGGCGGTTTCGCCGCCTGGTGGGGCGTACGGACGTCCGTCTGGTCCGGCGGCCTGCTGTGCGCGGGCGCGGTGGGCCTGCTCGCCCTCTGCCTGCCGAAGCTGATGACGTACGACGTCCGCACGAACGAGCACGCGCTGCGGCTGCGCGCTCAGCGGACGGCAGCCGCACCGGCGCAGGCCACGGCGCAGGCCTGATCAGTCGTCGTCAGGGGTTCCGGCAGGGGCGTCGTGCCACTTGGGGTCGTTCTCCCACTCCAGGTTGCGCTCGCGCGCCGTCTGCATCGCGTGCTCGGCCTCCTGACGGGAGGCGTACGGCCCGAAACGGTCCTTGGCGGGGCACTCCGGCCCCTCCTCGACCTTCTTGTGCTCCAGGCAGTAGTACCACTCGCCCGGCTTGCCGACCGTGCGCTTCTTGAACAAGGGCATGACCTGCTCCTCTCGCCACGAACATGTTCCCCCACGCCCGCTCGTTAGACTCACTGGCATGTCTGGCCAGTCGCTGCTCGTACCAGGGGAGCTCTCCCCCACCCGTTCCGTACCCGGAAACATCCGCCGTCCCGAGTACGTCGGCAAGCCCGCTCCGACGCCGTACACCGGGCCGGAGGTGCAGACCCCCGAGACGATCGAGGCGATGCGGGTCGCCGGCCGGATCGCCGCGCGGGCGATGGAGGAAGCGGCGAAGCTCATCGCGCCGGGGGTCACCACCGACGAACTGGACAAGGTGGCGCACGACTACATGTGCGACCACGGCGCCTACCCGTCGACGCTCGGCTACCGCGGCTTCCCCAAGTCCCTGTGCACCTCGGTCAACGAGGTGATCTGCCACGGCATTCCGGACTCGACGGTGCTGCGCGACGGCGACATCGTCAACCTCGACGTGACGGCGTACATCGGCGGGGTGCACGGCGACAACAACGCGACCTACCTGGTCGGCGATGTCGACGAGGAGAGCCGACTGCTGGTGGAGCGGACCCGCGAGTCCCTGAACCGCGCGATCAAGGCGGTCAAGCCGGGCCGCCAGATCAACATCATCGGCCGTGTGATCGAGTCGTACGCCAAGCGGTTCGGTTACGGGGTGGTCCGCGACTTCACCGGTCACGGCATCAACTCCTCCTTCCACTCGGGCCTGATCATCCCGCACTACGACAGCCCGCACGCGACGACGGTCATCCAGCCCGGCATGACCTTCACGATCGAGCCGATGCTGACGCTCGGGACGCACGAGTACGACATGTGGGACGACGGCTGGACGGTCGTCACCAAGGACCGCAAGCGGACGGCCCAGTTCGAGCACACGCTGGTGGTGACGGAGTCGGGGGCGGAGATCCTCACACTGCCGTAGCGAGCCCGTAGCGCTCTTCGAAGACCCGCCCTGCTGCCGGGGCGGGTCTTTTCTCGTACACTTTTACCGACAGGCTGTCGGCAACCTTGAAAGACGGGGCCCATGGACTCCTTCTCGACCGTCATCCGCACCGCGTCCCACGAGCAGCACACGGAGGCGGAGACCTCGACGTTCATGAGCGACCTGCTGGGCGGACGGCTGGGCGTGGAGGCGTACGCGCGCTACACCGAGCAGCTCTGGTTCGTCTACGAGGCCCTGGAGACCGAAGCCGGCCGCCTGGCATCCGACCCGGTGGCCGGTCCCTTCATCCGCCCGGAGCTGTTCCGGCTGGCGGCGCTGGAGCGGGACCTGGCACATCTGCGGGGCCCCGGCCGGCGTGCGGCCCGGTCCGCCCTGCCGGCGACGAAGGCGTACGCGGCGCGGGTGAGGGAGTGCGCCGAGCAGTGGCCCGGCGGCTACATCGCGCACCACTACACCCGCTACCTCGGGGACCTCTCCGGCGGACAGATCATCCGCGACAAGGCGGAGAAGACATGGGGGTTCGCACGGAAGGGCGACGGGGTGCGGTTCTATGTGTTCGAGGGGATCGCCAACCCGGCCGCGTTCAAGAGGGGTTACCGGGAACTGCTGGACGGGATCCGGGCGGACGACCTGGAGAAGCAGCGGATCGTCGCCGAGTGCAAGCGGGCGTTCGCCTTGAACACGGCGGTGTTCCGGGCGCTGGGCGAGGAGTTCCCGCTGAGCGCATAGGGACCGGCCCTAGCGTTCGGGCTGGCGCTCCAGATACACCCGCCCGCCGATCTCCACCCACCCGTACGGCTGCGGAGCCGTAAGGATCTGCGACCCCGCCCCCTGGGTGATGTTGAGCGCCCGCCCCAGCCGATCCGTGAGCAACAGGGCGGCCGCCCCGGTGGCCTCGTCCTCGTCGATGCCGTCGTCCCGGCCGGGAAAAGCACGCGCACGGACCCGCCCCGCGGACTCGTCCTCCCAGGCCCAGGCGTAGATCCACTCCCCCTTCGGCGGGACGGGCAGGTCGTCGACCTCGGCGGCCGTGGCGTACTGGCGCAAGGTCCGCGGCGGGGCCCACTCCGCGCGGGCCTCGATCCAGCTGAACTCCCCGTCCTGGCGCGCCCCGACCAGCCCGGCCGGGGTGACCAGTTCGTCCACGTCGAGGAGCCAGGCCGCGCCGACGCAGGGGTGACCGGCGAAGGGCAGGCGCAGGGTCGGGGTGTAGATGTCGATGACTCCGCGCTCGGGGTCGTCGACGAACACGGTCTCACTGAACCCCAGCTTCGCGGCGAACGCCTGTCGCTCCGCACGGTCGGGCATGACGGATCCCTCGCGGACGACACCGAGTTCGTTGCCGTAGCCGCCGTTCGGGGCGCAGAAGACACGCAGCACGTCGTAGTCGGTCACGGGGGAATTGAAACACTGGGCGTGTCAAGGGGATGCGCTCGCGGTCGCGTTGCACGGGCTGGGGCTCGGCGCCGCCCGTGCGCACCGGGGCGCGATTCCGTGCGCCGATCGTGTCGCGGCTACCGGCGGGCGCCTGACCGGGGCTCCACTGAGCAGGCCCCGAGGCGGATTCCTTGACGTTTCCTTGACTATCTCTTGGGGTTCGTTTTGAGTCACCGTGATCGCGCCGTGCCCATACGCCGTCCATGAGAGCTGAATCACCGCATGGGCGGGCATCACACAGGCAAGCCTTAGATAAGTTAGGCGAGCCTCACCATCCCTAGTGAGCCTCGACACGCGATTTTTCGCCAGCCTCAGGAGCCTGCATGCGAGCCGCCAGACTCTCCGTCGTCACCGCCATCGCCACCGCGGCGGCGCTGACCGCCGTCACCGGGTGCACGGAGAAGAGCAAGGGCGACGGTGACGCCGCGGTCCAGGTGACCGCCGCCGACTCGAAGTGCGACACCTCCACCAAGTCGGTGCCGGCCGGACAGGTCACCCTGAAGATCGAGAACAAGGGCTCCAAGGCGACCGAGGTCGAGATCCTCTTCCCGGACGACCGGATCGTCTCCGAGAAGGAGAACATCGGGTCCGGTACGAAGTACACGCTGACCGCCGAGGTGAAGGCGGGCGAGTACGAGATCGCCTGCCGTCCCGGCATGAAGGGCCACGGCGTCCGGCAGAAGCTGACCGTCACCGGTTCCGGGGCCGCCGCCAAGCGCAACCCCAAGCTGGACAAGGCCGTTGCCGACTACCGCGAGTGGGCGCAGGAGCAGGCCGACGCGACGCTTCCGAAGGTGGAGGTCTTCGCCAAGGCCATCAAGGCCGGCGACCTCAAGGCCGCTCAGGACGCCTACGCCCCCTCCCGGGTCGGCTGGGAGCGCACCGAGCCGATCGCCGAGTCCTTCGGTGACATCGACCCGGAGACCGACACCCGCGCCGACGGCCTGGAGAAGGGCCAGAAGTGGACGGGCTGGCACGCGCTGGAGAAGGCGCTGTGGCAGGACAAGAAGATCGGCGCCGAGCAGAAGACCCTCGCCGACAAGCTGGTCGCCGATCTGAAGGACTGGCAGGGGCGGGTCGGCAAGGCCGTGATCACCCCGACCTCCATGGCCAACGGCGCCAAGGAACTGCTCGACGAGGTCGCCACCGGCAAGGTCACCGGCGAGGAGGACCGCTACTCGCACACCGACCTGAGTGACTTCAAGGCCAACGTGGAGGGCGCACAGCAGGCGTACGAGCTGCTCAAGCCGGTTGCCCAGGCCAACGACAAGGCGCTGACCGCCGAGCTCGACAAGCAGTTCGCCGCGCTGAACACGCTGCTCGACAAGTACCGCACGGACAAGACCTCCGACGGCTTCGTGTCGTACGACAAGGTCACCGAGGAGCAGCGCAAGGAGCTCTCGGACGCGGTCAACGCGCTCGCTGAGCCGCTGTCCAAGCTCGCCGCCGCCGTCGTGAAGTGAAGTAGGGGACGGACAACACCATGACGGACACCCAGAAAGCCGCCACCACCGCGGAAGACGCCAACTCCAAGGCCCCTTCCCGCCGTTCGCTGATCGGCTGGGGCGGGGCGGGGCTCGCCCTCGGCGCCGCCGCGGCCGGCGGTGCGGTCGCGATGACCCGCATCGGCAACGACGTGGATCCCACCGCCGCCGAGGCCGGAGCCGCGGTCGCCTTCCACGGCGTGCACCAGGCCGGCATCGCCACGCCCGTGCAGGACAGGCTGCACTTCGCCGCGTTCGACGTACAGACGGACGACCGCGCCGAGTTCGTGCAGATGCTCAAGGACTGGACCGAGGCGGCGCGCCGGATGACGGCAGGCAAGGCGGTCGGCGAGGGCGCGTACGGCGGTCTCGCCGAGGCCCCGCCGGACGACACCGGTGAGGCGCTGGGGCTCAAGCCCTCGCGGCTGACGCTGACGATCGGCTTCGGGCCTTCGCTGTTCGACAAGTTCGGGCTGAAGGACCAGCGGCCGGAGGCGCTGGTGGACCTGCCGCAGTTCCCGGGCGAGAACCTCGACAAGAACCGCACCGGCGGCGACCTGTGCATCCAGGCCTGCGCGGACGACCCGCAGGTCGCCGTGCACGCGATCCGCAACCTGGCCCGGATCGGCTTCGGCAAGGTCAACATCCGCTGGTCGCAGCTCGGCTTCGGCAAGACCTCGTCGACGACGCCGGACGCGCAGACCCCGCGCAACCTGATGGGCTTCAAGGACGGCACCCGCAACATCGCGGGCACCGAGACGGACCGTCTGAAGAAGTTCGTGTGGGTCGGCGAGAAGGACGGTCCCGACTGGATGACCGGCGGGTCGTATCTCGTCGCCCGGCGCATCCGGATGCACATCGAGACCTGGGACCGCACCTCGCTGCAGGAGCAGGAGGACGTCTTCGGCCGCGACAAGGGCGAGGGCGCGCCGGTCGGCAAGGCCAAGGAGCACGACAAGCCGTTCCTGAAGGCGATGAAGCCCGACGCGCACGTCCGGCTCGCGCACCCCGACTCCAACAACGGGATCACGATCCTGCGCCGCGGCTACTCCTTCACCGACGGCACCGACGGCCTCGGCCGGCTGGACGCGGGCCTGTTCTTCCTCGCCTACCAGCGGGACGTGCGCAAGGGGTTCATCCCGCTGCAGCGCAACCTGTCGGCGAAGGACGCCCTCAACGAGTACATCCAGCACGTGGGTTCGGCGGTGTTCGCCGTTCCGCCCGGCGTCCGGGACAAGGACGACTGGTGGGGCAGCACGCTGTTCTCCAAGGAGGCGTGAGTCGTGTTCTCCAACTACCTGATCGGCCTGCGCGAGGGACTCGAAGCCAGCCTGGTCGTCTGCATCCTGATCGCCTACCTGGTCAAGACGGGCCGCCGGGACGCCATCCGGCCCATCTGGATCGGCATCTCCATCGCCGTGCTGATCGCGATGGGGTTCGGCTGCATCCTCGAATTCGGCTCCCAGGAGCTGACGTTCGAGGCGCAGGAGGCCCTCGGCGGCTCGCTCTCCGTCGTCGCCGTCTCCCTGGTGACCTGGATGGTCTTCTGGATGCGGCGCACCGCCCGGCACCTGAGGTCGGAGCTGCACGGCAAGCTGGACGCGGCCCTCGCCATGGGCACGGGCGCGCTGGTCGCCACCGCGTTCCTCGCCGTCGGCCGTGAGGGCCTGGAGACCGCCCTGTTCGTGTGGGCCTCGGTCCACGCGGCCAGCGACGGCACCCCGCGCCCCCTGATCGGCGTGGCGCTGGGCCTGGCGACGGCGGTCCTCCTGGGCTGGCTGTTCTACCGCGGTGCCCTGAAGATCAACCTCGCGAAGTTCTTCACCTGGACCGGCGGCATGCTGGTCGTGGTGGCCGCGGGCGTGCTCGCGTACGGCTTCCACGACCTCCAGGAGGCCGACTGGATCCCCGGCCTGACACACCTCGCGTTCGACATCAGCGACACCATCCCGCCGGACAGCTGGTACGGCACCCTCCTCAAGGGCGTCTTCAACTTCCAGCCGGACCCGACCGTCCTCCAGGTCACGGTGTGGCTGCTGTACCTGATCCCGACGCTCGCGCTGTTCTTCGCCCCGGTAGGGTTCGCCTCCGGGAAGGGGAAGGTGAAGACACCTGATGAGCAGGGATCGCGGCCCTCGAAGGCTCCGCAGGCTTGAGCGACTCGCACTGATTGCGGCCTCGGCGACCGCTTTGTCGTTGACGGCGAGCGGTTGTGTGGTGGTGCACGGGGAGCGCGAGGTGCTCCCCTCCTCCACTCGCGCCGAGGCGGCCAAGGCGCTCGAACAGTTCACGTCCGCGTACAACAAGGCGGACAAGGCGTACGACAGTTCGCTCGACGCCGACCATGTCACCGGCGCCCTGGGCGACATCGACGCGGCCCGCCTCAAGGCCGGTCACACGCTCAGCCCGTCCGGCAATCCGGCGCACACCCCGCTGAAGCTGACCGACGTGACCTACACGATCCCCAAGAAGGCGGGCTGGCCCCGCTGGTTCCTCGCGGAGGCACAGGGCAACAAGGGCGGCACCCTGCACTGGCTGCTGGTGTTCCACCGCGACGGTCTGGGCCGCCCGTGGAAGGTGGCGTATCTGACGCTCATCCGCCCGGGCACGCTCCCGAAGGTGAAGAAGGACGCGGCCGGCTGGGCCGAGGCCGTACCGGCGAACTCCACCGAACTCGCCGTCCCGCCCGAGGACTTGAGCAAGGACTACGCGACCTACCTCAAGAACGGCGGGAAGGTCTTCGCCCCGGGTGCGCACACCGACCAGTGGCGCGCCCAGCGCAAGAAGCTGGCCAAGAAGCCGGGCCTGGTCACGCAGTTCATCGACGAGCCGCTGATCAGCGGCAGCTACGCCCCGCTGGCGCTGCGCACGGCGGACGGCGGCGCGCTGGTGTTCTTCACCAACCGCCGCTACGAGAAGCAGACCGCCGCCACGGGCACCTCGATCCCCGCGCAGACCGCGAGCGTGAAGGCACTGACGACCGGCGAGATCAAGCAGTCACTGACGCTGGAGTACATGTCCAACGGGGTGGCTCTGGACCCGAAGCGAGGCGCGGGCAGCGGGCAGGTGTCGGTCCTGTCCCGGTTGGAGGGCCTGACGTCGGCGCAGGGGTCGTAGACCCGGTACTGAACCTGCCGGTCGGTGGGGGCTGATCGCGCCCGCGCGGCGGAGCCGCAGATCGATACAGCCCCGCGCCCCTAGGGGCCGCGGAGCGCCTAGTGCCGCAGGGGCCAGCCCGCGCCCGCGTGGTCGGGCTCCTCGCCGGCATACCGGGCACAGGCGTCCGTGAGGATCTCCAGCAGGCTCAGCGGATCCGGCAGCGGGTGCTCAAGGCCCCGTACCCAGTGCACGCTCTGGTCGCCGGGCAGCCGGGCGGGCGGTACGAGGACGTAGGAGCCACGGCAGTGCCACCGCAGCCCCGGATGCTCGTCCATCGTCTCCGGGTGGCAGTCCAGCTCGCACGGCCACCACTCGTCCTCGTCCTCGGGGGTGCCCCTGGTGAGGGTGAAGAACAGCAGCCGTCCGTCGTCGCTCTCGGCGACGGGGCCCACCTCGATCCCCGACGCGAGCAGCCGCTCCAGGGCCTCCAGGCCCGCCTCCAGGGGCAGGTCGAGGACGTCGTGCACCATGCCGGTCGCGGTGATGAAGTTGGCCTGCGGCTGGTGCCGGGCCCAGCGCTCGATCTGGGCGCGGTCGGTGGTGGACTGCGTCTGCCAGGCGAAGGACACCGGGTGCCGGGCCGGGGTGGGACAGCCCACGCGGTCGCAGGAACAGCGGTAACCGGGGGCGGGGTGCGCGGCGGGGGCGAGCGGCAGACCCGCTCCGGCGGCGGCGAGCAGCAGGGCTTCACGGCCGCCGTCGTCGGCGCCGGTCTCCTTCGGGCGGCGGCCACGCAGCCACTGGGAGAGTTTGCCCTGCCTGCCGTTCCGGCCGCCCAACTCCGCGCTCATCTATCACCCTCGCCTCGCTGTCGTGCGCCCCAGCATGCCCTATGGTCCCACCGCCCCGTGCTCCGGGGTACCAGAAGGGACATCCGGGGTACGAGGGGCAAGACCGTGCAGGGCGTACTCGACGAGGGTGTCCGTGTAGGCGTACGAGATCGGTCCCGTGTGCTGCAGCCAGCGCTGGGCGAGGGGTGAGACGAACAGCTCCAGGGCGATGCGCGGGTCGACCTCGGGGCGGACCTGGCCGGCTTCCTGCGCGGAACGCAGCCGGTCGACGTACAGCTGGAGCGAGGGTTCGAGGAGCTTGGCCACGAACTCCCGGCCGAGCTGCTCGTTGACGAGGCCCTCGGCGGCCAGCGCCCGGGAGGGCACCTCGAACCGGGGGTCCTTCAGCTGGTCGACGGTGACCCGCAGCACGGCCTTGAGGTCGGCGGCGAGGTCGCCGGTGTCCGGGATGACGTACGGCTCCTGACCCGCCTCCCGCGCCGCCTGCGCACTGAGGTCGAGGAAGGCCTCCAGCAGGACGTCCGCCTTCGACCCCCACCACCGGTAGATCGTCTGCTTGCCGACGCCGGCCCGGGCGGCGATGCCCTCGACGGTCGTCCTCGGGTAGCCGATCTCACCGACCAGGGCGAGGGCGGCGTCGTAGATCGCGCGACGGGACCTCTCGCTGCGTCGGGTGGCGTCCGGGGCGGGCTTCTTGACCATGGACCGACGGTACCGGCTCGTGGTGCTACGACTCCTGGGTGTACGGCGGCCAGGGGTCGCCCCAGTCCGCGTCCCGCGCGGCCTTGTAGAGGTCGCCGTGGCGTTTGGTGACGGTGGTGCGGCCGAGGGCCGGTTCGGTCTCGCACAGGTCCAGGAGCACCTGGCCCTTGCGGATCTGGGGCTTGCGTACGACACGGTGGGGCGCCGGGGCCACCGGGAAGCGGGCGGCGGCGACGTAGCTGAACTTCTCGTCCTCGTACGGCAGGGAGCCGCCCTTGACCTGGCGGTGCAGGGAGGAACGGCTGACCCTCGCCGCGAAGTGGCACCAGTCCGCGCCGGGGACGATCGGGCAGCCGGCGCTGTGCGGGCAGGGCGCGGCGATGTGGAACCCGGCGGCGATCAGGCGGTCGCGGGCCTCGATGACACGGGCGTAGCCGGCGGGGGTGCCGGCCTCGACGATCACGACGGCCCGGGCGGCGGCCGCGGCGGCGTCGACGAGGGCGGTGCGGTCGGGTGCGGTGAGCTCGTTGAGGACGTAGGAGACGGTGAGGAGGTCCGTGGCGTCGAGGGTGAGGTCGGCGCCGATGCGGGCGCGCCGCCAACTGGCCTGGTGCAGGGCGGGGTTGGCCGCGGCGATTTCCCTGCCGAGGGCGAGGGCGGGTTCGGCCCAGTCGAGGACGGTGACGGGGCGGGTGCCGTCCCAGGTCGCGGTGACGGCCCAGGTGGCGGCGCCGGTGCCGCCGCCGAGGTCGGTGTGGCTGCCCGGGGTGAAGTCCGGGACGGCGTCGGCGAAGGCCTCCAGCGCGGTGTGCACCGCCTCGAAGGTCGCCGGCATGCGGTAGGCGGCGTAGGCGGCCACGTCGGCGCGGTCGCGGAGGATGGGGGCGTCGGTGGGGGTGGCTCCGCGGTAGTTGGCGATGAGGCGGTCGACGGCCTGGGCTGCCTGCTTGGGCGGGAGCCCGTCGAGGAGGGCCGCCAGGCTGCGGCGCAGCACTTCGGCCGGGGCTACGGGGTCATTCACCCACCGATTCTATTTCGCCCCCGCCGCCCCTACCCGTCCCGACCCGGGGGCCGGCCCCCGGACCCCCCCGCCTCAAAACACCCCGCGGCAGGAGATTTTAG
>NZ_JBSFHW010000096.1:0-12860 GCF_053597275.1 Streptomyces sp. NPDC001492 | reverse complement strand
CGGCCAGCGCTGGGACAAGCTCGACACCGATGACCAGTCGTACTGGGAGCACCAGGCTGCCGCAGTACGCCGCGCGGTCGACCGTGGAGGCTTCAAGCTGGGTGGACAGGACGCCGCGTTGGCCCTGGGCGGTGGCGAGTGACGACCCGCAACGTGTATGTGGACTGCGAGTTCCTGCCCGCCGACCCCAGCCTGAAGGGCCTCGTGTCCATCGCCCTGACCGACGACCAGGGCATCGACTACTACGCCGTGAACCGCGGCATGGACCTCGCCGCGCTGCATGCCGTGCCGTGGATGGTCGACAACGTGTGGCCCCACCTGCCGATCCGGCGTGAACAGTCCGGCGAAGGCTGGCTGAGCGACCTCGATTACGGGCACCGTGACGTCCACAGCACGGCCGCCATGCGCTCGGGGATCGCCGCGTACTTCGCGAACACGGACGCCGAGGTCACACATCTGTGGGCGTGGTACGGGGCGCAGGACATGTGCCGGCTGCACTCCCTGTGGGACAACGACTGGTCCGTGATGCCGGATCAGATCCCGCGCTGGTTCAACGAGCTGGAGACGCTGCGATGGCAGAGCGGCAGCCCGGAGATGCCGGAGCAGGATTCGGGTGCGCACAACGCGCTGGCGGACGCCCGGCACAACCGCACCATGCACCGGTTCCTGCTGGAGCAGCTGACCGGGCAGGGGTTCGCATGACCGCGCCCGTCCTGGTGGGCCCGTCGCCGCAGGGTGGCGGGCCCGTGCCGTACCCCGACTGGGACGAGGTCCTCGCCGACATCGGCGACCGCATCCGCGCCGAACGCAAGGCCCGCGGCTGGTCCCAGACCGAACTCGGGCTGAGGTCCGGACTGTCCCTGAACACCATCAAACGTGTCGAGACCGGGCGGACCACCCTCCGTGGGTTCGTCGCGGCATGCGCCGCACTCCAGGTCGGTATCGGGGAGCTGTTGTCCGGGGACTGGTGTCTGCCGGAGCAGCGGCCCCGTTTGACGCCGGCTCAGGTGCGCGTTCTGCGTGCGGTCGCCGATACGGGGTCTGTGGAGGCTGCCGCGGCTTCCTTGCGGGTGCCCGTAGGGGCTTTGTCGCCGCGGCTGTCGGAGATTTATCGGCGTCTTGGGGTGGCGCATCTGCGCCGGGGTGGGGAGCGGCGTACTGCCGCGGTTCGGGTTGCTCGGCAGCACGGCATTCTCCCCGCCTGAAATCTGGACATCTTAGACACCGCCATCGGCGGGTAAGACCGATCAACGCCCTGGAGCCCCCATGTTCGAACGCATAGTCAGCCCCGCCGCCCTCCTTCTCTGGCTGGCCGTCGGCGCCGCCTTCGCCTCCATCTGGTTCGCCATCACCACCACCTGGCCGCCCATCTGGGCCCGCATGCTCGGCGGCCTGCTCCTGTTCGCGCTGGTCTTCCCGCTCGAAGCCGCGCTGGCGCGCAGACACCGCCGCCGCACCAACTCCGCCACCCGGCACCGCAAGAACTCCGCCTGACGGCCCGCGTCAAGGCCGTTTGCACGATCCGCAAACCCGCAGACCAACACACTTGAGGAGCAGCATGAACGACACGACCGCACGGACCCGGGCACAGCGCTGGAGGGACGCTGTCCTGCACCGCGGGCCCGGCTACGACCTCACCCCGCACTCCGACATCCCCCGCCTGACGGGTGTCCCACTGCTGGAGGTGATGGTCGCCGGTGAGCGCCGTAACCGCGCCCGCCGCTCCGGCCGGCCCGAGCAGGAGCTTCCGCCGTACCCGCCGTGCCCGGTGTGCCGGCAGCCCGCCGACACCCAGGACATCGCGTTCGGCCCGGCTGACGCTGATGAGGACGACCGGGTGGTGACCAGCGGGCCGTGCGGGCATCGGGCGGCCTACAACCTGAACGTCGCCAAGCAGTTGGTGGCCCGCATGCGGCAGATCCTCGACCGGGAGGAGCAGGCGGCCCGGGATGTGGCCGAGCTGGATCGGAGCCGCCGCTACCTGCGCCCGGTCCAGGCCACCTGTATCTCCGACGACCCGGACGGCGTGCATCTGGCCGTGTACTCGTGGCTGGAGAGGGCCGGCGCGTGGGTGACGGGGCTTGGGATCTGCGGGGAGTCGATGCAGCAGGGTCCGTTGCCGGAGGGGACGGAGGTGACGTGCGCTGGATGCTTGTTGCGGCGGGAGGACTACGAGCGGTACCTGGCGCCCGGCTACCAGCCCGGTGACGACGACCCGAAGGCGCTGCGGGAGCGGGCGGAAGCCGCGGAGCGTGAGGTGGCTGCGGCTCGTCAGTTCGCGGCGGAGATGCGGGAGTACTGCTCCCCGCACGGCGTGTCCGTGCACTACGCGGACCGGCTGATCGAGGTCATGGACCGGGCGAAGGAGGGGCGCTGATGCTTGTCGGCATCCTCAGCAACCTCGGCCTGGCTCTCGGCGTGGCCACCCTGTTCGGCCTACAGGCCGGACGGATCCGCCCCACGACGGCGGACCTCCTGTGGGCGGTCGCAAACTTCATGACGGGGATCGCCGCAGTCCTGGACGACGTCCTCTGGCTGGCATGCGGGTGCGCCGCGGTGACGGCGTGGTGTGCCTACGACTGGTGGCATAAGGGCGGCGGTGACGGGACGCGGCGCCGCCTGAAGCGGTGGGCTCGCCGGTTCCAGGGCGTGCGCCGTACTGCACCACAGGGGGCGTGATGGCGTCCTACGGGAACAGTGCGCAGCGTGAGGCTCGGGCGATCCGCAGGCGCGCCCGGCGGGGCCTCCAGGGGCACGTCACGGCATGGATGGGCGTGAACCCGGAGGCCGCCCGCGCGGACGCTGTAGCGGCCCGCTGGAAGCTCGGAGGGAAGGCCGAGAGGAAGACCGCGCGGCTCGTGCGGCGATTACGGTGGCGGGGCTGGCGTATCCGCCACGACCTCCGATTACGCGGCCGCCGCTTCAACGTGGACCACGTGCTGGTGTCGCCGTGCGGTACCGCTTTGGTGGTGGGGGACACGAAGCGCTGGAATGCCGGGCAGGCGACCGCCGAGGTGGGCGGCCGACTGTGCTGCGGCACGGATGACCGGCATGGCGAGGCGGAGAAGGTGGCCCGGTACGCGGCCCTGATCGGGGAGGCGTTGGGGCTGCCCGTGGCGGTGTGGCCGGTCCTGATCATCCACGGTTCGCCGGTGTCGGGCGGGCACCTTCAGGTGGCCACGGCCCACGGGGTGGTGCAAGTTGTGGCCGCGGGCGAGATACGGCGTGTGCTGCGGGCCGGCCCGCAGGGATGGTCGTGGAGCCGGGCCCGGCGGGTGGCGGCCCGGGTGGATGTGGTGCTGCGCCCCTACCAGGACGGTGGTTGACGGCGTACGGTGGTCGCCGAGGGGGGCGCCCTTACGTGGTACAGAAGGCCCGTCATCTGCTTCGGCAGGTGGCGGGCCTTTTCGCGCGTTCCGGGGGCGTGTGGCCCCTCGGCCGCCGTCACCGTCGAGGGACCACACGAGTGTGCGCTCCGGGGGCCGGGGAGTCTCGTGGTTGAGGATGCCACGAGCCACTGACAGCGGGCATCCGGTTGCGGACGTACGAGCGCCCGCCTCCTGGAGTGGGCCTGAGAGACGGGCGCTGCGATTCCCGAGCGGCAACTTGCGGATCGCGGCCGGGACAATGGGCGGCCGATGCCGCACGGGGGTGACGGCACCAGCACACCCGCAGTGTGGCAGACGGCACTGACAACGCGGGCCGGTTCGGGGTGGTGCGTGGGGTCTGACGGGGCTCGCTTCCCCTCGGGCGCCCGCCAGGCCCCGCGCGGCCTGTGTCAGCCCCAGCCGCTGTCGGACGGGTGGACGACCGTCGTGACGATGTCGTCGACCGTGCTGCCGGCGTCGTCGGTGGCGACGATGGTGTGGGTGTCGGGTGCGCCCCATCCGCTGTCGGTTGGAGGGGTGACCACGAGGTCGGTGGTGAGGGTGATGCCGGCTGCTGCGGCGGCAATGCCGAGGGTGGCGGCGAGGCGGCGCAGGCCGCGTCGGGGTGTGGTGGGGGGCTTAGGGGCCCGGTGGCGTCCTTGGGTCACGTCGGGGGTCTCCTCTGTTGAAGGGAACGATAATGGGGCGCCTGCCCTGTTCTCGTTATTCCGTGGTCCGCTGCGAATTCCCTTGGCCGCGTTTGACGTTACCTGGCAGTACGCGTGTGTGGCGTGTGGGAGGACCGTGGATACGAGCGTCGGGGGACGCCCCAAGAGGATGCTGTCGTATGGTTTTTGCTGTCTCAATCGTTTGTTCGTGCGGTTTCCCGCGGCGCGGAAACCCGCAGATGATCTAGCGTGTCAGGGTGCGGGGGAGTAGATCGTTGTCTATGGATCTGCCTGAGGGTTACAAGATCGGGGATTTGTCCGACCACGCCAGGAAGCTGTACCGGGCAATCACCCTCCAGGAATGGGAAACCGTCACCACCCTGCAAACCGAGCACCCGGGCGCCCGGGCGGAATTGCTGTCCTGGGGGTTCATCGGCGACGAGCATCCGCCGGTGGCGCGCGACCCGCAGCCCGCATTCCGGAACATGGTGACCCGCGTCCTGGACGAGGCACGCCGCAACATCGACCTGGTCGCGGCCATGCCGGACCTGTCCCGTGATCTGATCCAGGACTACCGGGCGGTGCAGATGCGGGCGAGCGGCGCGAGTGTCTACCTGGCCGACCCGGAGACCGTCAACGCGAGGCTTCAGGACGTGATCGGGGATGCCCGCAGGGAGATGCTGTGCGCGCAGCCCGGCGGGCCCAGGCAGCAGTCGGTGTTGGAGACCGCGGTGGCGCGGGACAGCGCCGCCCTGGACCGCGGAGTGGAGATCAAGACGATCTACCGGGACACCGTCCGCGACCATCCGCTGACCGCGAAGTACGCGGCCACCATGTCCACCCGCCCGGGCGGCCGGCCCGCCCAGTACCGCACAGTGGTCGGTGGCTTCGAGCGGATGGTGATCGTGGACCGGGAGCATGCGTTCGTCCCCGACCACATCGTGGAGGGCTCCGCACCGCACGCGGCGTGGCTGGTGACCGACCCCGCGGTGGTGGCGGTGCTTGCGGGGGTGTTCGAGGCGACGTGGAGTCACGCGCAGCCGTGGTGCGGGGAACTCCGCTCCCGCACCGGTGCCGGGGCGGTGGATGCGGTGTCGGGTGCGGGAGGCGTGCGTACGGACCGCCGTCAGCGGGGCATCCTGCGGTACCTGTGCGCGGGGGAGTCGCAGCCGTCCACGGCCCGGAAGATGGGCGTCTCCAAGCGGAAGCTGGAGGAAGATATCGCGGTCCTGAAGGGCTTGTGGGGGGTGAGCACCCTCAACGAGCTGATCTTCCAGTTCGCCTTGTCGCCGGATCGGCTCGTCGACGACGGCGCCCCGGCGGGCGCGGCGGACGGCCAGGACGGCACGGCGGCCGCGTAGAGGGTCAGGAGGGCTGCTGGCCGGTCGCGTTGGCGTGTTCTTCGCGCTGGCAGAGCAGCAGGAATAGGTCTCTTGCCCGGTCGGCCCACAGGTCGGCGAGGGCCTGGGCGCGTTCGTATTGGGCGCGGATGGCGTCGGTGCTGGCGTGCTCGACGAAATCCGGGCGCAGCTCGGTCATGACGGGCGCTTCCCGGTGGCGTTGGACGGCTGCACGCCCTTCAACTCAGCGAGCTCCCGCTGGGCCTCCTCGAGGCGTCCCAGGGCGTCCGCGAGCTGCCCGCGCAGGTCCGTTCCGCCGGTGAAGATGCGACCGTAGCCGCGGGCCACGTACTGGAGGTCCGCGATACGCGCGCGCAGGCCTTCCGGGTCGCGGTCCTGGCGGAGCTCGGCAACCTCCGCCTCGAGGCGTGCGATGTCCTCCGCGGTGCGCTCCTTCTGCCGTTCCTTGCCGCGGTCGTATCCCCGCTGGAACGCGGCCTTCAACTCCCGCTTGGGGGCGTCCTCGAGCCAGCGCAGGAGACGCTGTGCGGCCCGCCGGTGCGCGCGGGCCTGGTCCGGGTCTTCCTCGTCCAACTCGTCCAGGCCGACGCCGTAGTGGTAGGCGTGGCACAGCTCCTCCGCCAGGCGCTCCTCCCGTGACGCGCGCGGTTCGGCTCGGAGGCGGTCCGCCTTCTGCTGGAGAGACTCGATGGGCCGCTCGGCGTTGACCGGGTCGTCGGGCAGGGAGGCCAGGAGTTCCTCCCGGGTCTTTTTAGGCACTGGGTGTCTCCGTACGGGCGATGGTGCGCGGTGGGCTGTAGGCGACCTCGTTCAGGTCGACGCCGATCCGGCCCTTCTCGTACACGCGCTGGTAGACGCGCATCTCCTGGCAGCCGGGGCACCGGTGCGCGTTGAACCGGATGAGCGGCTTGCCGGGGCCAGCCAGCCCGAAGGCGATCAGGGACGGCCCGGGATGCCCACACGTGGTGCAGCCGTTGAGGTCGCCCGCGCGGGCGCACAGGATGACCGGGGCCTCCTCCCAGGGCCGCCAGGTGATGGCCTCGCCGTCGTGCTCGGCAGGCAGGGCCGGGATGTACGGCTGCGCGGCCAGCTGCGCCTCGAGGTCTGCGATACGCCGCCGTAGGGCGTCCTCAGTCTCGGTCACTGCTTTTCGTCCTGCTGCTCGGCGGCGCGGGCGTCGTGGCTGGCGATGAGCTGCTGCACCCGGGCGATGTCACCCTTCCGAGCGGCCGGGCGCAGGTTGAGGAGCAGACCGCGCAGCATTTCCAGTTCGCCGGGGTAGGCCTCGTGGTCGGGCGTCTGGTAGTCGGCGATCTCTTCGAGCTGGGTGATCGCCTCGCGCCAGCCGGTGCCGTACCAGACGGGTCCGGTGAGGGCGGTGCACTGGACGGGGATGGCGCGGATGCGGTCGGCGGCCTTGCGGAGTACCTCGGTGCGGTAGGCGTCCAGCGCGTCTTTCACCTCGGGCTGCGACCAGACGGTCATGCTGCCGCGGTTTGTGCGGATCATGATTGCCAGTCGTTCGCGGGCGTTCACGTGGTGGGCTCCTTGTTCTCGAGGGCGGCAGCCCGCCGGGGGAGGCGGCTTTCGTCTAGGGCCTGGATGGTCGGGCACGGGTCGTAACTGGCGTGGCAGGCGCGGCACTCGCCCTGGTCGTCGGGAACATGCAGCTGCCGGACGCGGTCGACGTCGGCCGCCCAGGCCGTGTTCGCGTCGTGGCTGCGCTGGGCCGCCTCGACGAGCTGGGGCCAGTTCAGGTGCAGGCCCGCATCCAGCGCGCCGGCCAGCGCCTTGCGGGTGACCTCGTGCGCGACCTTCACGTCGGAGGCGGTGAGCGGCCGGCCGATGCGCTTGCCCTCGGTGACCGCGGCCACGATGCCCTTGAACTCGGCGAGCTGCTCCTCCGCCTCCTTCAGGCGCTGGCTCTGCCGTTCGGCTCGGCGCTCGAGGAATCCGTACCGCTGTTCCCGGTCGGTGAGCTGGTCGGCCAGCGACGGTTCCCCGGCGATCGCGGACTCCAGCATGTCGTTGATGACGTTCATGGGCGCGTACAGGGGGCCGCTGGGGGCGTCTCTGAAGGCCTCCCAGACTTCCTGGAGGACGCAGGCGCGGTAGCGGGCCCAGTCGCGTTGGAGGGCGTCGGCGAGGACGTGGAGGAGGGCTTTGGTGAGGGCGTCGGCGTCGTTGCGGCACAGGGCGCACGTGTACGTGTAGCGGTGGCCCTGCTCGCCGGGCTTGGGATGGTGGTCCCACTTCTCTTCGCCGGGCTTGTGGGTGTGCCCGGTGGCGGGTGTGGTGCGCAGCGCCAGGCCGATGCGGTCCTTCAGGGTGAGCGCGGGCTGGTCGGTCATCAGAGGCTTCCTAGCGAGGGCTGGTGGAAGAACAGGGGCAGTTCGTCCTGCCCGGGGATGGCGTCGTGCGCGGGTGGCACGGTGGCGGGCTTGGGCCGGCGTACGGCCCGCGTGCGGCGGGGCTTCTTCGGCGGGAGGAGGCCGCGGTCCCGGCCGCACTTCTCGCCGAAACCCCGGCGCTGCGACTCAGGGTCGGTCAACCGCCGGGGGCAGAACCTGCACCGCGACCACTCCGTCACGCGGCCGCCAGGAAGTCCGGCTTCGGACTATGGTCGACGAACTCCTCCACGGGCTTCGGCGAGTTCGCGACCTCGAGGAGCCAGTCGGCATGGCAGGCCTTGTCGAGCGGGCACCAGCACAGGAGGTCCTTGCCGGCCAGGTCTTTGCGGATCTGCCGGAGGAACTCGACGTCGTGGGTGCGGCTGTTGCGGAAGGATTCGATGGCCTGTTCGCGGGTGAGCGGTTCGTGGGGCCGCTTGTCGATCCACCCGCCGGGCAGGACCGTCCAGCCGGTTGATCCGATTTTCCACGAGTTGCCGTAGCCGCTGCCGCGGCCGACGAAAACGTAGCCGTTGGGGTTGGTGCAGGCGTCGGCGGCACGCCAGCCGGCGGTTCGCTTGCGCTGGAGTCGGGCGGGCACGTCAGGCCTCCTGGTCGCCGGGGAGTTCGATGCGGGCGGTCACGGTCAGGCGGGTGCCGGGCGGGAAGTTCTTCGCCTCAGCCCAGAAGCCCGGGCCGGCGGCGATGCCACTGCTGCCCTTCTCCGCGTCTTCCGGCCCCCAGAAGTAACCGACCAGTCGGCGGTCCCCTGTTCGGTAGCCGTTGACGTAGAGCGGGTGCAGGGCCAGGACGGCCGTGGTCTCCCGGTTGGTGGAGGAGAGGGTTTCGTTGGGCTTGGAGTGGTGGCGGCATGTCCAGGTTTTGCTGATGCCTTCGAGGTCACGGCGGGCGGTGTACTCAATCTGGCTGATCTCTGGGCATCCGTCGGTGGAGCAGCGGCGGGTGTAGGTACGGCGGCGTCCCGTCACGACCGGGCCTCCCTCGTCGGCTTCTGCTCGGCGGCAGCCACGGCGTGGGCGATGGCCCGGTCGCGGCGCTGGTCCGCCAGTCGGCACAGCCATGCGGCCACAGCTGGGCGGACTTCCAGCGGAATCGGGCCCACGGCCACGCCGACGCGGACGTGTTCGGCTGCGGATCGCAGTGCATGGATGGCGGCCTCAGCGCGTGCGCGTTCCTCGGTTGCGGCCTCGGCGGTCAGGAAGTCGCTGCATCCGCACTGGGTGAGGCAGACGTCTTCGAAGTGCTGCTGCTCCGGGTGCCCGCAGATGCAGACGGCCTCGCGCGTCTCGGTGGCCTGTACGGGCGGCGTGTGCTTCCGCGCGAGGTCGGCGATCCAGTCCGGCCAGCCCGCCATGCCGCCGTCCGGTGCGTCGTAGTAGCGGTCGAGGGGGTTGTCGGTGACCTCGCCGTCGTCGCGGACCCACAGGCCGGTGACGACGGCGTGGCGGGCGTCGGGGGAGATGGTGCTGCCGTAGTCGATGCGGATGCCGGTGGCGCGGATGCGGCCGGCGCCCCACCGGTTGGGGACGTCGGGGTAGCCGACGACGTGCAGGGCGATGGACTGCCCGGCAACGGTCGCGGTGGGTGGTGTGTCAGCCATTGCTGGCTGCCTCGGCGCTCGTCAGCAGGTCCTCCGGGACGCGGCCGGTACGGAGGACGTCGCGGATGTCGGCGGCGGCCTTGCGGTAGGTGTGACCGCGCTCGGCGACCTCGGCGTTGAGAGTGGCGGCCGCCGGGCCCTCGAAGTGCCCGATGGCTGCGTCGCCGTGGTCGGCCATCTGCTCCCAGCGTCCTGCGAGGTCGGCCAAGACGGCGCGCATCTTGTCGACCTCGGCCTTCGGCGTGATCAGCTCTAGGGCGTTGGTCCACGGGCAGTTCATCGACGAGTGCTCGCCGATGACCTCCTCGGGGGCGACGGCGTAGGCCAGCTTGTCGGCGATCTCGTGCGCTTGGTCACGGTCGTCGATGGTCTCGCTGAGCGCACGGTCGAGCTGGGCGTTGGCGGCGCGCAGGCGTCGGACCTCGGCGACGAGCGCGGCGGCCACGTCAGGACTCATCGCGGCGATGTACGCGGCGTCCGCCTGAACCTGGGCCCAGTCCTCCTCGGCTGTCCACTCGCGGTGGGCGGGGTCGTTGTCGAGGGGTTCCTCGTCGAAGCGGCAGACGGTGCGGCGGGCCCGGTAGCCGCATCCGGTGTCTTCGAGGTCTGCGGCGATCTCGATGAGGCTGTCTCCGCCGTACTGGTAGACGCCCCAGGGGCCGTCGGTGGCGGCGTTGGCGTGCTGCTCGATGTCGGCGATCTGCTGGTCGGTGAGTGGGGTGTGGTTGGCCATGTGTGGGGCCTCCGGGGCGGTTTGCGGGGCGTGGTTCAGGGTCCCGCGGATGCGGGCAGCACGTTGCCCCCGCACGGCGGCGGGGGCCGGTGGTCAGGTCAGTTGCCCTTGCGCTCGAGGAATGCCAGCGGGTTGAGGGTGTCGCCGTTGTCGTCGACGGCCACGAGCCACTCGTCGAACAGGTCGTCGCCGAGGCGCTCGTTGAGAACGTCCAGCATCCAGCCGCGCGTGATGGCCAGTTCCTCGGTGACGGGCTGTCCCTCGGTCACCATCCATGCGATGCACAGCGCCTCATCGGTGAGCTTGGCGGTCATCTCGAGGCCCTTGGCCCTCAACTGCGTTGCGTTCGACGTGGCGTCCATTTGGCATCTCCCCTGGCAGTGCTTCTGTCCTGCGGTGCTGCCAGGGTAACCCATATCCCATTGCATTGCAATGGCGCGTGCGGAGGGGAACCGTTACTCCCCACCGCCCCGCTCGTTGAACAGACGCGTCACGTGCATCGGGCCCGGCAGGGGAGGTCAACTCCAGCCGGGCCCGAATCACACCACCGCAGGCCGATCAGGCCGCGTCTTCCTTCTGCACCGCGCTCGCCATCTCCCGAAGCCGCTCCACGACGGCCCGGCAGTCCGACACCGCACGGTGGTCACCCCCGTACAGGGGCTGCCAGGCGTAGTTGCCCCAGTAGTCCGACCAGTCCCCGTACCAGTCCGAGTACGGGATCATCGCGTCCTCGGTCCGTACACGCCCGAGCCACGCCCCAGCGGAGGCTTCGGGGTCGTCATGGCCGGCCTGCCGGTAGTGCACCGTCAGTTCGTGCCGCAGCCGGGCCACGTCGTACGGCTCGTTGTAGATCAGGACTCGCCTGCCGTGCAGCACGGTGGCCAGCTGCTCGAGGATGCCTGTGAACCGGGGGGCGTCGGCGACCTGGCCGTCGGTGATGCCGTGGATGCCGGTCGCCTCGGTCGGGATCGGCTCGCCCGGGTTGACGAGCGTGTCCAGTAGTACCTCGCCGGCCACCGTGGTGACGGCGATGTCGACGATGCGCGCATCGTCCTCGAGGCCGGTGGTCTCCGTATCGAGGACGACCGTGTCCGGGTCGGCGAGGACCTCCCGCGCCCACGCCTCAAGGCGGGCGACCTGCTGCCGCTGGGC
The DNA here is from genome assembly GCF_053597275.1 of Streptomyces sp. NPDC001492. NCBI lineage: Bacteria > Bacillati > Actinomycetota > Actinomycetes > Kitasatosporales > Streptomycetaceae > Streptomyces > Streptomyces sp. NPDC001492. The sequence continues at coordinate 1,567 of NZ_JBSFHW010000096.1, read as the reverse complement.
CTCCCCAGCGCACCGTTCACGCTCTTCCGCAGCGCGCGCGAGACCGTCACGCCACCGGTCCCACCCCTCGTCGCACGGGGTGCAACGCCGAGGGCCCGTCCATGCTCGGGCTGCCCGCTCCGCCGCGATCTCCTCATCAGTCGCAGTCTGAACGGCGCAGTCCGGGCCTTCGGGGTATCCGGGGCAGGTCCGCGCCCACACGGCCCGCCGGACGGCCTCGAACTGCTTCTGGAGCCGCCAGTACACCCAGCATGGCGCACACCGGCTCTCCTGCCCCTTCGGCAGTTCCGCGGCCGAGACCCGACGGCACTTCCAGCAGGTCCGGGCCTGGACCGCCAGACGCTCCTGATGGTCCTTGACGTCGCACGGCCCGCACTGCCCGTACACGACGTGCTTGCGGAGCTTGCCGCACCTCGGACACGTCCGCCGGTCCTGCATGGCGCGCTGCTGTTTCGCTGACAGCGGCCGCATCTTCGCTGCCTCGGCCGGATCGTAGAGCGGGAACTCGCCCCAGCCGTGCCCGCGCCGGTACACCCGCAGCATGGCAACCGGCTCCTGCCCGTCGGCGGGCTTCAGCCGGTCCGCCTTCAGCTGCGTCATCGTCCGCAGATGCGCCAGATGTGGCGGCACCTCGTCGCGCTTGTAGACGGGCAGGGCGTCGGTCGTGGCCGGCGTGGACGGGGCCATGGGCACCTCCAGGGGCGTGAGGGTCGTAGGGCTAGTGCAGCGCATGCCACTGACAATGCGGGCCCGGTCGGGTGATGACGGCCCGGACGCGAAGCGGCCCCCGGGCGCGTAGGTTCCGGGGGCCGTCCAGCTCTTCCGCTCACCGCTTCCGGGCGGGTCCTGGCGGCGCTTGCAGGGAGTCCCCCGTACCCAGGGGGACCCGCTCAGCATGCCGCAGACCGGCCGCCCGCGTTCCCCCCGCCGCTCACGCCTCCGCGGCGGGAGGCCGGAGCGTGTAGTCGGGGCAGCGCACCGGGACACCCCACGTGGCGTGCGGGCGGGTGGCACCGCACCACGGGCACGGCACAACCGGGTGGGCGCCGTTCCCGTCGACACCACAGTGCCCGACATCGCCGTAGTCGTGCGTCGGGTACACGACGACCGCCTGGCGGCCACACGTGCACAGTTCGCCGTCCTCGGCGGGACGGTGCTGGCCGGGAAGCTGCCGGCCGCTCACGACTCGGCGTCCTCGTCCTTCGCCCACGCCGGATCGAAGTCCGGGTGCGCCTCCCACAGGCGGGCCGCCCGCGTCACCCGCCGCCACGCCGCCCGCGCGCTGTACTTCGCGTGAACGTCCGAGACGGCGGAGATGCCGGCCTGCGCCTCGGCCAGACCGTCCGCCATGTGCGCCAGCTCGCTCGCCATCGCCATGAACCGGTCCGGGGTGTGCTCCTCCAGCCACCCCTTCACCTTCGCCCGCTGCCCGGCGGAGTCTGCTGCCAGGCTGCCGCTCTTCGGGATCCGGGGCTGGATGGTGCCGCCGTTCTGCTGGAAGTACTGCATGCGTCCTGCGGCCCCGGCTTCGTCCATGGCGCGGGCCCGGATGAACTCGGCGATGGCC
>NZ_JBSFHW010000095.1:0-13895 GCF_053597275.1 Streptomyces sp. NPDC001492 | reverse complement strand
AGGTCGTAGAGGGCGTGCGGACAGCTGGTGCCGATGCTGCGGGTGGCCGGGCCTGCCGCCCCCAGACCCCCGCTTTCGGCCTGAACGGCCTCGTCCTCAAACTCCCCCACTCTCGGCTTCGCTCGAGCGGGGGGACCCCCATGACGGGCTGAAAGGACGAACCCCGGCCGGGCTGGCAGGAGAACCCCGGCCGGGCTGGAAAGAAGGCGCGGGGCGGGCCGAAAGGGTGCTCGCGTGGTGAAAGCAGCAGGTGCCCGTGGCCGGAGGGGGGTCCGGGCACGGGCACCTGGGTGCTGCGGGGTGTGGCGGTGGGTCAGCCGAAGAGCTCGGCCAGGGCCTCCATGTCGACGGGGACCGGCGGGAGGCGGAAGCCCGTGGGGGGTTCGGCCCCGAGGAGGTTGCGGACCAGGAAGTCCCAGCGGCGCTGGGTGACGTAGTGCTCGTAGCCGAAGTAGATGTGGTCGGCGTCGGGGACGAGGAGCAGGTCGAAGTCCTTGCCGTGGGCGATCAGGCGCTCGGCGAGCCGCAGCGTCACCTGCGGGGGCACCCGGTCGTCCAGACCGCCGTGGACGAGCAGCAGCTTGCCCTGGAGGCGGTCCGCGTGCTCGGCGTTGGACAGCTGGGCGTAGGTCGCCGCGTCGAAGGGCCCGTGGTAGGCCTCGCCGAGGACCGGCTCCAGGTAGCGGAAGTCGTGCATGCCGGACTCGGCGACGCCCACCTTGAAGACGTCCGGATACTTCAGCAGCGCGCGCACGGCGGCGTATCCGCCCGAGGACATGCCGGTGACGCCCACCCGGTCCAGGTCCATCCACGGCCGGGTGGCGGCCAGTTCGCGCAGCGCCGCGACATGGTCGCCCAGGCCGCAGGCGTCGCCCAGGTTGCCGTAGGAGGCGTCGTGGAAGGCCTTGTCGCGGCCGGGGGAGCCCTGGCCGTCCACGGCGATGACGACGAATCCGAGGGCGGCGAGCGCCTCCGCGTCGTAGCCGTAGTGACCGGGGTCGAAGGAGGGGCTCACGCGGGGCGCCGTGGGCAGGCCGTAAGGGGTGTCGACGACCGGGTAGCGCTCGGCCGGGTCGAAGCCGTGCGGGAGGTACAGCAGTCCGTGGATGTCGGTCGTGCCGTCGGCCGAGCGGACCTTGAACCGCTCGGGCGCCCGCCAGCCGGTCTCCAGGAGACGGGAGATGTCGGCCTGTTCGAGCTCGACCAGGACCTTGCCCGCCCAGTCCCGCACGGTGGTCACGGGGGCGGTGCCGGTGGTGGAGGCGGAGTCGATGAAGTACTCGGCGTTCGGCGCGAGGCTGACGACGTGGTCGAGACCGTCGTCGGTGAGCCGGACGAACCCCGAACCGTCCAGGTTCGCCGAACACACGGTGCGCCGGTACGGGTCCTCCTTCACCAGCCCCGCGACGGTGAAGTAGACGACGCGTTCCTCCTCGTCGAGGTGCAGGATCTCCTGCACGGACCAGGTTCCGGAGGTCACCGGGACGATCAGCTCGCCGGAGTGCGCGGCGTGCAGGTACAGGTGGCCCTGGCCGTCGCGCTGGGAGTACCAGAGCACCTCCTTGCCGCCGGTCAGGACCCGGACCGCGGGCGGCTGCAGCTGCTGCTGTGCGGGATCCACCCGGGTCCGGCCGGACTCCTTCAGGACGACGCTCACCTCGCCGGAGGCCGCGTCGAGCCGGTGCAGGCTCAGGGTACGGGCGTCACGGCTGCGGCTGAGGTAGTAGGCGGCCGAGCCGTCCGCGGCCCACCAGGCCCACTTCTGGAAGATCGGCGACATCGTCGACATGCCCACCGGCTCGCCCTGCGCACGGGTGACCGTGCCGGTCTCGATGTCGATCACGACGAACTCGGCCAGCGGTATGTGCTCGTCGCCGGCGACCGCGTAGCGCGGGCTGAGCAAGGAGGGTTCCCCGCCGTCGGCGGGGGCCGCGCGCAGCAGGTGCGTGCGCCGCACGCCGCGCTGGTCCGTGCGGTGGGTCAGCAGCCGGGTGCCGTCCGGCGACCAGGCCACGGCGGGCGGCAGATGGGGCAGCCCGATCTTGCCGAGCAGGGTGGAGTACATGAGGTAGTCCGGGTTGGCGGCGTAGTCCCGGTCCTCGGTGCCGTCGCTGGTGAGCGCCCAGTCGCGGGTGCCGTCCAGGGCGCGGACGCGCAGGTCGTGCCCGGCGCGGTACACCGCGTGCCGGCCGTCCGGGGAGACCACCTCCAGCGGGTTGCCCGGCGCCTGTCCCGCGGTCCGCTCGCACGTGTAGTCGGCCAGCCGGCACCGCCAGTGCTCGCCGAACGCGTCGAACTCCACCTCCCCGTCGCCGGGCCGGATCACGGGGAAGGGCAGTGCGGCGGCGTCCACGCTCTGCCCGGAGGCCTGTGCCAGCGCCCGCGCCAGCCTCTCGTGGTCGAAGGCGTCCTGCCGCGTGCCCGCCTTCACGTCGACGAGGACGAACCGCTTCCCCCTGTCCGTGGAGACGGAGTACCAGAAGCGCGCGCCGCCCTCGAGCCAGCGCGGTGCCACCCGGTCGCCGAGGACGAGTTCCTTGCGGTGGTGCCGCAGCAGCCGCTCTGCCGTCTGATAGGCCCGCACATCGAGTTGGGTGCCGTGCATCGGTGAGCCCTTTCGTTGGGGTAATTCGCCCGGGAGCCGCAGAAGAATCGCAGGAGGCGGAGGAGGGGGCGTCTCATCATCGCCACTTCACCCTTTTCTTGGCCAGCCCGGGCGATGGGCGCCGGTGTTGTCCTGTCGCCGGGACAGAACACGGTGGACGCCAACTCCCGAACCCCCGTACCTGGTCAGAGAAAACATGGAAGTCGGCCCGGATATAGAGGTCGTATAGATCCGGCTGCGACAGTGGCCGGGCGGGACGGAAAGAGACCGGACAGGTTCACAAGTGAACACAGGAATTGAGGTGCTGGCGTGAGTGCGCGGAACCCGGACAATGTCGTGATCGTCGGTGGCGGCGTCGCAGGCTGGATGGCCGCCTCGTATCTGAAAGCCGCATTCGGCGACCGGGTCTCGGTCACCCTCCTCGACCCCGGCGCGGCCGAGGCCGTGGAGGAGGACGAGGCGAGCCTGGGGGATCTGGGGCGCTTCTTCGAGGTCCTCGGCCTCGCGGAGGAGGACTGGATGGCGGCCTGCGAGGCCACGTACAAACTGGCCGTCCGCTTCCAGGACTTCAGCCGCCCCGACCACTACTTCTACCTCCCCTTCGAGGGGGCCCGGGAGGCCGGCGGGTTCCCGCTGACCGAGTGGTGGTTGCACAACGGTCCGAGCGGGCGCTTCGACCGGGACTGCTTCGTCGCCGCGTGGCTGTGCGACGCCGGGCGCAGCCCGCGTGCGTCCCACTCGGCCCTGCCCGGTACCGCGCCGGCGACGGGTCCCTACGGCTATCACTTCAAGGGCGGGGCGCTGGCCGGGTACCTCGCCGGTTACGCGGTGGAGCGCGGCGTACGCCGTCTGACGGGCGAGGTCCTGGACGTGCGGCTGGATGCGCGCGGCTGGATCGACCACGTGGTGACGGCGCGGCACGGGGCCGTCCACGGGGACCTGTTCGTGGACTGCACCGGTACGGCGGGGCTGCTGCTGCGCCAGGCGCTCAAGGTCCCCTGGCTGTCGTACCAGAACTCCCTGCCCGGCGACGCCGTGGTCGCGCTCGATGTGCCCGCGGACATGAAGGCCCACGGCATTCCGCCCTACACGACCGTCACCGCGCAGGCGGCGGGCTGGATCCGGACCGTTCCGCTGCGCAGCCGGATCGGCGCCGGTTACGTGTACGCCCAGGAGTACTGCACGCCCCAGGAGGCCGAACGCACGCTGCGCGAGTTCGCCGGGCCGGAGGCGGCCGGGGCCGAGGCCGTCCACGCTCCGCTGGCCACCGGGCGCAGCCTGACGGCGTGGCGGCACAACTGCGTCGCCGTCGCGGCGGCCGCCGGCCGGGTGGAGCCGCTCCAGACGACGCAGGTGTCCTTCACCCACCACGCGCTGGAACAGCTGGTGCGGCACTTCCCGGGCGCCGACTGGCACCCGCGGCTGAGGGAGGGCTACAACACCGCCGTCGCCCAGGAGCTGGACGGGGCCCGGGAGTTCCTCACCCTCCTCTACCAGGGCACGGCGCGCGACCACACGCAGTACTGGCGGGACGCCAAGACCCGGCCGGTGCCGGACGGTCTGGCCGAGCGCATCGAGCACTGGCGGGTGCGGCTGCCCGGCGCCGAGCACCTGCCGCCGTACCAGCAGGGGGTGCCCGCGCACGCGTACGCCACCGTGCTGCTCGGCACCGGGGCCATCGAGGTGCGCCCCCCGGCCGCCGTGGTCCTGGCCGACGACGCGGTCGCGCGCGCGGAGTTCGCGGCGGTGCGGCGGACGGCACAGGGGCTGGTCGAGACGTTGCCCACCCAGTACGACTTCCTGAGGCGGATCAGTGCCTGACCCCGGGTCCTGGGGCCTTCAGGCCGGATCCCGGCGCCGCTCTCCGGGGGCTTCGGCGGGGGCGCCGGCGGGGCCGAGGGGCGCGTAGAGGCGAGGGTCGGCGGTGAGGATGGCGTGGTGGACGCCGCGCAGCAACGGGCCGGGCTCGACGCCGATCTCACGGGCGAGCAGGTGCCTGCCCCGGTCGTAGACGGCCAGGGCCTCGCCCTGCCGGTCGCAGCGGTAGAGCGTCGTCATCAGCTGGGCGCGGAAACGTTCATGCAGGGGGTGCTGGGAGACCAGCCGGGTCAGCTCGGGCAGCAGCCGCGGATGCCGGCCCAGCGCGAGGTCGGCCTCGATCCGGCCGGCCAGGGCGGTGGTGCGGGCCTCCTCCAGCGGCGGTCCCTCGGCGGCGGTCAGATGCTCCGAGACGCCCGCGAGCGCGGGCCCGCGCCAGCGGACGAGCGCTGCCCGCAGCAGGTCGGAGGCCTCCCGGTACTTCCCGTCGGCGAGCGCGGCCTTGCCCCGCCCGGCCAGCTCCCGGAACTCCAGAACATCGACGAGGGCGCTCCCGGTGCGCAGTTCGTAGCCGTGCGCGCGGCGGGTGATGCAGGCCTCGGGGCCGAGCGCGCGGCGCACCCGGGAGACGTGGTTGTAGAGCTGCGCGGTGAGGGTGGCGGGCGGCCGGTCGCCCCACAGGAACCAGCTGAGCCCGGTGTCGGCGACGACCGCCCCCTCGGCCAGCAGCAGGGCCGCCAGCACGGTGCGCTGTTTCGCCCCGTCCAGCGGGATCTCCCTCGCGCCGTCCTGCACCCGTACGGGACCCAGAATGCCGTATTCCATCGAAACCCCTGTCCTCAGAGCTGTACGGGAGTTGGTCAGAGTTCTCTTATAGGGCTGTCCTGTCGCCAGGACAGCACCTGCCGTGGCCGGAACCCAACTGTTCCGTGCGGTACTTGAAGTTGCTTGACTCCGGCGCCGCGCAGGGCGGAAGGTATGGGTCGTCATACGGGGGTGGATTCCAGGAATGTCTGCGTGTTTTCCGCGGACCGGTCTTCCAGGTCGACTTCCCGTGCAGCCGGTTCCCGTATAGCCGGTTTCCCGTACAAGAAAACCGTGCGAGGAGTAACCCGCAGATGATTCCTTCGGAAATCCAGGAACTGGCCCCGGAAAGCCCGTACATATGGCGCGCCAAACGGCCGAAAGCCACCCGGCGGCTGATCTGTTTCCCGCACGCGGGTGCCGGCGCGGCCGCCTACGCCGACTGGGCCTCGCTGCTGCCGGCCGACACGGAGCTGGTCGCCGTGCAGCTGCCGGGGCGGCAGAACCGGATCGCCGAGGACCCGTTCACCGAGGTCGGCCCGCTCGTGAACGTGCTCACCCACGCGCTGCGCCCCGTCTTCGACCTGCCGTTCGCGTTCTTCGGGCACTCCGGGGGCGCCACACTCGCCTTCGAACTGGCCCGCGCGCTGCGCGACCGCGGGGCGCGGGGGCCCGAGCAGCTGTTCCTGTCCGCGCAGCCCGCACCGGGCGCCTCCGCGGTACGGCAGCTGCACCAGCTGTCCGACGAGGACTTCTACGCCGAGATCCTCGCGCTGGGCGGAGTCGACGAGGAACTCGTCGAGGACGAGGACGCCATGGAGGCCATGCTCTGGGTCCTGCGGGCCGACTTCACGCTCTGGGAGCGGCACCGCCTGGAGCCGGGCACCCCGCTCGACATCCCGATCACCGCGCTGTGCGGCGACGCGGACCCGCGGGCACCGCGCGCCGAGGTCGTGCGGTGGCGGGAGCAGACCACCGGTGCGTTCACCGCCGAGGTCTACCCCGGCGGCCACTTCTACTTCATCGAGGACCCCGCCCCGGTGGTCTCCCTCATCGTCGGCCGGATGCCCGTCCCCGCGGCTGCCGGGAGGACCGCATGAGCGCCGTGGACCCGCTGAACCAGGACGTCCTGCGGGCCCTGACCGAGGCGGTCGGGGCCGTACCCGGCGTCCATGACGCGGCCGCCGTCGCCCGCAAGGGCGTACGGGTGGCCGCACCGCCGCGCCCGGGCGGGACGGAGCAGGCCGCGCCGCCCGTCGTGGAGCGCACCCCGGCCGAGGCGGACCTGCCCGCGGCCGACCTGTACGGCGGCGACGTACACCTGCCCGGCGACGCGCCCCGCACGCTGCAGGAGGGGCTGCGCCGTGCCGCCGAACAGGCCCCCGCCAAGGGCACGGTGTACATCACCGAGGGCAACGACGACGTCCTGCAGACCTATGCCGAGCTGCTCGTCGAGGCGCAGCACGTGCTCGGCGGGCTGCGCGCCGCAGGCCTCCGGCCGGGGGACGCGGCCCTGTTCGTCTTCGGCTCCAACCGCGGCTATCTCACCGCCTTCTGGGCCTGTGTGCTCGGCGGGTTCGTACCGACCCCGGTGGCCGTCGCCACGACGTACACCTCGGAGAACGAGGCCAACCGCAAGCTGCGCGGAGCCTGGCAGCTGCTCGACCGGCCGGTCCTGGTCACCGACGCGGCCACCGAGGCCGCCCTGGCCGGGGTGCGGGCCCTGTGGGACGAGCCGGACGTGCGCATCCTGACCGTCGAGGAGCTCGCCCGGCACGAGGCCGACACCATGTGGTTCCCCGCGACCCCCGACTCGCCGGTGCTGAACCTGCTCACCTCGGGCAGCACCGGGGTGCCCAAGTGCGTGCAGCACACCAACTCCAGCGTGGTGTCGCGGACCTACGCGGTCGTCCAGCACTGCGGCCTGACCGCCGAGGACATCAGCCTCATCTGGATGCCGTTCGACCACGTCACGGTCGTCTACTACAACGTGCGCGACGTGTTCCTGCAGTGCCTGCACGTCAACGCCAAGATCGACCACTTCCTGTCCGACCCGCTGCTGTGGCTCGACTGGGCGGACCGCTACCGCGTCACCAACACCTGGGCGCCCAACTTCGCCATGGCGCTCGTGATCGAGCGGGCCGCGGAGATCGGCGAACGCTCCTGGGACCTGTCCCGTCTGCGCGACGTCGTCAACGCCGGCGAGCCGGTGGTCGCGGCGACCAGCAGGCGGTTTCTGGAACTCCTCGCTCCGCACGGGCTGCCCGCCGACGCGATGGTCCCCTGCTGGGGCATGTCCGAGACCTGCTCGGGCGTCACCTACACCCGCCAGAGCCGCGAGGACCACACCGCGGGCACCGTCGCCGTCGACCCGGCCTCGCTCGGCGGCACCATCCGCCACCTCGACCCCGCGGACCAGGACGCCGTCGTCCTGACCCGGGTCGGCCGGCCGATCCCTGGGGTGCGCCTGCGCGTCGTCGACGACGCCGGGCGGATCCTGCCCGCGGGCCGCATGGGCGAGCTGCGCATCACCGGACCCACGATCATGGCCGGCTACTTCCGCAACGAGGAGGCCAACCGGGAGGGGTTCGACGAGCACGGCTGGTTCCGCACCGGGGACCTGGCCTTCGTCCATGACGGCGAGGTCGTCATCGCGGGCCGCAAGAAGGACCAGATCATCGTCCGCGGCACCAACTACATGGCGCACGAGCTGGAGAGCGTCGTCGAGCGCGTCGACGGCGTACGGGTCACCTTCTCGGCGGCGGTGGGCGTGCGCGAGCCCGGCGCCTCGACCGACCAGCTGGTCGTGTTCTACGTACCGAAGAGCTGGGACGCCGCCGCGCTGGCCCGCACCGACGAACAGGTGCGTGCCGTCCTCGTCCGTGAGTCGGGGGTCGCACCGGACCTGATCGTCCCGCTCACCGAGGCGGAGTTCCCGAAGACCGCGAACGGCAAGATCCAACGGCCCGCGCTGGTCGCCCGGTTCAAGGCCGGTGCCTTCGCCGACCGGGTGTCCGCCTCCGCCCAGGACGAGGAGCCGCAGGAGGACACTTGGCTCTTCGCACGGCAGTGGGCACGGCTCGCCGGGCCCCGGGCCGGGGCCGCGGACGCCCGCCCGGCCGGGGCCCCGGGGGTGTGCCTGGTGCTCGCCGCCGACGACGACATCGACCGCCTCGGCATCGACGTGACGGCTGTCACCGCCCGTAGGGGCGAGGAGTTCACCGAACAGACGCCGTACCGCTTCCGCGTTCCGGCGACCGACCGCGGGGCACTGCACCGCCTGCTGTCGACCGTGACCGCCCTCCACGGCGGCCTCGCCTCGGTCGTGTTCGCGCTGCCGCTGTCGCTCGCGGGCGGGCCCGAGGAGCGGCTGGCCACCGCCACCGCGGAGCTGACCGCGCTCGTCGCGGCGCTCGCCGACGGGGAGTTCGGCCGGCCGCAACTGCTCGTGGTCACCCGGGGTGCCGTGCATGTCCACGACGGAGACCGGATCGACCTGGGCGTCTGCGCCCTGACCGGCCTGGTGCGCACCGCCGTCGGCGAAGCCGCTCCGCTGCCCGTGCGCCAGCTCGACCTGCCGGCCGACACCGCCGGCTGGGCGCCGGCCCTGCGCGCCGAACTCGCCGACCCCGGACGCACGGGCATCGTCGCCGCACGCGCCGACGGGCGTTGGCAGCCGAGGCTCACCCCCGTCGCCCGGGAGACCGCGGGGGTCACCGGCCCGCCGGTGACCGCGGGCGGGCACTACCTGGTCACCGGCGGACTCGGCGGCATCGCCCACGACATCGCCGCCTGTCTGATCGCCGCGTACGGCATCCGGCTGCTGCTCGTGGGCCGCTCACCCGCCGACGGCGCCAAGGCCGCCCGGCTCGCCGAACTGCGCGCGCTCGGGCCGGCCGACTCGGTCGTCTACGAGCAGGTGGACGTCGCCGACGCGGACGCGCTGGAGAAGGCGATCGGTGCGGCGGAGGAGCGCTGGGGCCGTCCGCTGGACGGCGTTCTGCACCTGGCGGCCGCCGACCCGACCGGGCAGTGGGCCGACCTGGAGCGGCACACGATCGCCCGCGAGAGCGCCGAGACCTACGCGGAGCAGTACCGTGCCAAGGTCACCGGGACGCTGGCCATAGCCCGGGCCCTGGAGACCCGGCCGCAGGCCTCGCTCGTGCTGTTCGGCTCGGTCAACGGCGAGTTCGGCGGCCACTCGTTCGGCGCCTACTCCGCCGCCAACAGCTTCCTGACCGGCTTCACCGACCACTGGCACCACGAGCGCCGGCGTCCGGTGCACTGTCTGGCCTGGTCCCTGTGGACCGGGGTCGGCATGAACCGTGGCCAGTCGACGGCCGCGGCCGAGAACCGCGGTTTCAGGGCGATCGACCCGGAGACCGGCCTCAGGCTGTTCCTCGACGCGCTGGCCCTGCCCGACCCGTACCTGGTCATCGGTCTCGACGGGGACAACCCGCACATCGTCGAGGAACTCGCGGCCCCGCAACTGCGGGTCAGCGAGCTGCTGATCGCCTACGTCGCCGAGGGCGGCGCCGGCGACGACGTCCGCACCGCCGTCGCCGCGTGCGCGACGGACTGCCCCGTGCCCGTGCGCATCGCCGAGGTGCCCCGCATACCGCGGGACCCCTTCGGTGCCGTGGACACGGCCCAACTGCTGCGCGACACGGCGCCCCGCAGGCCGGGCCGCCGCCACAGCCCGCCCGAGACCGAACTGGAGATCCGGATCGCCCAGGTCTGGGCCGAGGCACTGGGCCGCGCACAGGTGGGCCGGGACGAGTCCTTCTTCGAGCTCGGCGGCAACTCGCTGCGGGCCACCCGGCTGCTCGCGCTGACCGACCGGAAGCTGGGCGTCCGGGTGAGCACGCAGGAGCTCTACGAGAACCCGACCGTGGCGGGCATGGCCTTGACGATCGACCGGCACCGGGCCGGCTGACCGGCCCACCGGCGTCCCGTCACCGGAGGCGTCCCGTCACCGCACACCACGTCTGCGCAGGACGACTGACCGAGGAGTAACCCCACATGACGACCTTGTCCTTCGCGCAGCGGCGCCTGTGGTTCATCGACCGCTTCGAGGGGCCGTCGGCGACGTACAACATCCCCTTCCTGCTGCGCCTGACCGGCCGGCTCGACGTGGACGCGCTGGCGTCGGCCCTGCGGGACGTGGTGATCCGGCACGAGAGTCTGCGCACGGTCTTCGTCGTCGAGGACGGCGTGCCCGCGCAGCATGTCGTACCCGTCGGGGAACTGCGCCTCGGCCTTCCCCTGGTCGAGGCCTCCCCCGACGAGGCGGACGCCCTGGTGGCGCGGGCGGTGGCCCACCACTTCGACCTGTCCTCGGAGATCCCCGTGCGCGCCACCCTCGTCCGCACGGGGCGCGAGGAGCACACCCTCGTCCTCAACATCCATCACATCGCGGCCGACGGCGAGTCGATGCTGCCGCTCACCCGCGACCTGGCCCTGGCGTACGAGGCCCGACTGGAGTCCCGGGAACCCGACTGGGAGGAACTGCCGGTCCAGTACCGGGACTACACGCTGTGGCAGCGCGAGATGCTCGGCGACGAGGACGACCCCGACAGCCCGCTCGCCGTCCAGCTGGAGTACTGGCGCGGTGAACTCGCGGGCTCCCCGGACCAGTTGCAGCTGCCCTTCGACCGGCCGCGGCCCGCGGTGATCAGTCACCGCGGAGCCATGGTCGACTTCCCGATCCCGCGGGAGCTGGCCGAGGCGGCGGAGCGGATCGCCGCCGCGCACGGCGCGAGCACGCCCATGGTGATGCAGACCGCCCTCGCGGTGCTGCTGCACCACCTGGGCGCGGGCGAGGACATACCCATCGGTGCCACCATCGCCGGTCGCGTGGACGAGGCACTGCTCGACCTGGTGGGCTTCTTCGTCAACACGTGGGTGCTGCGCGCGGATCTGTCCGGGGCGCCGTCGTTCCGGGAGGTGCTGGGGCGGGTCCGGGACCGGGCCCTGGCGGCGTACGACAACCAGGACGCGCCGTTCGAGCGTCTGGTGGAGGTCCTCAACCCGGAGCGTTCCACCGCCTACCACCCGCTGTTCCAGGTGATGTTCACCTGGCAGAGCAATGACCGCATCGACCTCGACCTGCCCGGCGTGCACGGCCGCCTGGAGGCCGTCCCCACGCACACCGCGAAGTTCGACCTCGAGTTCAACTTCGCCGTCGACCCCGCCGACGGCGGCATGCGGTGCGTCGTCGAGTACGCGACCGATCTGTTCGACCGCGTCACGGTGGAGCACATCGGGGCCCGCTTCGTACAGCTCCTGGACACCTTCCTCGCCGAACCCGACCGGCCGGTCCGCGCGACGGACGCGCTGCTGCCCGGCGAGCGTGAGCGGCTGGCCAGGTTCGCCGGTCAGGCGGCGCACACGCCCGCGCTCACCATCCCGGAACTGTTCGAGCAACAGCTCACCGTGGACCCCGACGCGCCTGCGGTGGAGTGCGGGGCGGTGCGGCTGACGTACCGGCAGCTGGACGAGCGGGCCAACCGTCTCGCGCGTGCCCTGATCGCGCGGGGGGTGACCGGGGAGTCGGTGGTGGGGCTGGCGTTGCCGCGCTCGGCGGACCTGGTGGTCGCCCTGCTCGGCATCATGAAGTCCGGCGGCGCCTATCTGCCCATCGATCCGCGCTACCCCGGCGGACGCCTGAGCGCGGTCCTCTCCCAGGCCACCCCGGCGCTGCTGCTGACCGACGCCGCGACGGCGCCGACGCTCCCCGGGCACGACGTGCCCGTGGTCCTCCTGGACGACCTGGACCTCGACGGCGGCGACCCGGGCCCTGTCACGGTGGACCTGCACCCCGACAACCTCGCCTATGTGATGTACACCTCCGGCTCCACCGGTGTCCCCAAGGGCGTGGCGATCACCCACCACGGTGTGGTCAACGGCGTACTGCGCCTGGCCAGCGTGGTCGGCGTGGGCCGTGACTCGCGGATGCTGGCGGGCACCTCCATCAACTTCGACGTGTCGGTGTTCGAGGTGATGACGGCGCTGACGAGTGGCGGTGTCGTCGAAGTGGTCCGTGATGTCCTGGAGTTGACGGAGCGGGAGAGCTGGCGGGGCAGTGTCGTCAGTTCGGTGCCGTCGGTGTTCTCCGAGATCCTCGAGCAGATCGCCGGCAGGGTCACGGTGGACACCTTGGTGTTCGCGGGTGAGGCGTTGCCGGGTTCGCTGGTGGAGCGGGCGCGCGCGGCCTTCCCGGGGGTGCGCATCGTCAACGGCTACGGCCAGACGGAGAGCTTCTACGCCGGTACGTTCACGGTCGAGGCGGCCCAGGACTGGGACGCCACGCGCAGCGTGCCGATCGGCGAACCCCTGCGCAACATGCGCGCCTACGTCCTCGGCGAGGGACTGCGGCCCGTGCCGCCCGGAGTCGTGGGCGAGCTCTACGTCGCGGGCGTCGTCGGGCGCGGCTACTACGACCGACCCGGGCTGACGGCGGAGCGGTTCGTGCCGGATCCGTTCGGGCCGGCGGGTGCGCGGATGTACCGGACCGGGGATCTGGTGCGGTGGGACCGCGAGGGACGGCTGGAGTACGTCGGCCGCGGCGACGCGCAGGTGAAGATCCGGGGTCTGCGGATCGAGCCGGGTGAGGTGGAGGCGGCCCTGACCGCCCACCCCGGCGTAGCCCAGGCCGCCGTGACCATTCATCAGAGCGGCCGTTCCAAGCAGCTCGTCGGGTATGTGGTGCCGGTCGGCGTCCTCGGCACGGACCTCGGCGCCGCCGAGAGCATCGGCGACCTGCACGTCGATCTGACGGCGGGTGTGTCGGTTCCGGAGCTGCGCAAGTTCGTGTCGGGGCGGCTGCCGGAGTACATGGTGCCGTCGGCGTTCGTGGTGCTTGACCGGCTGCCACTGGCCCCGAACGGCAAGCTGGACCGCAAGGCGCTGCCCGAGCCGGTGTTCCGGGGCGAGAAGTACCGGGAGCCGTCCTCCGAGGCGGAGATGGTGCTTGCCGGGGTGTTCGCGGAGGTGCTGGGCGCGGACCGGGTGGGTGTGGACGACGACTTCTTCGCCGTGGGTGGGGACAGCATCCGCTCCATCCAGGTGGTCTCCCGGGCGCGGGCGCGGGGCGTGGAGGTCACTCCGCGGGAGGTCTTCCAGCACCGCACGGTGGCCTCCCTGGCCGCCGTGGCCGCGGAGCGCGGTACCGCGACCGCTGTCCTGGAGGAGTTGGAGGGCGGCGGGGCCGGGTTCCAGCCGTTGCTGCCGATCAGCCGGTATCTGCTCGAACTGGGTGGTGGTTACGGCCGGTTCAGCATGTCGGCGGTGGCCGAGCTGCCGGTGGACATCGACGAGGCCGGGCTGATCGCCACCGTCGGGGCGGTGTGGGACCGGCACGATGTGCTGCGCTCACGGCTGGTCGGCGACGGTATGACGGTCGCCGCTCCCGGCTCGGTGGACGTGGGTTCGCTGCTGCACCGGGTGGAGTGCGACGGGGTCTGGGACGAGGCCTGGCTGGAGCGAGCGAAGGCCGAACTCGATGCTGCGACCGGTCTGTTGGATCCGGCCGCGGGTGTGATGGGCCGGCTGGTGTGGTTCGACGCGGGGCAGGACATTCCGGGCCGTCTGATCGTCGTGCTGCATCACCTGGTGGTGGACGGTGTCTCGTGGCGGATCCTGCTGCCGGATCTGGCGGCGGCGTGGA
>NZ_JBSFHW010000094.1:0-16217 GCF_053597275.1 Streptomyces sp. NPDC001492 | reverse complement strand
GCTGTCCAGCTGGACAGCGCCCCCTCCGCCGTATGAGCAGGTCGTGCGGGCCCTAGAACTTGTTCTTCGGGGTGATCCCCA
This sequence comes from Streptomyces sp. NPDC001492, assembly GCF_053597275.1. Classification (NCBI taxonomy): domain Bacteria; kingdom Bacillati; phylum Actinomycetota; class Actinomycetes; order Kitasatosporales; family Streptomycetaceae; genus Streptomyces; species Streptomyces sp. NPDC001492. Next base: position 16,136 of record NZ_JBSFHW010000094.1, on the reverse strand, counting down.
GCGACAGTCCCGAAAGGCCGCGCTGGCGGCCGCCCAGCTTGCCCGCGATGCCGCGCAGGGCCGCGCCCGCCGGGGAGTCGGGGTCGGTCAGGACCACCGGCTTGCCCTCGTCGCCGCCCTCGCGGAGGCGGACGTCGATCGGGATGGCGCCCAGGACCGGGACGGTCGCGCCGGTCGTGCGGGTGAGGCCGTCGGCGACCGTCTGGCCGCCGCCCGTGCCGAAGACGTCGACCATCTCGCCGCAGTGCGGGCAGGGCAGACCCGACATGTTCTCGACCACGCCGACGATCTTCTGGTGGGTCTGCACGGCGATGGAGCCGGCCCGCTCGGCGACCTCGGCGGCCGCCTGCTGCGGGGTGGTCACGACCAGGATCTCGGCGTTCGGGACCAGCTGGGCGACCGAGATGGCGATGTCGCCCGTGCCCGGCGGGAGGTCGAGGAGCAGGACGTCCAGGTCGCCCCAGTACACGTCCGCCAGGAACTGCTGCAGCGCGCGGTGGAGCATCGGGCCGCGCCAGACCACCGGGGCGTTGCCCGGCGTGAACATGCCGATGGAGATGACCTTCACGCCATTGGCCGAAGGCGGCATGATCATGTTCTCGACCTGGGTCGGCCGTCCGTCGGCGCCCAGCATGCGCGGCACCGAGTGGCCGTAGATGTCGGCGTCGACGACGCCCACCTTGAGGCCGTCGGCGGCCATCGCCGCCGCCAGGTTCACCGTCACCGAGGACTTGCCGACGCCGCCCTTGCCGGACGCGACCGCGTACACACGGGTCAGCGAGCCGGGCTTGGCGAAGGGGACCTCGCGCTCGGCCGTGCCGCCGCGCAGAGCGGCCGCCAGCTCCTTGCGCTGCTCGTCGCTCATGACGTCGAGGGTGACGTCGACGCGGGTGACGCCCTCTACCCGGGAGACCGCCTCCGTCACGCGCTGCGTGATCGTCTCGCGCATCGGGCAGCCGGAGACCGTCAGGTACACGGTGACCGCGACCGCCCCGTCCGCGCCGATCTCCACCGACTTCACCATCCCGAGCTCGGTGATGGGCCGGTTGATCTCGGGGTCGTTCACCGTCGCCAGTGCCTCGCGCACCGCGTCTTCGCTAGCCATAGGAACGATGGTACGGCTCGGTAGCCTGAGCCCGGTAAGCCCGTCACCGGTCGTCTACGTCACGTCCCCGCGACCGTTCTGTCGGGAATACGGCATGTTCGTGGTGGCCGTCCTGCCGCCCCTCCAGCTCCTTGACCAGGTCCTGCAGCTCGGAGCGGATCCAGTCGCGGGTGGCCACCTCGCCGAGGCCGATGCGCAGGGCGGCGATCTCACGGGTCAGGTACTCGGTGTCGGCGATGGAGCGCTCGTTCTGCTTGCGGTCCTGTTCGAGGTTGACCCGGTCCCGGTCGTCCTGCCGGTTCTGCGCGAGCAGGATCAGCGGGGCCGCGTAGGAGGCCTGGAGCGAGAGCATCAGGGTCAGGAAGATGAACGGGTAATTGTCGAAGCGCAGCTCGTGCGGCGCGAAGACGTTCCACAGCACCCACGCGATGATGACGACCGTCATCCAGACGATGAACCGCCCGGTGCCCAGGAAGCGCGCGATGCGCTCCGAGAGCCGTCCGAAGGCCTCCGGGTCCCACTCGGGCAGGATCCGGCGGCGGGGCGGCCGCGGCTGGTCGAGGCGGGGCCGTGTGCGCGTGGTCGCCGTCGCACCCGCCGGGGTGCGCTCGCGGCCGGTCTCGCGCTCAGGAGGCATGGGGGGCCGTCCCCTCGTCGTCCTCGTCCTCCAGGTGGAACTCGGTCTCCCGCCAGTCCTCGGGCAGCATGTGGTCCAGTACGTCGTCCACGGTCACCGCGCCGAGCAGCGACCCGGCCTCGTCGACGACGGGCGCCGCGACCATGTCGTACGTCGCGAAGAACCCGGCGACCAGCGGCAGCGTGGCGCCCGGGGCGAGGGCCTGCAGGTCGTCGTCGACGACCGCGCTGACCAGCGTGTACGGCGGCTCGCGCAGCAGGCGCTGGAAATGGACCGTACCCAGGTACTTGCCGGTCGGCGTCTCGTCGGGCGGGCGGCAGACGTAGACCTGTGCGGCCAGGGCGGGCGACAGGTCGGGGTTGCGCACGCGCGCGAGGGCGTCGGCGACGGAGGCGTCGGGGCGGAGCACGATCGGCTCGGTGGTCATGAGCCCGCCGGCGGTCTTCTCCTCGTACGCCATCAGGCGGCGCACGTCCGCTGCCTCGTCCGGCTGCATCAGCGTCAGCAGCCGCTCCTTGTCCTCCTCCGGGAGCTCGGCGAGCAGGTCGGCCGCGTCGTCCGGGTCCATGGCCTCCAGGACGTCGGCGGCGCGCTCCTCCTTCAGCTTGCCGAGGATCTCGATCTGGTCGTCCTCGGGGAGCTCCTCGAGGACGTCGGCCAGCCGGTCGTCGTCCAGGGCTGCGGCGACCTCGGCGCGGCGCTTGGGGGAGAGGTGGTGCAGGACGTTCGCCAGGTCGGCGGGGCGCAGCTGCTCGAAGGTGGCGAGAAGGCTCTCTGCGCCCTGCCCGTGCTCCTCCAGGGAGAAGCCGGTGACGGCGGACCACTCGACGGTCAGGGTCTCGCCCTTGGCCCGCCGGAAGGCGCTGCCCTTCTTGCCCTTGCGGACGAAGACACGGTCGACCTCCCAGTCGCGGCGGGCCGGCAGCTGCTGCACCGACACGTCCAGGACGGTGACCTCCTCGCCGGTCTCGGCGAGCGTGACCCGCCGGTCGAGGAGTTCGCCGAACACGAGGCGCTCGGTGGGGCGCTGCTCGAAGCGGCGGACGTTGAGCACGCCGGTGGTGATGACCTGGCCGGACTCGATGCTGGTGATCCGGGTCATGGGCAGGAAGATGCGGCGCCGGCTGGGCAGTTCGACGACCAGCCCGAGCACTCGCGGGGGCCGCCGCCCGACGCGCAGCATCACGACCAGATCGCGCACCCGGCCCACCTGGTCGCCGTTCGGGTCGAAGGCGGCGACGCCGGCGAGGTGCGAGACGAAGATCCGGGGCGCGCCCGCTGCCATGGCTGCGCCTCCTTTTCGTACGGGTGTCCAGTGCTGTGTGTCGCTGCTGTGCATCTTTTCCGAATCGCCCGCTCGGATGGGCTTCAGGCTAGCCCGTACCGATCGGATCCGCCCTGATGGGAGGTGCGGAGGAACCGGCTCCGCCCGGCCCGAACGGCACCCGTTACTCTGCCGTACGCTGCTGGGGCCCTGCCCCATGTCCCCCGACTGAAAGGCAGCCCCACCTGTGACTGCGATTGCCCTGGGCCGGACCCGTCGGACCTCGCTGGTGAGCGCGGTGTGCGCGCTGGTGGTGACGGGGACGGGGCTCCTTGCGGGATGCAGCGAGGACCCGGACGCGGGCACCAACGGCGTCGGCAAGCTGCCGGCCGCCAAGATCCAGTCGAGGACCAGGGCGGCCGCCGAATCCGCCGAGGCGGTACGGCTCTCCGGGACCGTGGTGACCAACGGGCGGACGTACACACTCGACATGCGCCTGAAGTCCGGCGGCGGCAGCGGCTCGGTCACGTCCCAGGGGGTGGCCTTCGGGCTGCTGCGGATCGGTGAGCAGCTGTACCTGAAGGCCGGCGCGGAGTTCTGGAACCACGCGGACGGCAACAAGGACGCGTCGGCCGGGGGCGCGCTCGACGGCAAGTACGTGAAGGTGCCGCAGGGCGACCCGTCGTACAAGAAGTTCAGCGGGTTCACGGACAAGGACGTCCTGCTCGACGGTCTGCTGACCCTGCACGGCGCGCTCGCCACGGACGGCCACCACGAGCAGGCGGGCACCCGCACCATCCGCATCACCGGGGACAAGGGCGCCGGCGGCACGCTGGACGTCTCCCTGGAGGGCGCTCCGTACCCCCTCCGCCTGGAACGCGCAGGCGGCGCCGGCACCCTCACCTTCTCCTCCTGGGGCAAGGACTTCACCCTCACCGAGCCGAAGAAGAACGAGACGGTCGACTACGGCAAGAAACTCCCGACGTAAGTGACCGCGCCCCGAAGGGGCGCGGGGAACTGCGCGACAAGCCACAATGGCGCCGCAGACGAAGACGACCCATCCCACGGAGCGCCTAGCGGCGCCTGCGCTTCCGAAAAAGCAGCCGCGGCAACCCCGCAGGGATCGGCTGACGAGTAGTCGCCGGCGACGGCAGCGGAGCCTCGGCCAGGCTCCCGTCGGGCAGAGCCGCAGGCGCCCCCGCAGGCTCCAGACGGAGCACCCGGCACTCACGGGCCCAACGGCTCGTCATCGCCTCACCGTCGGGGGCGTTCAGGCGCTTGCCCTTCAGCTCGGCGACAGCCGCCTCCCATTCCGCGGAGCCGGACGGCAGCTCGGACACGGTCGCCGCGAACGTCACCAGCCGCCCGCCCTTGTCCTTGCTGCGCACGGTCACCTCGGCGGAGCCGCCGTCGGCCAGCCCCGGCAGCGGCTGCTCCCCGGGCCCGTCGCCGACCAGGCACACCGCACCCTCGTGCCACACGTGCCACAGCGCGCGGGCCGCGGAACCCGGGCCCCTGACCCAGATGAGGCCGGACTTCTTGGTGGCCTCCTCGACGAGGGCCTGGTCGAGCAGCTCGCTTGTCATGGGCTCAGCCTATCGAGGCGCCTCACAGCCAGCCGTTCCGCTTCAGCGTGCGGTGGATGCCCAGGCAGATGACCCCGGTGAGCATCATGATGACCGGGTAGCCGTACTTCCAGTGCAGCTCGGGCATGTACGTGAAGTTCATGCCGTACACCCCGCACACCATCGTCGGTACGGCGATGATCGCGGCCCAGGCGGTGATCTTCCGCATGTCCTCGTTCTGGGCGACGGACGCCTGGGCGAGGTTGGCCTGGAGGATCGAGTTGAGCAGCTCGTCGAAGCCGATGACCTGCTCCTGGACCCGGGCGAGGTGGTCGGCGACGTCCCGGAAGTACTTCTGGATGTCGGGGTCGATCAGCCGCATCGGCCGCTCGCTCAGCAGCTGCATGGGGCGCAGCAGCGGCGACACGGCCCGCTTGAACTCCAGCACCTCACGCTTGAGCTGGTAGATCCGCGCCGAGTCCACACCGCGCGAGACACCGCCCCGGCGCCCCGGCGAGAACACCTCGGTCTCCACCTCGTCGATGTCGTCCTGGACGGCGTCGGCGACCGCGACATAGCCGTCGACGACATGGTCGGCGATCGCGTGCAGCACCGCCGAGGGGCCCTTGGCGAGCAGCTCGGGGTCGTCCTGGAGCCGGTGCCGCAGCGCCCGCAGCGAGCCCTGGCCGCCGTGCCGGACGGTGATGAAGAAGTCCCGGCCGGTGAAGCACATGACCTCGCCGGTCTCCACGACCTCGCTGTTGGCGGTGAGCCGGTCGTGCTCGACGTAGTGGATGGTCTTGAAGACGGTGAACAGGGAGTCGTCGTACCGCTCCAGCTTGGGCCGCTGATGGGCCTGGACGGCGTCCTCGACGGCCAGCGGGTGCAGCCCGAACTCGCGGGCGATACCGGCGAATTCGTCCTCGGTCGGCTCGTGCATCCCGATCCACACGAAGCCCCCGTCGCGGCGCACCAGGCGCATCGCCTCGTGCGGGGTCATCGGCTTGCCCATGTCGACGCGGGTCCCGTCGCGGTAGACGGCGCAGTCGACGACTGCGGACGGCGTCGAGGGGTCGCGCGTCGTGTCGTACACGCCGGTGTCCTTGCGCAGGGAGATGCGGGACGGCCGGACCGCGGCGCGGAGGTCACGGATCATCGACATGGCTGGCTCCTTCGTGACAGGCAACGCAAGGGCGCCGACGACGGATGGAACTGCCCGGAATGGGGACGTCCTGACTACGTGTGTTTGGCACGTCCACAAAGCGGGGAGCACCGCACCATCGCGGTGGCGAGCTTCGTTACTGATTCGGATCAGACGGATCAGGCAAAACGAAGTGCTCTTCCGCAGGAAGACGTGAGCGTGAAAGGCGGCGGTCAGCCGGAGCCGGATCAGCTGTATCAGCGGCGGGAAGAGCGAGTGGTACTGCACGGGTGACTTCGATCCATGACAGCCCCACCTCCTCCGGCCGGTCCCTCGTAAGGGAGTCTCAATCGGCGTCGGGACTCGATCGCGACGCTTCTGCGTGCTGCCCGAACGACCGGGCCAGAGTACCAGCCGCCCAAACTGTCAAGGCGCCGCTTTGCCCGGAGCTGACGAGTTCTATGCTCGCCGCATGGTTGATGTTCTCCCCCTGGTCGAGGCCCGGTTGCGCAGCGCGCTGGGCGAACCGGACGCGCGCGCGGCGGTCACGTTCCTGGGCACGGACCGTATCGAGGTACTGCGTTTCCGGGACGACTCCGGGGACGGGGGCATCGTCCGCTACGCCACCCTCGGCATGTCCGCACAGCCCATGAGCGACCCCACCGCACCCCTCGCCGACCCGGTCAAGGGCCCGCGCGCGGAGCTGATCCTCTCGGTGCGCGGCGGCCTCGCCGACACCGACAAGGCGCTGCGCCCGCTCGCCGTACTCGCCGCGTCTCCGCAGGTGGAGGGCGTGATCGTGGCCCCGGGCGCCTCGCTCGACGTCGGCGAACCCCTGTGGCCCGGCGCCCCGTTCAGCTCCGTCCTGGTCGCCGAGCCGGGCGGCCTGGTCGAGGACCTCGACCTCGACGAGCCCCTCGATCCGGTCCGCTTCCTGCCCCTGCTCCCCATGACGCCGAACGAGGCCGCCTGGAAGCGGGTGCACGGCGCCCAGGCCCTCCAGGAGCGCTGGCTGACGAACGGCACGGACCTCAGGGATCCGGCCCGCAGGTCCGTCCCACTGGACTGAACGCCGAGTGAGCAAGCTCACCAACACACGGCCGGAATCGGTCAATTGGCAAAGGCCGCGACACCGCACATCCCGCTCCGGTGGTGACGGTTCCGGTGAAGGGTTCCGTCCGGACGGGTGATCGTCCTTGACGTGGCGGAGCGGGGGTAGGACCGTGGGGCCCTATGAGGGGCGAACCCAGTTGCCCGAAGTGTGGTGGCCGGGTCAGGGCTCCCGGACTCTTCTCCGACACCTGGCAGTGCGATGTGCACGGCACCGTGCATCCGCTGCAGCCCGTGATCCCGCCCAGCGTCGAGGCCCTCAGCGTCGTGGTGCATCGCACGCAGGTGCCGGTGTGGATGCCGTGGCCGCTGCCGATCGGCTGGCTGTTCACGGGTGTGGCCTGCGCGGGTGACGACCGCCACGGCGGCCGCGCCACCGCCGTGGCCTGCTCGGGCCCGGGGCCGCTCGGTGGCATAGGGGAGCTGATCCTGGTCGCCGAGGAGCTCGGGGTCGGGCTCGGTGCGCGGTATGCGGGGATCGACGGCCCGGACCCGGGGCCGTACATGAACGTCGAGAAACCCCCCCAGGCCAAGGTGCTGGCCGGCGGGCGGCCCACCCCGCTGTGGCATGTCGCCGGCAGCCCCGACGACCGGGCGGTCTTCGCGGGCGAGGCGCGGGGGCTGTGGCTGTGGGCGGTGGTGTGGCCCGAGCAGTCGGGGTTGCTGATGTACGACGAGCTGGTGCTGACGGATCTGCGGGACGCGGGGGCCGAGGTCGAGCTGGTGCCCTGCGGGGCGCTGTCGCCGCGCTTGCTCGAGCCGTAGCGCCGGGTCGCTGCGCCTGCATGAGCCGTGCGGCCACCGGGGTGGGGTGCCGGCGGTTTCGGTAGGGGGCGCTCGGCCTGTGCGGGTGTGACAGGGGGCCGTGAAAATCCGGTTATCCTTGAACGTCCCCTTCCGTGCCGTCACCGCTTGGAGTCTGCGTAGTGCGTATCGATCTGCACGCCCACTCCACTGCTTCCGACGGTACGGACACCCCGGCTGAGCTGGTGCGGAATGCTGCCGCGGCCGGGCTGGACGTGGTCGCGCTGACCGATCACGACACCACTCGTGGGTATGCCGAGGCGATCGCCGCGGTGCCTGCGGGGCTCACGCTGGTCACCGGTGCCGAGTTGTCCTGTCGTGTCGACGGTGTCTCCATGCACATGCTCGCCTACCTCTTCGACCCCGAGGAGCCGGCGCTGCTCGCCGAGCGGGAGCTGGTGCGGGACGACCGGGTGCCGCGGGCCAAGGGCATGGTCGCCAGGCTGAACGGGCTGGGTGTGCCGGTCACCTGGGAACAGGTCGAGCGGATCGCCCGGGGCGGTTCCGTCGGGCGGCCGCATGTCGCGACCGCACTCGTGGAGCTGGGTGTCGTACCGACCGTGAGCGACGCGTTCACCGAGGAGTGGCTGGCCGACGGCGGGCGGGCCTTCGTCGAGAAGCACGAGACGGATCCCTTCGAGGCGATCCGCCTGGTCAAGGCCGCCGGCGGGGTCACCGTCTTCGCCCACCCGGGCGCCAGCAAGCGCGGCCGTACGGTGCCGGAGGCCGCGATCGCCGAGATGGCCGCCGCCGGGCTCGACGGCATCGAGGTCGACCACATGGACCACGACGAGGAGACCAGGGCGCGGCTGCGCGGGCTGGCCGGGGACCTGGGGCTCCTGACCACGGGGTCCAGCGACTACCACGGCAGCCGCAAGACCTGCGTGCTCGGCGAGTACGTCACGGATCCCGAGGTGTACGGGGAGATCACGCGGCGGGCGACCGGGGCGTTCCCGGTGCCGGGGACCGGCGGAGCCTGAGGAAGCCCTGCACACCCCCCGTTCCCGTCCCTCTCCTTTTCCCGCTCTTTTCCTGCAAGGCGTGTAGCTCACCCATGTTCGACGTCGCCGTCTTCGGCTCCCTGTTCCTGACCCTTTTTGTCATCATGGATCCCCCCGGGATCACCCCGATCTTCCTCGCGCTGACCGCCGGGCGCCCCGGCAAGGTCCAGAAGCGGATGGCCTTCCAGGCCGTGTGCGTGGCCGGCGGTGTGATCACCGTCTTCGGACTGCTGGGGCACCAGATCCTCAACTATCTGCATGTCTCCGTGCCCGCGCTGATGATCGCGGGCGGGCTGCTGCTCCTGCTCATCGCCCTCGACCTGCTGACCGGCAAGACCGACGAGCCGAAGCAGACCAAGGACGTCAACGTGGCGCTCGTACCGCTGGGCATGCCGCTGCTGGCCGGTCCCGGCGCCATCGTGTCCGTCATCCTCGCCGTGCAGAAGGCCGACAGTGTCGCCACGCAGATGTCGGTGTGGATGGCGATCCTCGCCATCCATGTCGTGCTGTGGCTGGTGATGCGGTATTCGCTGCTGATCATCCGGGTCATCAAGGACGGGGGCGTGGTCCTCGTGACACGGCTCGCCGGCATGATGCTCTCCGCGATCGCCGTGCAGCAGATCATCAACGGCATCACACAAGTGATCAAGGGCGCCTGAGCCCCGCGGAGTCCCGGGCATGCGCAGAGCCCCCGTACGGCATCGATGCCGTACGGGGGCTCTGAAGCTGCTGCGGTGATCCGCGTTCGTATGCGTCTGTATGCGTCTGCTTGCGTCTGCTTGCGTCTGTTACGCGGCCGATTCCTCGGCCGGTCGGATCCAGAGGCGCTGCCCGATGGCCGCGGCCTGCTGAACGATCCGGTTGACGGAGGCGGCGTCCACGACCTTGCTGTCCACGGTCGTGCCGTTGACCTCGTCGAGTCGCATGATTTCGAAGCGCATGGCCTCTCCCTTCGTCTCGCTGTGTTCCGTAGTAGTCAACGGGCTGCGTGTTACAAACATTCCCTACGCTAAAGAAATTTTTCGAACAGCTAACTACTAGCCGGTAAGACACCCCCGAGGAGACGGAGGAGACCGACCGGGGCCAGTTGTGTTCGCAGCGTGACCGCCGGGACAATGGAAGCGATGAACGACGACCTCGCGGCCCTCAGCGCCCGCATCGACCGCACGAACGAGCTGCTGCAGCGCATGCTCGCCGAGGTGGCGAAGACGCCCTCGACCCATGCGATCTTCGTCGACGCGGGGTACCTGTACGCGGCCGCGGGCCGGCTGGTGGCGGGGACGGAGGACCGTCGCGCCTTCGACCTGGACGCGGAGGGCCTGATCGAGGCGCTCATCGACCGGGCCCGCACGATCTTCGCGGACAGCCGGCTGCTCCGGGTCTACTGGTACGACGGCGCGCGGCGCCGCATCCACACCGCCGAGCAGCAGTCGATCGCCGAACTCCCCGATGTGAAGGTCCGGCTGGGCAACCTGAACGCCAACAACCAGCAGAAGGGCGTCGATTCGCTGATCAGGACGGACCTGGAGTCACTGGCCAGACACCGGGCGATCAGCGACGCGGCGCTGCTGGGCGGTGACGAGGACCTGGTGTCGGCGGTCGAGGCGGCGCAGGGGTACGGAGCGCGCGTCCACCTGTGGGGCATCGAGGCCCCCGAGGGGCGCAACCAGGCGGAGCCGCTGCTCTGGGAGGTCGACAGCCAGCGCACCCTCGACCTCGACTTCTTCAAGCCGTACGTCTCCCGGCGCACCGCGGCCGCCTACGAGGCCACCGCCGCCCGGCCCGGCCGTGAGGCCGTCCGCTTCGTCGGCGCGCAGATCGCGGCGAAGTGGCTGGCCGCACGGGGCCGCGACTCCCTGGCGGAACTGCTGCCCGGCCACCCCTATCTGCCGGGCTCGGTGGACCAGGACCTGCTGGTGGAGGCGGAGGGCCTGCTCCAGTACTCCCTGCGCGGCCAGGCGGACCTGCGGCGCGCGCTGCGGGACGGGTTCTGGGAGCACCTCCAGGCGCAGTACTAGCCGCTACCGGCTCGGGTTGTTGCGGTCCCAGAAGTCCGCGAAGGCGCGGGCCGTGTCGAGGGGCCGGTCGGTGTTGGGGGAGTGTTCGGCGCCCTGGACGACGGTGCGGTGCGCGCGCAGGCGCCGCGCCATGTCGTCGAGCAGGGGTACCGGCCAGGTGTCGTCGCTGGAACCCGACAGGACGTGGAACGGCAGCGGTACGGCGGCCAGCTCGGCCACGCGGTCCGGTTCGACGCACAACTGGCGGCCCGTCGCGATGAGTTGGGCCGGCTTGTTGCCCAGCCAGCGGCGGCGCAGGTCGTCCTGGTCGTCGAGGCCGCCGTCCAGTTGCCCGGGCTCGCCGGTCTCGGTCTCCTCCGGCGCCTCCATGGCCTGGATCGCCTCCCACACCTCGGCCATGCTCATCACGGCGAGCGCGTCGCGGAGCAGCTTGACGCGCTGCTGCTGGGAGCCGGAGATCTGGGCGGGGCCGGAGGCCATGAGGGTGAGCGACAGGAAGGGCGCGTGGTCCAGCAGGACCGCGGCACGCGCGATCTGCCCGCCGAGGGAGTGCCCGACGAGGTGCACGGGGGTGCCGAGGGCGGCGGCCAGGGCGAGCACGTCCCGCGCCAACTCCTCCTGGGCGTAGGCCGATTCGTCGGTCTCGGGACCGTCGGACTCGTACTGGCCCCGTCCGTCCACCGCGACGGTCCGGTAACCGCGTGCCGCGAGCGGCTCGTGCAGCGGGTTGTAGTCCTCCTTGCTGCCGGTGAATCCGGGCAGCAGCAGCGCGGTTCCCTTGGCGGCGACGCCGTCCGCCACGGGCGCGTCGACGACGGCGAACTCTCCGCGCGCGGTGCGCAGCGCGTACGCGCGGGCGCCGGGGGGCGGGGTGAAGGTCGGGGGCCTGCTCATGGGGTGAGGTTATCCGGCTCGGGTGGCGGGGAGGGGGACGGGCCGGGGCAGCCGGCCGAACGCCGACGGCCCGGCCCCTCCTGTGCGGTGGGGGCCGGGCCGTCGGTGAGTGAGCGCATCAGCTCTCCGCGGCCTCCGCGGCGGCCGCGGCCTTCCGCGTGCGGCGCACCGCGGGCTTGGCCTCGGCCGTGTCGGCCGTGGCCTTGCGGGCGCGGGTGCGCGGCTTGGCCTCGGGCTCCTCGGCGGCCTGTGCCGGGATCTCCGCCACGGCGGCGGCCTTGCGGGTACGGGGCTTCGCCTCCTCGGTGGTCTCCGCGGCGGCGGCCGTCTTGCGCGTACGGCGCGGCTTGGCCTCCGCGACGACAGCGGCCTCGGGGGCTGCTGCCGCCTTGCGCGTACGACGAGGGTTCGCCACCTCCGGCGCCGGGGTGGCGTCCTCGGACTCGGCGACCTTGCGGGTACGCCGACGGGGCGCGGCCTCGGCGGTTTCCACCGTGGCGGCCGTCTTGCGGGCGCGGGTGCGAGGCTTGGCCTCCGTGCCCTCGACGGTGTCGACGACGGCCTCCGCCGCCTTGCGGGTCCGGGTGCGCGGCTTGGCCTCGGGCTCCTCGGCGGCCTGCGCCGGGATCTCGGCCACGGCGGCCTTGCGGGTACGGCGGGGCTTGGCCTCGACGGCCTCGGCCGTATCGACGGCGGCTTCAGCAACGGCGGCGGCCTTGCGCGTACGGCGCGGCTTGGCCTCCGTCGCTTCGGCGGTGTCGACCGCGGCTTCCGCGGCGGCGGCCGTCTTGCGGGTGCGGCGCGGCTTGGCCTCGGTGGCCTCGGCCGTGGGCTCCGCGGCAGCCGTCGCCTTGCGGGTCCGGGTGCGGGGCTTGGCCTCGGTCGCTTCGGCGGTGTCGACCGCGGTCTCCGCGGCGGCGGCCGTCTTGCGGGTGCGGCGCGGCTTGGCCTCGGTGGCCTCGGCCGTGGGCTCCGCGGCAACCGTCGCCTTGCGGGTACGGCGGCGCGGGGCGGTCTCCGCCGGCTCCGGGGCCGACTCGGTGGTGCCCTCGGCGGTGGCGACCGCGGTCTGCGCGGCGGCCGTGGCCTTGCGGGTCCGGGTGCGGGGCTTGGCCTCGGTCGCTTCGGCGGTGTCGACCGCGGTCTCCGCGGCGGCGGCCGTCGTCTTGCGCGTCCGGCGGCGCGGTGCGGCGGCGGGGGCCTCGGGCTCCGGGGCGGCCGGGGCTTCCTGTGCCGCCGGAGCCTCAGTGGCGAGCGGCTCCACGGCCGGCGTGCTCTCCGCGGCCCCGCGGGTGCGGCGGCGACGCGGCTTCGACGGGGCCTGAGGGGCGTCCAGTGCGGGGCCCTCCGCCATCGTGACGGCGGCTTCCGCGGCCTCGGGTGCCGTGGTGGTGGCCGTCACCGGCTCCGAGGCGGCACCGGCGCGGGTGCGGCGACGGCGACGAGGGGTGCGGGGACCGGCGGTCTCCTCGGACGGCGAGAGAGCCGTCGAGGCCTCCGGAGCGGCCGTCGCGTCCAGGGCCGCCCCACCGCGCGTACGGCGGCGGCGACGCGGCGTACGCTCCGTGCGCTCGCGCTCGGTGGACCGGGACTCGCCCCGGCCACCCCGCTCGGGGCGGCCGCCGCGACCGCGTGCACCGCGGCCGCCGGTCTCGCCCAGGTCCTCGAGCTCCTCCGCGTCGAGCCCGGCACGCGTGCGCTCGGCGCGCGGCAGAACACCCTTGGTGCCCGCCGGGATGTTCAGCTCCTCGAAGAGGTGCGGGGAGGTGGAGTACGTCTCCGGCGGGTCGTTGAAGGACAGCTCCAGCGCCTTGTTGATCAGCTGCCAGCGCGGGATGTCGTCCCAGTCGACGAGCGTGATCGCGATGCCCTTGGCACCCGCGCGGCCCGTACGGCCGATGCGGTGCAGGTACGTCTTCTCCTCTTCGGGAGACTGGTAGTTGATGACGTGCGTCACGCCCTCGACGTCGATGCCACGGGCGGCGACGTCGGTGCAGACGAGCACGTCCACCTTGCCGTTGCGGAACGCGCGCAGTGCCTGCTCGCGGGCGCCCTGGCCGAGGTCGCCGTGGACGGCGCCGGCCGCGAAGCCGCGCTGCTTGAGCTGGTCGGCGAGATCGGCCGCGGTGCGCTTGGTGCGGCAGAAGACCATGGCCAGTCCCCGGCCGTCGGCCTGCAGTATGCGCGCGACCATCTCGGGCTTGTCCATGTTGTGCGCGCGGTACACGTGCTGCGAGGTGTTCGCGACCGTCGCGCCCTCGTCGTCCGGCGCGGTGGCGCGGATGTGCGTGGGCTGCGACATGTAGCGGCGCGCGAGGCCGATGACGGCGCCCGGCATGGTCGCCGAGAACAGCATCGTCTGGCGGCGGGCCGGCAGCAGATTGATGATCTTCTCGACGTCGGGCAGGAAGCCCAGGTCGAGCATCTCGTCGGCCTCGTCGAGGACAAGGGCCTTGACGTGCTTGAGGTTGAGCTTCTTCTGGCCCGCGAGGTCCAGGAGCCGGCCCGGGGTGCCCACGACCACGTCGACGCCCTGCTTGAGGGCCTCGACCTGGGGCTCGTAGGCCCGGCCGCCGTAGATGGCGAGGACGCGTACGTTGCGCACCTTGCCCGCGGTCAGCAGGTCGTTGGTGACCTGCGTGCACAGCTCGCGGGTCGGGACGACGACGAGCGCCTGCGGGGTGTCGGTGAGGTCCTCGGGCTTCGCGCGGCCCGCCTCCACGTCCGCGGGGACGGTGACGCGCTCGAGGAGCGGGAGGCCGAAGCCCAGCGTCTTGCCGGTGCCGGTCTTGGCCTGGCCGATGACGTCCGTGCCGGAGAGGGCGACGGGGAGGGTCATCTCCTGGATGGGGAAGGGGGTGACGATGCCGACGGCCTCGAGGGCCTCGGCGGTCTCGGGAAGGATGCCGAGATCTCTGAACGTGGTAGTCAGGGTGCTGCCTCTTCTGTGTGCGCGGTGCGAGGCGAGCGCGGGGGGTCTTTGACGGACCGTGCCGGGGACGTCGGCTGCCATACGGTCAGGCCGTAAGGCACGGGACCACTGCCGACGCTCTAGCGCTCGTACCGCTGAGGGTGTCCCTCCGGACGCCGTACGCAATGTGCCGTACGGGCTTGGAGGGCTGTCGGGTCGGAGCCGATCGGGCCACCGACCGGGCATCCTCATACGTGCGGCCCGTCGAGTAGTCGGCAGGCGCATTACCACCATACCCCGGAATCACGCACACGCGATGGCCGATTTGGTCACGTAGCCGTCATCACACTGATTGACCAGGGACTTCCAGGGCTCGGCAAGCGGACTATTGTGCGCTTCATGACGACGCCTGACAACACCTCTGACGCACCCGCCGAGCAGACCGGAGTGGCCGCCCAGGACTGGGGCCGGGCCTCCGCGGACCCGCAGTACCGGGCCGCGGTCGTCGATCTCCTCGGTGCCCTCGCGTACGGCGAACTCGCGGCGTTCGAGCGGCTCGCCGAGGACGCCAAGCTGGCGCCGACGCTGGCGGACAAGGCGGAGCTGGCCAAGATGGCGTCGGCGGAGTTCCACCACTTCGAGCGGCTGCGCGACCGGCTCACGGAGATCGGCGAGGAGCCCACGCGCGCGATGGAGCCGTTCGTCGCCGCGCTGGACGGCTTCCACAAGCAGACGGCACCCTCGGACTGGCTGGAAGGGCTCGTGAAGGCCTACGTCGGCGACTCGATCGCCAGCGACTTCTACCGCGAGGTGGCCGCGCGGCTCGACTCGGACTCGCGTGAGCTGGTGCTGGCCGTGCTGGACGACACCGGGCACGCCGGCTTCGCCGTGGAGAAGGTGCGGGCCGCGATCGACGCCGACCCGCGCGTGGGCGGCCGTCTCGCCCTGTGGGCCCGGCGTCTCATGGGCGAGGCCCTGTCGCAGTCCCAGCGGGTCGTCGCGGACCGCGACGCGCTGTCGACGATGCTCGTCGGCGGCGTCGCGGACGGCTTCGACCTCGCCGAGGTCGGCCGGATGTTCTCCCGGATCACCGAGGCCCACACCAAGCGGATGGCCGCCCTCGGACTGGCCGCCTAGCTCTCGCTTCCCTGGTCGTCCTGGTCGTCCTCGTCGTCCCGGTCGGGGTCACGCCGGCGCTGATCGCCGGCGGAGTCTCCCGGCCGGGCGCACCAGCAGGGAGAGCGAGGCCGCGGAGACGATCGCCGCGCCGAGCAGGATCAGCAGGAAGTTGCCCGGGTCCAGCGCGCTGTGGGTGACGAAGGCGCCGAAGAGGGCGCCGGCCACACCGGTCGTGAGCACCAGCGAACGGTTGGGCAGACGGTCGGACAGACGGCGGATCGCCGCCCCTGCCAGCACGAGACCGAGAAGTGCGGAGCCGAGCGCTTCGAACAACAACATGGGGTCCCTCCCACACGGCCACACTGCCCATCACGGTCGTAGCCCGTCATACCCGTGACCTGCGGAATGCAATCCTCCCCTGTGCGTGACTTGTGCTCCAGTTGTGGAGAAAAAACCTGGGGTGAAGCCGGAGGCTGCACTCCGGTCGACAACTTCGACCCCGACAATCCGCGCTACCACTGCACGCAGACCTCCACGTCCAGCCCGGAGCCCTCGCCCACGCCCACC
>NZ_JBSFHW010000093.1:0-16548 GCF_053597275.1 Streptomyces sp. NPDC001492 | reverse complement strand
GGCCAACCAACGGACAGACACACGGACTCGCTGACTTCGCGCGTGCCCGATTGGGACTCACAACCCGCACCGGACTCGATGCGTTCATACCGTGCGCCTCTGCCCTCGCGACTCGACCACGGCGCCAGATTCTGACCCGAAAGTAGTCGTCTAACCGACATGCCAACCGTTCCGGAAGCCGTCCGACCGCCCGTCGACATGCCCCCGCGGGCCGACCTCGGGGAGTGGGCCCGTATCCGGGCCCGCATCGTGGTCACAGATCGGTGCTGGGTGTACTGCGGTGCGTTGAGCGATGACGGGTACGGGCGTTTCTGGGCTGCGTCAGCGGCGGCGAGCGGCGACCACTCCCCGGTGGTGCGTCCGTCGCGCTGGATGTGGCAGGCCCACCACGGTCCGATTCCGGACCGGCACGTCGTCCGTCACGTGTGCGACCGGAGTTGGTGCACGCGGCCGGCCTGTCTGCAGCTCGGCGACCAGATCGATAACCTGGCCGACGCGCTGCGGCGCGACCGGCTCACGCACCCGGGCCGTGTCGGCAAGGCGGACCGGCGTGGGGCCGCGGCGGCCGCCCGCGCGGTGCGGGCCGCCGTCCTCGAAGCGGTCGGCCGTGACGTCCACGACCCGGCCCGGCTCGGCGAGATCGTCGCCGGAGCCCTCGCTGAGGGCGACCCGTTCGCCGACCACGGACGGCTGTTCTGAGAACACCTAACGGGTCCCGCACCTCCTCGCCGGGGTGCGGGACCCGTTAGGTGTCCGTGCGTGCGTGGGGGCCCGCCGCGGCGGGCCCCCACCGGGGTCAGGTGCAGTCGAGGCCGCACCCGGGGCAGACCAGCGTTTCGGCGGGAGTGCCCTCGCCGATCCACTCGCCGGGTGCGGTCTCCGGTCGCGGACAGTCGGCCGGCAGGTGGGGCCAGGTCCGGCCGGGGACGTTGAGCACCATCCGGCCGGGCCAGACGTACCCGCCGCCGTGGGACGTGGTGGGAATCCACGGGTCCCACAGGCATCCGGCGGGTGCTGCGGCGGTCTCGTACTGAGGGGTGGGCATCATGGCGGTGCCTCCAAGGGGGCCGGGGCGGTCGTGCTGACGGGCTCTGCCCGACCGCGGGTTCTCGGGGGTGTCCAAGGCTCGCGCTTGCGCGACCGCCGCAGGCGGCTTGGCCTTGGATGCCCCCGGGGTTCCGTGGTTGCCTCCGGCGTCAGCACGAGTGCGCTGGTCCCCGGCAACCG
Source organism: Streptomyces sp. NPDC001492 (assembly GCF_053597275.1). Taxonomy (NCBI): domain Bacteria; kingdom Bacillati; phylum Actinomycetota; class Actinomycetes; order Kitasatosporales; family Streptomycetaceae; genus Streptomyces; species Streptomyces sp. NPDC001492. The sequence goes on along the minus strand of NZ_JBSFHW010000093.1, from coordinate 15,321 downwards.
GCCCCGGCCACCCGAGGAAAGAAGGGGCGTCACTCGGTCCGCCCCCGCTGCAGACCCGGTCCCCGGCTGCACCGCCCGCTGCTGCCCTTGCCGGTGCCGACGGCGCGGGCCTGTCCTCCTCGGTTCAGTCGTCGTCGCGGTGGCAGGTGCAGGGGTCACACCAGTGGACCGGTGAGGGGCCGGCCTTGCAGCCGCCGCACAGGCACGCCCTGCAGGTTGGCCGGGGCAGCGGCTCGCATAGGTCGGAGTGCCGGTCGTACCACTCGTCGACGGCGGCCCGGTCTGCGTACTCCGCGGCGCCGGGCTGGGTGCGCAGGTCTGCTGACTGGGTGCCGCACAGGATGCACTGGGCGATGCCGCCCGGTGCGGTGATGCACCCGCCTCCGCCGGGGGCGACTTTCCATGCGTCGACCATGCAGGTGCGGGCCCGGCTGAGCGCGTCGTCGTGGGCGGCCTCGCCGGGGACCAGGCGGGCGGCCGCGGCGAGTTGGGCGGCGGCGGTTCGCAGCAAGGTGCGCACCTGGGGCTGCCGCTCGCGGTCACGGGCGGCGAGTTCCAGCGTGGGCGCCAGGGTGTCGAGGTCGGCCAGGCCTGCCGTGGGGATTCCGAGTTGGCCGGCCATGGCGGTGATGCCGTCGAGACCGGCCGGGATGGGCCGGATGCCGTAGCGCTCGCCGGCCCACTCCATGACGTACGCCTCGGTCGCGGTGTCGCTGTAGACGGTGTCCAAGAGTGCTCCTCCGGTGCTCGGGGCGGGCTGGGTGGTCACGAGAGCTCCGCGGTGGCAGGGGTCGTCTGGGTGGTGGGGTGGGGACGGTGCGGGTCGTCGACGAGGTGCGCCGCGGTGCGTGGTTTGGCCCGGAGTTGCCGCAGGCTGCGCACGGCGTCGTCGAGGTCCTGGTGCCGGCCGTGGGTGACCTCCACGAACCAAGTGGTCGTGTTGCCCTCGGCGTGGATGTGGACGGCGCCGAGCGGCTGCCCGTCCTCGTACAGGTACCAGGACGGGCGGTCGGTGTCGGCGGGGCGGACGCACTCCACTAAGTGCCCGTCGACCGCGTGCGTGAACAGGTCGGGAAGGTCGGTCGGGTGGCTCACGTGGTGGCCGTCCGCCGGCTGCCGCGTCGGGCCTTCTCCGGGGCGGCCGGGTCGGCGCTCTCCTCGGCCTCGTACGTGCCGCGCTGGGCGGTGAGGGCGGCGAGCTGGCGGCGGAAGTCCTCGCGCTCCGCGGCGAGCTGGTCGGTGTACTCCTTGCGGATCGCCTTGCGTTCCTCGCGCCAGGCCTCGCGCTCGGTGTGGAGTTCCTCCGCGAGTTCCTTGCGCATGCGTTCGCGTTCGGCACGCCAGGCCTGGCGTTCCCGGTCGAGCTCGTCGGCGAGCCGCTGCCGTTCGGCGTCGGCCGCTTCGGCAGTGGCGCGCTGGCGGGCCGTCTCCTCCTCGGCGGCCTTCTGGGCGGCCTGGGCCTCGGCGACCTTCCGCGCTGCCTCCTGCTCGGCTGTCGTGACCTGTTGGGCGGCGGCTGCCTTGATCTTCTCGACTTCGGCGGCGGCGGTCGCCTCGACCTTCCTGACGTGTTCCTCGGCATCCGTGCGGGCCTGCTCCGCTGCCGCCTGGGCGTCGGCGACCTTCTGATCGGCCTCGTCCTGGGCGGCCTTCTGGGCGGCCTGGGCCTCGGCGACCTGTCGGGCTGCGTCCTCTGCCGTCTGCTGTTGGGCCTCCTGGGCCAGGCGGGCCGCCTCCTGGGCCTCCTCGGCGAGTTCGTCGGCCTCCTCGCGCTCCCGTACGGCCTCGCCGCGTTCCCTCTCCGCGGTGAGCCGTGCGCTTTCGGCCTGGGCAACTTTCTCGTCGGCGGCCTGCTGGATCGACTCGACTTCGGCGGCGGCCGCGCCCGGGTCGGTCATCGTCTCCAGCTGTGCAAGCACCACGGCGAGATTGCCCTGCAGGTCGGTGGCGAGCCGCTGCACGATCGGCAGGAGATCGCGGGCGCGTGTCGTCGAGTAGTCGACCGGCCGGGTCGGGTCCTCGACGGGCGCGTTGCCGACGGCGGTTTCGGCCTCCTTCGTCTGCCTGCGGCGGGCCGCGAATGCGGTGGCTTTGTTGTGGTCCTCCCGGTCGCAGAACTCGGGCGGCCGGCCCGGTCCGCGCGCGGGTTCGCGTTCCCGGGTGCAGCCGGGGAACCGGCACAGCTTGACGCCGGGGGCCGGTGTGGTGTTGCCGGGCTGGGCGCCCTGGGTCTCGCTCACGGTCACTCTCACTGTCTCGTGGGTTGGGTCGTCGGGCGGTCAACAGGTCGGCCGGCGCTGCCGGTTACGGGCGGGCCGGGGTTCAGGCGGTCCGCCGGGTGGCGGTGCGGGCGAGCTGGGAGAGGCGGTGCCGCATCTCGCCGATGCCGCGGCTGCCCTCCAGCGGGGCCGTGGCGTGCGGCCACACGCTACGGGCTGCGGCGGTGTAGGCGGCGGCCGCGAGGACGGTCACGTCCTGGGCGTCCTCGATGCCGAGCCGGGCCGCCTGGTCGCGCAGCTCGGCGGCGGTGATGCTGCCGGGCTCTCCCATGCGCAGGTCGTACGGCGTGAGCACCTGGTCGAGGGTGACCAGCCCGTTACGGGCGGACAGGACCAGGACGGTGCCGCCGTCGGCGGTGAGGGCGTCGGCGGCCCGGCGGCACAGGGTGTGCAGGCTGCCGCGGTAGAACTCACCGGCTGGCGCTGGACGGTCCAGTTTGGCGCCACTGCATGGAATCACCACCACGGGGCCGGCGGCCGCGGCGCTGTGCGTCACCGGCAGCGCGGTGACGGAAGCGAGCGGGTTGGCGGGCGCCGGACGGTCGGTTGTGGGCCGGGTGGCCACCGGGGCGGGCCACAGCGGCAGTTGTACGGCCCCGGCGGGCGCCGGGCGGACGGATGAGTCGGCGGGGGCCTGCGGGGCGTCCTGGGCGGCCGTGACGGGCGCGGGGGCCGGGGTGGTCGGCTGGCGGGCGTGCGCGAGGTGTTGGGCCAGGCTCCACCGGCGCCACCCGGCCGTGCGGTGGTCGTCGGGCTCGGCGACGGTGCTGGTGCGCGGGACGGTGACGCGCATGTCGTCGAGCGGGGTGCGCAGGGTGCGGCGGCTGCCGTACGGGCGCCAGGCGACCGACGTGGTGGTGATGCGCACGATCGTGCCGTGGTTGCCGTGCTTGGAGCGCATGCCGGGGCCGTGGCCGTCGCGGTAGGTCACGTGGGTGCCGGGGCCGACGAGGCCGGGGCCGTCGATCATCAGCAGTCCGGTGCGCTCGGCCTGCCGGTCGATCCATGCGGCGTGTGCGTCGTCCTGGCCGGCCTCGTCGACGGCGGCGGCCGCGGGGGTTTCCGTCACGGTGGGGTCGGTGACGGTCGGCGCGTCGGTCTCCTGGTCCGCGTCGGCGGTGGGCGTCACGGGCGTCGCGGTGACGGAAACCGGGGCGGGGCGGCGGTTGGGGTCGTCGACGGCGGGCCACTGCGGTGCGGCGGCGGCCTCGACGGGGGCGCGCTTGGTGTGCTCGTCGAGGACGGTCCAGCGGCCGGTGACGTGGTAGCCGCGCCGGTCGGCGTGGAAGTCGGCGACCTGGGTGTCGGCCTCGCGGATGCCGAGCGGGCGGCTGGCGGTGCCGGTGTTCATGCCGGGGGAGTTGCCGGGGTAGGCGTCGCGCTCGCGGCCGCAGGCGCAGGCGAGGTGGTAGCCGAGCCGCTCGGTGATGGGGTCGGCGGTGACGTACAGCCACGCGTGCCGCTGGTGGTCGCAGGCCTCGGGGTCGGCGGCCGGCTCCGGGGCGGCCTCGCCGAAGTGGCGTTCGTGCTCGGCGCGTTCGGCGCGGGCGGCGGCCAGGCGCTCGGCGCGCTCGGCGTCGCGGCGGGCCTCCTCCTCGCCCCCGGTCAGCGGGGCCAGGTGGTGCGACTCCTGGGCGGCGGGCTCGGGGCCGACGGCCCGCCAGGCGTCGAGGGCGGCGCGGCCGTCCCGGGTGAGCATCAGCGACCAGTCCGCTTCGTAGATCTTGAGGAATCCGGCGTCCACGAGGGCCTGGACGCGGGCCCTGGCGACGGTGCGGCCGCTCTTGACGTGCGGGTTGTCCAGGTCCCGGCGAAGGTAGCGCTTCCCGTCGTAGTGCAGCCACCCCATGGCGGCCCACACCATGGCGTCCGCCTGGGCCTGGCTCCAGCCGAGTGCCCCGGCCTGCAGGCGGCGGCGCTCGGCGTGCACGAGTGCGTCGCGGCGGCGGGCGTGCGTGGCCTCGTGCTCGATGGCGAGGGTCCAGGCGGCGGCCTTGGCGTCGGTGCCGCGGCAGGTCTCCACGGCGGCCGGCTCGCCGCCGCCCCCGCAGGGCAGGCAGAGGACGGCGTACGCGTCGTCCCGCAGGGTCAGCGACTCGATCGACACCGACTCCGGCAGGCCCTCGATGCGTCGCATGTCTCGTTCTCCGCTTCCGTGGTGGGGGGTGGGGGGTGGGTCCCGGCGCCCCGGTCGGGGCGCCGGCTCGGCTACTTGAGGTCGCTCTCCTGCGGCCAGGCGCGGGGGTCGTCCCGGTACGGGTCGTCGTCCGCGCTGGTGGCGGGCCCGAGGTTCTCCTCCAGGACGGCCGGCCCCAGCTCGGCGACCCAGTCGGTCGTGCCGGTCGCGGCGGCGTCCTGCTGTGCGGTGGTCTCGCGGTCCGTCATGCCCGTGTTCCTTCCGATCGGTTGGCTACGTTCCGTTTGGTCAGCTTACGTTCCGTATCGTATCGCGAAACCAAACCAAACTCAAGTACCTAACCAAACCAAACTGAACCAATTTAACAAAACCAAACTGAACTAAATGGCTGAACCGAACGGGCCGACTCAAGATCATGTTTCTGTCGTGGGCATGTCATATCGCCGCGCCCGGGTCGCTGATTTCCGATACGCCGCACGAATCGGAAATCACTGATAGCGTGGGCCGCGCACGCTGAGTGACGCTGAGTCAGGAACCGTGCGGGATACGGACGGAACGGAAAACACCCGTCGAAAGGGGCGGCATGCCCGGGGAGATGGACGACCGCGCGGCGGACACCGTCCGCCTGCTGCACGACGCGTACACGCGCTGGGCGGACATGGGCCCGGTCAAGCTCGGCCTGCACCGGCAGGACGCCTGGATGGTGATGATGGGCCTGCAACAGGTCGTCGCCCACCCGGAGATCGCCGGCAGCCCGATGGCCGGGCGCCTGGAGGCGATCGGCCGGCAGATCCAGGAAGCCGTCTCGGACGACCCGGAGCTGTACGCCGTGGCGGAGGCCGGATGGAACCGCGCCTTCGACGTCGACCCGGCCGACGACCGGAAGGGGCCCTGACCCGTGCTGCTGGTGGGATACGAGGCCCGCGCCGTCTGGGCAGACCTGCGGCGGAAATTCCGAACGATGTACGCCTTTTCCGCCCGCCGGATCGTCACCGGCACCGCGGTGACGGAAACCCGCGGGCCGTCCTCGGGGGCGTCGTCGTGACCGCGTCCGCCGTGGAGCTCGCCGGCGAACTCGTCGACCGGCTCGGGCAGCTCGCCGCGCGCGCGGCCGCGGGCGAGGACGTCGCCGCGCAACTCGCCGCCGTGGCGCAGGGCCTGGCCGCACAGCAGCACCCGGACGGCGCGGCCGTCGAGGGACTGCCGGCCCGTCGGCCGGGTACCGGGGGCCTGGTGCTGCCGGGCCACTACACCGCGGCGGGCAACGGGCGGGTACGCACGCCCGGCGGCTTCACCGTGGACGAGGCGACCGCCCGCCGGGCCGCGGGCGCCGAGCCGGCCAACACCACCCGCGGCCGCGCCTCGCGGGCCGGGCTGTTCGTGAACTGGTGCACCGAGCACGGGCGCGTGCCCACGGATGCCGGCGTGCTCGCCGACTGGGCCAACCACCTGGCCGACCAGCGGCACCCCACCGACACGATCAACTCGTACGTCACCACGGTGTCCAGCGTGCGCGCGCTCAACGGCCACCCGGTCCGCGCCGACGAACGCGACCTGATCGCCCGGGTGCTGGCGTCCCGCTCCACGGAGGAGGCGACCGACCCGGACAACGCCGGCGACGTGCTGCAGGCCACCGAGTGCACCCGCGAGGACCTGGCCGCGATGGTGGCCACCTGCGACCTGGACACGGTCCGCGGGCTGCGGGACGCCGTGGCGCTGGTCATCGCCTGGTTCATGGCCGCCCGCGCGAGCGAACCCGTGTCGCTGTCCGTGCACGACGTCGTCGAGACGACCGCGGACATCGTCGACCTGGCCACCGGCGAGATCGTCGACGTCAGGCCGGCGCTGGAGATCACCCTGCGCCGCTCCAAGACCAACCCGCACGGCCGCAAGCGCGACACCGTGCGCCTGGTCGCGCAGGACGACCCGGCGCTGTGCCCGGTCGTGCTGTGGCGGGCCTGGATGACGCTGCTGCAGTCCGCGGACGTCGCGCACACCGGCCCGCTGCTGCGGCGGGTCGACCGGTGGGGCCGCCTCGGCGGCACCGGAGCGTGCGCCGGCCGGCAACCGGCCGATGCACGCCGGGCCGGCGGCATCGGTGACCGCACCCTGCGCAACATCATCCAGCACCGGGCCAGGGCGGCCGGGCTGGTGCGCGACCTGGCCCCGGAGGAACGGGAGGTGCTCAGCACCTGCGCCGAGCGGGCCGCGCTGGCGGCCGCCGACTCCGACACCGAGCGCGAGGCGATCCGCACCGAACGCCGGCTCAAGCGGCGAACCCTGCGGCGCCGGCTGCCCCGCTACACCGGGCACTCGATGCGCCGCGGCTGCATCCGCCGCATGGAACGCAACGGCACCCCGCGGCACGTCATCGAGGTGCACGCCCGGTTCACCGCCGGGTCCCGGGCCCTGCCCCGGTACAAGATCGGCGGGATTCCCTGGCAGGACAACCCCACCCTGTACATGGGCAGCAACTCCCGCGCAGGCTTGCGCCGGTACGGCGGCCGCGCGGAAGCGGCCGGCTGACAGACCGGCTCCCGCACGGCGTGCAGGACGACACGAGGCGCCCGTTAGGTTCACGTCGCGCCCGTGATCATCGGCGGACGGCTTGGACGACGGCCACCGTGTGGGCCTCCTCGGCGGCGTCCCAGGTTCGCAGCGCCGCGTCCGCGGCCTCGTCGAACTCGGGGTTGAGCTTGGCCAGTCGTGCCCATGCGTACGCGCGACGGAGTGCCTGTGCGGCGACGTCCTGCGAGTCGACGGTACCGCCGGTCGACAGGGCGACGGTTGAGGCGTGGTCAGCGGCCTCGATCTCGGCGAGCAGCCGCAGGCCCTGGGCCTCGTCCTCGACGGGAGGGCCGTCCATGCGCAGCAGGAATGCCCGGCGGTCGGCGAGCTCGTCGTTGCGCGCGGTTTCGTCGGCGGTCTGACGGTCACTCATCGGCGCTGTCCTCCTCGGCCCGGACTGGGCTTCTGCTGGTCAACGACCCTATCGGGCCGGGGGTCACGTCGCACTGCACACTGCGGGACCGGTTCAGGCCCACCCTTCCCGGCGGCGGCGTTCCCGTCGCTCTGCGCGGGCCCGCTCGATGGCGGCCGCGCGGCTGCGGTCGCCCGGGTCGACCTTGGCACGGGCCCGGCGCCGTACCGCACTGAGCCGTTCCGCCTCGACCTCGTCGCGGCGGGCGGCCGGTTCCTGGGCGGGCTGGGCGTAGCGGTCCAGTCCCCACCGGTCGGCGAGCTCGGCGCGCTCGGCGTCCCGGCGCCGCTGGCGAGCCGCGGCGCGGGCCTCCGCCTCCAGGGCGAGGGCCTCGATGCGGGTGCGCTGGGCGTCCTGTGCCTGGCGGGCGCGGGCGAGGCGGGCGGCGAGCTCCGCGGGGGTGGGGTTGTCCCACGCCGTGACGTGGGCGGCCTGCGCCACGGTCGGCCTGCGGGTGTAGTGCGGGGCGTCGGGGTGGGCGTTGATCCAGCGCCACAGCCGGTGAGCGGCGAGCTGGGAGACGCTGGTGACTCGCCAGGTCTCATGACCCCACTGGTCACGCTTGATCAGGTTGCTGGTCATCAGCTCGACCAGCTGGGTCGGGGTGGCGCCGCGGCGCAGCGCGATACCCACCACACGCTGCAGGTCACCCCACTTCGAACCCGTGAGAGACCGGCTGGCGGACTCGTCGGAGGGTTTGGGCAAAATCACCTCGCGGTACCCGAGTTGGGCCCGCCATGAGGCCCACGCGCGGCGTACGACCCATTCCACGGCCGAGCTGAGGTCTGCAGCAACAGCCCTACGCGGCTTCTTTCCAGGCGCCGCCGAAGGCGTCGTTGTTGTCTTTGCCATCTCGTCGTACGTCACCAGCCCCGTACGGTCTGCAGACAACAAACCACATAGCTGAGACACCCCTCGCGTATAAGGGAGACGCTTTGCCACTCCAGCCCACTGGACACTGAGGCGCTCGGCGAGCGATGTCTGAGGCTCGTCCGCGGCAACTGCGTAGGCGGGCTCCAGGGCAACCCGGTCTTCCTGCGGCAGGGCCTTGCTGGTCTCCCTGATCCGGGCCGCTACCTCGGCCTCGGCCGAGTCGGCCGGGTGCTCCCAGCGGGGGGCGGTTTGGACCGCGGCCGCCATCTCGTACGCCGTCACCCCCTCCACCAGCTGCAGCACGCCGTGCTGCATGGGCACGGCCCGGCGGCCCGTCAGACGGCCGTACACGCTGTCCTCGTGCACGTCGGCCGGCTCGGGCAGGGCCCACGGGCGCAGGGCCCGGGTGAGGTCCTCCGGCAGGTCCGCGGGGATCGCGTCCATACGCAGGCACAGCCGGTAGACGGCCTTGCGCCCCGGCGCCGGCCGTACGGCCTGCTCGGCCCACCCGGCCCGGTACAAGCCCGAAAGGTCGGCCCAGTAGCGGTCAGAGCCGATGCCGTGGGCGAGGCCGTAGCGGTGGGCGAGATCGAGCCCGCCGCTGGTCTGGTCGGTCTGGCGCATGCCGATCACGCGACCGTCAACGTCGAGGTCCTGGCGCTGCAGGAAGTCGAGCAGCCGGAAGTGCTCGGCCCGCAGCAGACCGCGCGCGGCCGCGATCCCGGCCGTCCGGAAGTAAGCCTCTCGCGTCAGGCCGTCACCGAAACGGAGCACGGTCGGCCGCGGGCCCGACGGATACGCAGCTTCCCCGGCGACACGGCGAACGATCGTTCGGGGATCGAACTGGGCAGCGCGGGCGGTGTCGACATGGCGACCCGGTGACAACACACCGGAATCGGGCATGGGGGTACCGCCACCGCTGCCATGTGGCATCATGGCAATGGCTCCTGAGCACTTTTTAGGGGCACAGAAGACCGGCCCGACGGCCTCGCAAACCGTCAGGCGGGGATTCGCAGGGGCTTTCGCAGGCCCCTACTGGGTGCGGTACCTCGGGGTTCCTAGGCCACGGTGAGGTACCAAACGATCTTCATATGCCGGTCTTGTCCGCCGCCCCCGTACAGGGGGCCTTCTTTTTGCCTAGCTGGCCTCCGCTATCTGATCCTGCGCGGGCCACCCGGCCGGGCGGCCGTTCTCGTCGAGCCGGAGCTTCTCAAGCGCGTATCGCATGACCTCGTTGCCGGAGACGCCCATTCCGAGCACCGCGCTCTCGAACTTCTCGCGCAGCGGGTCACCGGGATGGAAGATCACGTTTGCGCGTACGACCTTCTCGGGGTCGAAGTTCGCGCTTCTTCCCCGTTGTTGCCGCCCTCGCACTCCTGCCATGATCGCGATCTTAGACCCTCCCTCATTCGTGACACACGAAATTGCGCGTGTTGCGGGAAGTTTCTTGGGGTACGCGGATCGGCTGGTGCCCGGATCGGGTGTTTTCGGCCGGTACGACGTTGACTTGACAGATCATCAGTCCGATCGCCGGGTTGCCCAGGCCGTCGCGCGGCGAACGGGCCGCCTCCGCTTCCGTCACCCACTGCTGGGTGACGGAAGCCTCGGTGTCCTCCGGCTGACGACGTGCCGGGCCCGCGGCCGCACTGCAGCCGGTCAGTAGCCGCTGATCCAGGCGAGGCCTTCGTTGTCGAGGGTCTGGCGGGCGCGGGTGACGGCGACGTACGACAGCATCGCCTCATCCTTGCGGATGGGTCCGGGGGCGCCGTTCTCCTGGCGCTTGGGCTCGCTGAAGTCGGAGGCGATCGTGACGGTGGGCCACTCGCGGCCCTTGGCCTTGTGCGCGGTGCTCAGGATCAGGTCCGCTGCCTTCTCCTCGACCAGTGCGTTGGCGGCTTTGATGACCGCCTCCGGGCTGTAGTCGTCGATCAGGCGGACGAACACCCGCAGGTCACTGCCGGCGTTCTCGTCGCGGACGTACTTCCTCAGCTGGTCCCACGTCTGGAACGCCAGCAACTCGGGGTGGCTGGTGGGCTTCCCCATGCGCAGGTCTAGGGCGGCCTCGGCCAGGGCCTTGATCTGGCCGGCGCCACCGGCCAGGGCGGGACGGCGGCCGCCTTCCAGGGCGGACATCGCGCGGGCCATGGCCTCGGCATTGGTCCGGCACAACACCGCGTCGGCGTAGTCACCACAACTGCCCGGCAGGACTCGGGAGTTCATTGCCGGGTTGCCGTACAGGCGGATGGGGGCGCCCACCTGGGTCAGCCACCGGTTCGCCTCGTCGGCGATGGCCTTGCCGAACCTCCACGACTGCTGCAGGTACAGCCGTTTCTGGGCGGGCCACGTGGCCAGGGCGTCGACCGCGCCGCGCCATCCGTAGATCGCCTGGGCCGAGTCGCCCACGGCGATGCGCTGCGCGGACTGGGACTGTACGAGGTGGGCAACGACGGGGTTGGAGTCCTGGGCCTCGTCGAGCAGCACGAAATCCGCCTTCAGCGTCGGCTCGGTGAGCGCCCATGCCTTCAGGTAGTAGTCGTGGGTGTAGCGGTGCTGGCTGTTCGGGTCCTGCGTCTGGGCCCACAGCTGGCGGGCGTGCGGCAGGACCTCGTGCCGCAGCTGCTCCATCTCCGGACGGCTGACGCCTTCGAGGTCCGGGACGTGCCGGGCCATCACCTCGCGGTCGGCGGAGTGGGCGAACGCGTCGACGGCGTCGGAGGCGAGGCGGGCGAGGGCGGCCGGCGCCAACACAACGTCGGCGTTGACCCTGAGCGGCTCCACGATCCGCAGCAACTCGGCGGTGCGCTGGGCGGGCACGCGCAGGTTCAACCGGTGTTTATGGTCGCGGCCGTGGGCCCGGAACGCGAGGCTGTGAGCGGTGGAGCACTGCACGTGCGCCGGGAACACCTTCTTGGCGTCCTGGGCGATGGACCGGTTGTAGGCGACGTAGAGCCCGCGGCCGCGCATCTGGGTGGACGCCATGCGGAGCGTGGTCGTTTTGCCGGTGCCTGCGCCGGCCTCGACGACCAGGTCGACGCCGGAGGCGCACGCGTCGATGATGGCGCCCTGCTCGGCGGTCGGCCGCTTCCCGGCGATTTCCCGCGCCCGTACCGCGGGGGCCTCGACGGGCGACGGAGCGACGGGGGCCGGGGTTTGCGTCACCGGCTCCTCGGTGACGCTGGCCGGCTCCGGGGCGGCGGTCTGCTCGGGCTGGGCCTGGCGCTCGGCGAGCTCCTCGGCGGGCGCCGGCTGGGCGGCGGGGAGCTGCGGGACGGACACCGTGACCGTGTCGGTCACCTCGGGCTCGGCGGGGACCAGTTCGGCAAGCCGGGCCAGGGCGGTGCGGGCGGCCTGGGCCTGGCGGACCACTTCGGCGAGCGTGTCGGCGTCGAGGCGGGCCAACGCGGGCTCACTCGCGGCCGGTAGACGCAGCTCGGCCAGGATCGCCGCGGCCTCGGCGTGGCCGGGCCGGCGCCGGCGCCGGAGTGCGCGCATGCGGCAGGTGCCGCTGTGGAATGCCCGGGGGCGTCCCTTGCCCGGTGTGGGCGGCGGCAGCGGCTCCCCGCATCCCTCGCAGATCCCGGCCGTCTGCCCTGCCTCGGTCGCCGGTCCGGCTGCTGATCCTCCGTCAACCATTTTCGTCACAGCTCAGATTGTGACGAAAATGGGGCGGGGTGCGCAACCGTGCTGGTGATGGCGGGCGTGTCATCTGTGGCGCGGAACGCCAGAGGGGGCGCGCCCTGCATCGGGCGCGCCCCTGCTCGTGCCCTGCCGGGCCTGGGTGGCTACCGGCGCGGACGGTGATCGCCGGACCCGCCCCGTATGGCGGCCACGGCCCGGTAGGCGACCATCAGGGGCCACACCGCGACGGCGAGGACCCACACCGCGACGGCGGCGGCGAGCTCACCGCGGGACGGCCGGCGGGTCGGGTCGCTCTGCAGATCGGCCAGGCCGGTCGTGGGCATGACGTCGTACGACGCGCTGACCAGGAGTCCGGACAGCAAGTACAGGAAGATCACAGGGGTGTTCCTTCGTGCGCGGGGTTGATGGGGTTGTCCGGTGGGTGCCGCCCCTCCCGAACAAGAACAACTTTACAGCATCTCGTGACAGCGATCAAGCGGCTTGCTCCCGGGGCTGTGACGGTGGGTCAGTTCCTGGGGATGCTCCGGCCAGGGCCGCGGTTCTCGCGTTGACCTGGTGGTTCGCGGCGGGCCGGCGTGCTCCTACGGGGCGTCGTCGAGGGCTTCGCGGGCGGCCCGCAGGATGTTGGCGCCGGTGGTCCGGCTGACGCCGTAGCGTTCCGCAACCCGGCTCGCGGACAGCGGGTGGCCGGCCTCGCCGACCGTGCGGAGCTCGGCAACGACTTCGTCAACGCGGGGGTCCGGGGTCCCTCCAGCGCGGCCCCGGTTGGGGCGCTCCGGGGTGCTGGCCGGCCGTCCGGCACCGGTGTTCTCGGGGCGCTCGCGCTGGTCGCCCTGCTCGATCCGGGCAGTGATGTCGCTCCGTCTCCACCGGCGGCCGTGCTCCTCGACTCCGGCCGGCAGGTAGCCGCCGACGACGTAGCTGCGGACGGTCGACGCCGTGACGTCGAGCAGTGCGGCGACCTCCTTGTCCGTCAGCAGGTCGTCGGGGTGCTCGGCGTCGAGGTCGGGGCCGGCGGGGAGGGGCTTGCCGCTGGTGTAGGCGTCGGCCTGGGCGGCGTCGTACAGCCGCACCCGGCCCTCGTCGCGGTTGACCCGGGTCACCCTCTGCTCGAACTCGTCGCGCACGCTGCGGCGCCAGGTGTGCATGGGGATGCCGAGTGCCTCGGCTACCTCGGCCTCGGTCCGCACGGGCCGGCCCTGGGGGATCATCGGGGGTCACGCTCCTGGTCGCTGCTGACGGCGGCCGCCGGTAAGGACTGCCGCGCTACACTCCGGTACATCATCAACGCTCAGGCCCCTTCGTGGTCCGTGGTGGGTGTTGATGGGGTCGGGCCGACGGATGCCGTCACTTCTCCCTCGGGAGGGTGAACCGTCGGCCCATTTACGTCTCCGCCTGGGGCCGGTCTCCGTGTGCTCGTCCGCTTGGGGCGGATCCGCCCCAAGCGGGAGCCCCGGCCTGGCTGGCCGGGGCCCTGGTGCTCTACCGCTGCCTGGTCAGCGTCCTGCGGTCTGTCGGCTGCGGGCGGCGCGCACGGTGGCCCACCGGGCGGCCTCGATCTCCTCGGTGAACGTCTGCTCTGCCCGGTCGGCAAGGTCGTTGTCGGCGATGCCGTGGACGGTGTCCGCCACGGCGTACAGGCAGGCGACCGTTCCCGCCAGGGCGTCGAGGCCTCGGGTGTTGGTGCCGTACTCGGGGGCGGGAACGCGCACGTTCTCGGCGTACGGGCGGGGGGACTTCCAGTACAGCCCGAATGCCCTCGTGAGGACGTCCTCCGGGCCCCACCAGCCGTCTGCGTGGTGCAGCACGTCGCCCACGGCGGCCGCGAGCATCGCGGCCGGCTCGGCACTGCGGCCGCCTTCGTTGAGCTGGCGGTGAAGGGCGGCGAGAGCCGCACCGTGGTGCACCTGGTCGCTGTCGCCGAACGCGTCGTTGCGGCGCAGGAACTCGCCGACGAGCTGTGCGCCGTTGCGGGCGCGCTGCTCCTCGGGGTCGGTGAGGACGGCGGCCGCGGCGTAGGCGAGCTGGGCGGCGTCCTCGCGCTGGCCGGGCACCGGGTACAGGGCGAGGCGGGCCCGGTGTCCCTCCTCCATGGCCAGGGCCGGGCACTCGGGGTCCTGGGTGGTGAGCTCGGCGAGCAACTCGGCCAGCCGCAGGCGGCTGCCGTCGACCGGGGCGTATCGCTGCGCGGCGACCGGCACCCATCCGGTTCCGGCGGCGCGTACGCCGTGGATGCCCAGGTAGCCGCGCACCGGCAGCTGCAGGGACAGGTGCGTGACCCCAGGCATCCACAGCTGCTGTGCGAGCTGGGCGATCTCCGTCAACAGGGTGGCCGTGCCGGTCGTGCTGGTCGTGTCGTTCATCTCGATCGTGTTCCTTCGCTGGGGTGTTGATGGGGTGCCCGGAGGGTGCCGCCCCTCCGGGCCGGTTCTGGTCCGCGGTGCCGGGTCAGCCGCCGTTCTCGCCCTTCTGGCGGATGTCGGCCGGCTGGTGCTGTCCCGGGTTCGCGGCCGCGAGGCGGGCCGGGTTCAGGTCGATGTGGGCGCGGCGGGCGTAGTCCTCAGCGCACTTCTGCACGGTCGCTTCCTCATCGGCAGCGCTCATGACGGTTGGTTCCCTTCGGGTGGTGGGGTGTTGACGGGGTCTCCGGACGGGGGCGGGTGCCGCCCCGCCCCCGTCCGGCGGTGCTGGTTGTTACGCCGCGGGGCAGTACGCGGCCGCGGTCTCGGCCTCCTGGGCGGCTCGGCGCTGCTGACGGCGGTGCTCGTCTGCGGCGCAGGCCTGGCGGCGGGCGGACAAGCGGGCGTTGTAGAGCTGCTGCAGGGCCATCTGTTCGGTGCGGGCGGTGCCGCGGGGGCCGGGGAACGGGACGGTGACAAAGTCGCCGGCCATCAGCGTGTCGTGGTGCTCGACGTGCCACCCGCTGCCCACCGTCAGCAGGACTCCGAGGAGTTCACCGCTGCCGTCGAGGTAGACGTTCGTCCCGCGGACTTCACCGCCCGTGGGGACGAGAGTGTCGGTGATCCACTCCCATTCGTCGGTCTCGGCGATCGTCATAGCGACCAGGACCACGGACACCTCAGCCATGGTCCGGGTCTCGGCGTCGAACTCGCCGACCTGGGCGAACCGGATGTGCGTGCGGGTGGGGGCGTAGCGGGGGAACATGCTGGGCATGGGAGCCTCCTTCATGAGGGGGGTTGATGGGGGGTGTCCGGTGGGTGCCGCCCCTCCCGAACAAGAACAACTTTACAGCATCTCGTGACACTCACGCAAGAGGCGCCACCTCTCGTTTTCGCAGGTCAGAGGCCTTTTTCGGGGAACTTTCCGGCTGTGTTCGCGTGTACACGCGAACGGTGGCGGTCTGCGTCGGCGTCCCGTCGGTGCGGGCGCCTGCCCGTATCGACACGCTGCCT
>NZ_JBSFHW010000092.1:0-16756 GCF_053597275.1 Streptomyces sp. NPDC001492 | reverse complement strand
GGACGCGCTCGCCCCCACGCCCGAGGACCGGCCCACCATAAGCGAGCTGCGCGACGCCCTGCGCCGGGCGGCAGCCCCCAGAGGCCGGCCCGGCACCCGCCGCCTGATCGCCGGTCGCCCGGCCGTGCCGTCGTCGGCCAGCGCCCGGATCAGCCCGTGGTCGGGGGAGAGCCGGCAGGCGGGATCCGTGCGGGCTGCGTCGCCCGTGAGGGCGTACGCCTGGCAGCGGCAGCCGCCGTGGTCCTCCTCTCGGCGGGAACAGCTGCGACACGGCTCGGCCATCCAGTCGGTGCCCCGGTAGCGGCTGAAGGCCGGGGAATGGTCCCAGATCCAGGCCAGCGGATGGTCCCGGATGTTCGGCGGATCCAGATCCGGCAGCGAGGCCGCGGCCGGGCAGGGCAGGACGGTGCCGTCCGGGGTGACGGTGAGCGAGACCGCGCCCCAGCCGCCCATGCACGGCTTGGCCGCACCGTCGAAGTAGTCGGGGACGACCCAGACCAGCTCGGGGCCGTCCGGAGTGAGCCGCTCCCGCCACCGCTCGACGGCGTCCCGTGCCCGGGCGAGCTGCTCGCGCGTGGCGAGCAGGGCCGCGCGGTTGAGCAGCCCCCAGCCGTAGAACTGCGCGTTGGCCAGTTCGATGCGGTCCACGCCCCAGGACAGGCCCAGTTCGACGACGGCGTCGATCGCGTCGAGGTTCCCGTGGTGCAGGACGACGTTGAGCCCCAGCGGGAGGCCCGCGGCCCGTACGAGTGCGGCGGCGCGTTCCTTTTCGCCGAAGGAACGGCGTCCGGCGATCCGGTCGGAGGCGCGCGGGTCGGCATGCTGGACGGACAGCTGGACGCTGCGCAGCCCGGCGGCGGTGAGCGCGCCGAGCCGCTCCCGGTCCAGGCCCACACCGCTGGTGACCAGCTGGGTGTAGATCCCGGCGGCCTCGGCCGCGGCGACGATCTGCTCCAGGTCCCGGCGCAGCAGCGGTTCACCGCCCGAGAGATGGGTGTGGACCACGCCGAACCCGCCCGCCTGGCGCATCACGTCCGCCCATTGCCCGCCGGTCAGCTCGCGTGAACGCCGGGTCAGCTCCAGAGGGTTGGAGCAGTACCCGCAGTGCAGCGGGCAGGCGTGGGTGAGTTCGGCCAGCAGCGCCCAGGGCCGGGCCGGCGCGGGCGCCCGAGGGGCGGGGGCGGTCGGATCGGTGAGGGTCATCGCAGCCAGCCCTCCTTGTGCAGCCGTTCGAGGAACGGAGGGACGTCGGTGGCGACGGGGGCGCCGGGGAAGCGTTCGGACAGTTCGTCGACGATGTCGCGCACGCGGCGGGAGCCGTCGCACAGGGCGACGACCGCGCCGGCCGCGCCCTGCAGCACGACGACACGTTCGGGAAGGAGCAACAGGTCCGTGTCCCGGGTGTGGTCGTGCCGCAGGAGGACGGCGGGTGCCGGCACGGGCCGCCAGTCGGTCACCGACGTCGTACTCACCCCTGCTCCCGGCGTCCCGCCTGGTCCACGGCGTCGAGCAGCGACCACAGGACGTCGCACTTGAAGCGCAGCGCTGCCAGGGCCCGTTCCTGCTCGTCCCGGGTGCGGGCCCAGCCGAGCACCAGGTCGAGTGCCTCGCGGCTGTCGCGCCGGCCCTGGGAGACCCGGGTACGGAAGTAGGCGAGGCCCTGGGGTTCGATCCACCGGTAGTGGCGCTGGAAGGCCTCGATGCGGGTGCGCATCAGATCCGGGGCGGACAGCTCCGTCAGCGACGCGGCAACGGCTTCGAGGGGCGTGCGCAGCCGGCAGAAGTTGACGTATCCGTCGACCGCCAGCCGTACGCCCGGCAGCACGCCGTCGCCGGCGAGCAGCGTCTCACGGGGCAGGCCGGCCGCCTCGGCGAGCCGCAGCCACCGGTCGAGGCCGCCCTCACGGTCCTGCTGCCCGTCGTGGTCCTGGATGCGGCGCAGCCACATCCGGCGCAGCACCGGGGTGTCCAGCTTGGCCGTGATCAGGGCGTCCTTGACGGGGATGTGGCGTTGGTAGTGGAAGCGGTTGACGATCCAGCGGCGCAGCTCGTCCTGGCTGAGATCGCCGCTGTGCATCCGGAGGTTGAAGGGGTGGCTGTCGTGATAGCGCTCCTCCCCCACCGCGCGCAGTCGGGCCTCGAACTCCGCGGGGCGCCAGGGCTCGGCGAGCGGGTCGGGCGCCGTGTTCAGGGCGGTCGTACTCAGTGCTGTCGTATTCAGTGCTGTCGTGCTCATAGGTCGATCACCATCCCGTCGTACGCCACCTCGAGGCCCAGCCGTGCGAGCCGCTTGTGCTGGGGCGCGGCCGGGTCGACGAGGGGGTTGGTGTTGTTGAGGTGGGTGTAGAGGCAGCGGGCGGAGAGGCGGGCCAGGCGTTCGGCGGTTCCGCCCGGTCCCTCGATGGGCAGGTGGCCCATGCCGGTGGCGGTGCGTTCGGAGATGCCCGTGCGGCGGGGCTCCTCGTCGTCCCAGAAGGTGCCGTCCACGATGACGCAGTCGGCCTCGGCGGCGGCCTGCTGGAAGCGGTCCGGCCAGGCGGCCAGGGCGGGTGCGTAGAGCGCGGTGGCGCCGGAGGCCGGGTCGTACAGGCGCAGCGCCACCACCCATGCGTCGTCGTCCGGGGCGTCGGCGGCGTACCGCGGGCGCTTGCCCGACACCGGGACACCGCTGATCTGCAGGCCCGACGCGCCGCGCTCCAAGGGCTCGGCGCCGCGCGGCGGCAGTTCCCGCCAGGTGATGGAGGTGTACGGCGCGAGTACGTCGCCGAGGTGCAGGCGGTCCAGGAGCGCTCGCCGGACCGGTGCCGTGGAGATCACCTGGAGTCCGTCTGCCTCGCGCAGCCGCGCGATGCCGAGCGTGTGGTCGAGTTCGGCGTCGGTGAGGACCAGTCCGGCGATCGGCGTCTGCCGGCGGCCCGGCCCAGGGTGGAGTTCGGGCCTGGCTTCGATCTGGTCCCCGATGTCGGGTGTCGCGTTGACGAGGTACCAGCGGCCGTCGTCGGTCCGTACGGCGAGGGAGGCATGACGGCGGCGCCGGCCCGGGTGGGCGCGTGCCCCGGAGCATCCGGAGCACGCGCAGTTCCACTGGGGGATGCCGCCGCCGGCGGCAGTGCCGAGTACCAGCAGCAGCATGGCGTCGGCTAGCGGGAGCTGAGCGAGTAGGCGGTGACCTCGAGCGCGGTGTCGACGACCTCGTAGGCGGGCGTCTGCCAGGTGGCGCCGGCCGTGTCCTGTGAGGCGATCCGCTCGACCGGCTTGAGCTGCTGTGTGGCTTCGTTCATGGGTGATACGTCCTCTCCGGTGGGGTTTCTGGATGTGCAGGGAGGGTCACTTGAGGGAGACGCGGAGGATCTTGTCCTTGCCGTACCCGAGGTCGCTGGTGCCCACCCACAGTTCGTCGGCGCCGGGCACCTTGGCAATGGCGCGCAGACGACCGAACCGGCCGGGGTAGAAGTCGACCGGCGTGCCGGTGAACTCGCTGTCCCCGTCGATCGGGATGCGCCACAGCCGCTTGCCGCGCAGCGACGTCACATAGATCACGTTGTCCACGATGACGAGTTGGGCGGGCACGCCCCACTCCGGGTGGAACACGACCCTCGGGGTGGTCATGCCCTTGACGTCGCAGCCGCCCTCGCAGGCGGGAAAGCCGTAGTTGGCGCCCGGTTTGATCAGGTTGATCTCGTCCCAGGTCTGGTCGCCGACCTCCGTCTCCCACAGGCGGCCGTTGCGGTCCCAGGCCAGGCCCTCCGGGTTGCGGTGGCCGTAGCTGTAGACGCGGGTGCCGAACGGGTTGCCGGGGGCCGCGGCGCCGGTCCTGGTGATACGGAGGATCTTGCCGTTGAGCGACTTCTTGTCCTGCGCCAGCTTCGGCTGGTAGGCGTCGCCGGTGGAGACGTAGAGGTAGCCGTCGGGGCCGAAGGCGATCTGGCCGCCGTTGTGGTTGCCGACCCTCTTGATTCCGCCGAGCACTACCTTGTAGTTCGAGAGCGACCTGCCGTCGTAGTCCATTCTGACGACCTCGGTCCGGGTCCTCGTGGTGTGCACGAAGAACACCTGCTTGTCGGTCGTGCCGTTCCAGCTGGGGGACGGGGCGACGCCCAACAGGCCGCCGGGGCCGTCGTCATAGGGTTCGGGGACGGTGTTCGGCACTTCTCCGACCAGTGTCTTACGCCCGTCCCGGTCGAGGCGGTAGACCTGGTAGGTGAGCCGCTCGGTCACCAGCGCCGAGCCTCCGTCCGGCATGAACTTGATTTCCCAGGGCGTCTGCCATCCGGTGGAGAGCGTGCTGACGTCGTCCGTCGGATTACCGCCGTCCGCGGCGGCAGCCGTGCGTGCGGAGGTGGACGGCGCTGCGGCGGCGGGCGCCGACTGCGGCAGGCCGGCCGCGAGCAGTGCGGCCGCGGCGGCGAGCGAGCCCAGAACGATCCGGGATGGACGCCGCACCGAGCGGCCTGGGTCTGTCATGTCGGCGCCCTTCGTCATTCCTCGAGTGAACCGTCGTGACGCGGCGTGTCCACACGCTCGCGAAGGGCAGCGTATTTCGCGGACATAGCTACAGCCTGTATTGAAATCATGACAATTGATGGCATGTCCGCCATTCAGGTGAGCCGCTTCGGAGGTCGATCCGGGAGCGGATGCCCAACCGGCTGAACACGCCCCGCGGATGGTGGTCGAGCGTGCGGGGGCCGAGGGCGAGGAGGGCGGCGATCTCCCGGGCCTGAACCGGCGGGGGTGCGCGGGGCCCGTACGGGGGAGAATCGCGGTAGGCCCGTCCCGTCGAGGAGGTCCTCATGCCGCTACGGTCCCCGGGCGTCACCAAGATGACGCGGGATCCCGTGCACCATCCGCTGTTCGCCCGCTCCTACGCCCGCATCAGCGTGACCGCCGAGACCCGGCTGGGCATGGGCGGCGTCCGCGACCGGCTCCTGTCCGGACTGTCCGGGCGGGTGATCGAGATCGGCGCGGGCAACGGACTGAACTTCGCGCACTATCCGAGGACCGTCTCGGAGGTCGTGGCGATCGAACCGGAGCGCCGGCTGCGGCAGCTGGCCCTCGACGCCGCCCTCCGCTGCGAGGTGCCGGTGGATGTCGCCCCGGGTGCCGCGGAGGCACTGCCCGTCAAGAGCGAGGCCTTCGACGCGGTGGTGATCTCGCTGGTGCTGTGCAGTGTGCGGGACGTGCCGCGGGCGCTCGCGGAGATACGGCGGGTGCTGCGGCCCGGCGGCGTGGTGCGGTTCTTCGAGCACGGCCGCGGCGGCGGACCGGCGATGACCTTCACCCAGCGAGCCCTGGACCGCACGCTGTGGCCGCCCCTCAACGGCGGCTGCCATCTGGCCCGCGACCCGGTCGCCGCACTGCGCGAGGCCGGGTTCGAGCTCGGCCCCTACCGGCGGATGCTGATGCCTCAGAAGGGGCCGAGGCTGCCCACCTCGTACTGCGTGCTGGGCACGGCGTGGCGGCCGGAGCCCGACGGAACGGGGACCTGAGACGCCCTGCTCACATGGTCCAGCCGCGCAGTTCCGCCGCGATGTCGTACACCGTGGCGTTGCCCTTCTTGACCAGGCGGGCCAGATCGCGCACCTGCACCGGGGAAGTGGTGACCCTGAAGCCGCTGGCGACGAGGTAGGCGTACGCGACGGCCGAGGCGAAGAGGGCGTTCGAGCGCTCCAGCGCGGGGACGTGGATGAGGAGTTGGAGCAGAGCCGCCGCGCGTGCGTGCGGGTTGTCGTAGACGGGGACGTCGAAAATCTCGGCCTCGTGGCGCGCGACGGCCGCGACGAGGGCACCCCAGTCGGTGACCTGCGGGTCGCCGGGCGTCTTCTGTTCGGCGAGCATGAGGAGCCAGGCGAGATCGATGCTGAGGTTGCTCAAGGGATCAGCGGCTGCCTTCGCGCGTGCTGTCGTCCTCGCCGGCGAACTCCTCGGCGAAGACCGCCTCGTACTGCTTCATGAAGTCGGCGGCCGCCTCGACGAACGTCTGGCCGACCTCTCCGGTGTCCTGTTTCACGAGTTCCTCGATGTAGCGGTTGACGCTCATGCCACGGGCGAGGGCACGCTCGCGGGCGGCGCGGGCCGTGCCCTCGTCCACTCTCACGTTCAGCTGGGTCTTCGCCATACTCCGAAGCTAGCGCCGAAGTGCTAGCACGACAAGAGCTCCTCCCGCGGGTGGAGCGTGTCCCTTACATCGGAATCAGGGACCCGACCTGCGGTGGAGACCGTCCACGACCTTCGGTGGATATCCGATGTGGGCGGTATCACACTACCCTCGGCCAGGACGAAGGAGTCGACACCCCGAGCGAGCGAGGAGGCAGCGTTGTCCACAGCAGCTGCGGAGCATGCCCCCGGCCATGCGTCGGCCGACGGGATCGCGGCCCGCGCCCGCGGTCTGACCAAGGCGTACGGCTCGGGCGAGACGACCGTGCTCGCCCTGGACTCGGTGGACGTGGACATCGCGCGCGGCCGCTTCACCGCCGTCATGGGGCCTTCGGGCTCCGGGAAGTCCACGCTGATGCACTGTCTGGCGGGGCTCGACTCGGTGTCGGCCGGCCAGGTGTGGCTCGGCGACACCGAGATCACGGGGCTGAAGGAGCGCGAGCTGACCCGGCTGCGCCGGGACCGGATCGGGTTCATGTTCCAGTCCTTCAACCTCATCCCGACACTGAACGCGGCCGAGAACATCACCCTGCCCATGGACATCGCGGGCAAGAAGCCCGACGAGAAGTGGCTGGACCAGGTCATCGACACCCTCGGCCTGAGGGACCGGCTGAAGCACCGTCCCTCGCAGCTGTCCGGCGGTCAGCAGCAGCGCGTGGCGTGCGCGCGGGCGCTGGCCTCCCGGCCGGAGCTGATCTTCGCGGACGAGCCGACCGGCAACCTCGACTCACGGGCCGGCCTCGAGGTGCTCGCCTTCCTGCGCGAGGCCGTCGACAGCCTCGGCCAGACCGTCGTCATGGTCACCCACGACCCGGGCGCCGCCGCCCACTCCGACCTGGTGCTCTTCCTCGGCGACGGACGCATCGTCGACGAGATGGAGCGGCCGACGGCGGAGGCCGTACTCGAACGAATGAAGCGTTTCGACGTGATCCGCAGCCAGTTCGACGGGAGCACTGCTCCCGCCGAGGAGGACTGACACCGTGCTCAAGGCGACGCTCCGCAGCTTCCTCGCCCACAAGGGGCGGCTGCTGCTCTCCGCGCTGGCGATCATCCTGTCCGTGGCCTTCGTCGCGGGCAGTCTGATCTTCTCCGACACGGTCACCCGCACCTTCGACCGGCTCTTCCACTCCACCTCCGCCGATGTGACCGTGGAGCCGAAGCAGGACCTCAAGTCCCAGGTGCCGACCGGTGCGGTCGAGACCGTGCCCGCCTCGCTCGCGGCGCGGGTGGCGAGGGTCGAGGGGGTCGCCTCGACCCACGCGGACGTCAGCGTCCAGAACATCACCGTCGTCGACAGCAGGAACGAGTCGGTCGGCCCGACCACCGGGGCACCCACCATCGCCTCCGACTGGTACCTCACCGATCGCAGCCCCGTGAAGCTGACCTCGGGTCACGCCCCGCAGGGCGGCGGCGAGGCGCTCCTGGACGCCGACACCGCCGACAAGAAACACGTGAAGATCGGCGACACCCTGACCGTGCTCGCCCAGCCGGGCACCTTCAACGTCAGGGTCGTCGGTATCGCCACCTTCACCACGACCAACCCGGGCGCGGCCCTCGTCTTCCTCGACCCGAAGACGGCGGCGGCCCAGCTGCTCGGCTCCGCGGACAAGGCCACCAGCATTCAGGCCGACGCGGCGAAGGGCGTGAGCGACGCCCAGCTCAAGACGCGTGTCGCGGCCGTGGTCGACACCGCCGCCTACGACGTGAAGACCGCCGACGAGCAGGCCAAGTCGGCCGCCTCGGACCTCGGCGGCTTCCTCGACGTCATCAAGTACGTGATGCTCGGCTTCGCCGGGATCGCCGTCCTGGTCGGCATCTTCCTGATCGTCAACACCTTCTCCATGCTGATCGCCCAGCGCACCCGGGAGCTGGGCCTGCTCCGGGCCCTGGGCGCCGACCGGCGGCAGGTGCGCCGCTCCGTGCTCACCGAGGCGATCCTGCTCGGCCTGGTCGGCTCGACGCTGGGTCTGGCGGCGGGCATCGGGCTCGCGGCCGGGCTGATCAAGCTGATGAGCGTGTTCGGGATGAACCTCAAGACCACGGAGATGGTGGTCGGGTGGGGAACCCCCGTGGCGGCGTACGTCGTAGGGGTCGGCGTCACGTTCGTGGCCGCGTATCTGCCGGCCCGGCGCGCGGCGACCGTCTCCCCGATGGCCGCGCTCGCGGACGCCGAGATCGCCGGGATCGGCAAGCCGCTCAGGACACGGGCGATCGTCGGCTCGGTGGTGGGAGCGCTGGGCGCGGCGGCCCTGGTCGGCTGTGCCACGGCGACGAAGACGGCCTCGTCGGCCTCGCTGCTGGGGCTCGGCGTCGTCCTGACCCTGATCGCGACGGTGATCGCGGGCCCGCTGCTGGTCCGCCCGGTCATCCGGGTCCTGGGCGGGGCCTTCCCGGCCCTGTTCGGCTCGGTCGGCCGTATGAGCCAGCGCAACGCCCTGCGCAACCCCCGCCGTACCGGCGCCACCGCCGCCGCCCTCATGGTGGGCCTCGCCCTGGTCGGCGGCATGTCCGTGGCCAGCGCCTCCATGTCGAAGTCCTTCGACCAGCAGATCGACAAGACGCTGGGCGCCGACTTCATCGTCCAGAACACCAACTTCGTGCCCTTCAACCAGGAGGTCACCGACAAGGTGCGCTCCACGCCGGGCGTCGGCCTCGTCGTACGGCAGCGCTTCGCACCCGTGGCCGTTCGTCTCCCGGACGGCAAGCGCATCGAGACCACCGCCGCGGGCTACGACGACGGAGTCGACGACGTCGCGCACGTGACCTATGCGGCCGGGAACACGGCGACGGCGCTGGCGGGCGGCAGCATCGGCATGGACGTCAAGTTCGCGAAGAAGCACGACGTCAGGATCGGCAGCACCATCCCCGTCGAGTTCCCGGCCGGCCGGAGGACCGAGCTGAAGGTCGGCGCCCTCACCGACCAGGACCAGGCCGAGGGCTTCGGCATGCAGGGCGGGCTGTTCTTCGGGATCGCGACGGTCGAGAAGTACGTGCCCGGCGGGCAGGACTCCGCGCTGTACGTCAACAAGGCCTCCGGCACGAGCGCCGACCAGCTCCGCAGGAACCTGGAGCACACCCTCAAGCCGTTCCCGCAGGTCCAGGCCCGCGACCAGGCCGACTACAAGAAGCTGGTGCACGACCAGATCGCCGTGCTGCTCTACCTCGTGTACGCGCTGCTGGGGCTGGCGATCATCATCGCGGTGCTCGGCGTCGTCAACACCCTCGCCCTGTCGGTGGTGGAGCGGACCCGGGAGATCGGGCTGCTGCGGGCCATCGGGCTCGCCCGGCGGCAGCTGCGCCGGATGATCCGGCTGGAGTCGGTGGTGATCGCGGTGTTCGGCGCGGTCCTCGGGCTCGCGCTCGGTCTGGTGTGGGGTGTGTGCACCCAGCAGGTGCTGGCGCTGCAGGGCATGAAGGCGCTCGCGATCCCGTGGACCACGATCGTCGCGGTGGTGATCGGCTCCGCGGTGGTGGGCATCGTGGCGGCGCTGCTGCCCGCGTTGCGTGCCTCGCGCATGAATGTGCTGGCGGCCATCGCGCACGAGTGACGCAATCGCGGCCAGGCTCAAGTCCCTTACTGGTGAGGAGAGTTCATGCCGGGTCCGTTCCGTTTCGGTGTCAACGTGCTCGACGCCGCGCCCGCGGCGGGGCAGTCCCCCGGGGCCGAGCAGCCGGTCCAACTCCCGCTGCGTTCACGGGTGCGCGCCTGGGGCCGGGCAGCACCACGGGACGGCTGCTGCCGGTCGGGGCCGGGGAACTTGCGGAGAGCGTGGGGCGCTACCGGCGGCCGGCCGAGAGCCGCAAGAAAACGGGCACTGACCTGAAAACGCCCATGCCGGACGTACAGCCACGCTCCGCCAACTGCCCATATCATCGGCCCGGGTTCGCGCGTGCCGCGCGCGGGGAGGGGTGGGGATGAGAGAACTGGAGCTGCTGAGTCTGGCCGTGGTGCCCTTGGCCACCTACTACGGCATGGCCCGGCAACGCCGCTGGCGCATCCTGGTGCCGGCGTTGTACGCCCTGACCGGCGTGCTGCTTTACGCCAACGACGACATGCACGGCTGGCGCATGGCGTGGTATCTCGCCGACCTGGTCGCGATGCTGCTGATACTGCGCTTCCTGAACAGCCCCGAGCGGGTGGACCGGCTCGTGGAGAAAATCTGGGCGCTGACACCGCCCGTGGAGTCCGACAGAACCGGGGTGGAGCAGGAGCTGCACCGCCTGTCCGACGAACCTCGGCTGCGTTGGATGTGCCTGGAACTCGACACCGGTGGCGACCTGTTGGTCACCACGAACCTGAACGGAAAGTCGTCGCGGCGCCGGTTCCGTGTGGCGGAAGAGTGCCCCCATTGCCTCCTGGAAGCGCTTCTCGCGTCATTCGTCGCCGTCGAGCCGGTCGAGCACATCGAGTTCTACCGCACCGGAACTTCTCAGGGCGAGGGATACGCCGCATACGTCCACTTCGACAGGCCCGCAGCAGGCGTACGCATTGACGTCGCCCAGACCAACCGTATGGTGGCCCTGCCGGCCGGCGACTGTTCCGTTCACGCCCTATGAGCCACGCGGCGCCGCGGCGCCGGGTCCTCGCTCTCCTCCCACCACGCCTCGCCCGTCTCGGCCCGCCACTCCTCCGCTGCGTCCGGGTGGGCCCCCGGACGAAGACGTTGGCAGGCGCCGGCGCATCCGGTACGGCTGCTGCACACTCTCAACCTGCCCGATCCGGCGACGCTGGGCGCCGACCTGCCGGCGGCCGTACTGCGCTGATCGACCGGTCGGGCCCGCTGTGCCCGCCGCATCCGAACTGATGTGAACGTGTCACGCGTGGCTTAAACTCACGCCGATACGGGGCGGGTTCGTGTGCTCTCCGCCCAGGATGTCCCGCCCTGCTGCGGCCCGAGTACCGCCCGGAGAGAACATGAGGACCCTGGAGCCCGGGGATCCGTCGGCCGTCGGCGGCTACCCGCTGCTGGCGCATCTCGGCGCCGGCGGCATGGGACAGGTCTTCCTTTCCCGTACGGCTTCCGGGCGGCTGCTGGCGTTGAAGACACTGCGGCCCGAGTTCGGCCTGGACCCCGGCTTCGAGGAACGGTTCGCCCGCGAGATCGCCAGCAGCGACCAAGTGCGGTCCGCCTGGACGGTGTCGGTCGTCGACCACAGCCCCGCCGGGCAGCGCCCGCAGTGGCTGGCCACGGAGTACGTCGCCGCACCCTCCCTCGCCGACTGGGTCGGGCGAACCGGCCCCTTGCCCGAAGGCACCGTCCGGGCCCTGGCCGCGGAACTCGCCGAAGGGCTGCGGGCCGTGCACCGGGCCGGCCTCGCCCACCGTGACGTGAAGCCGTCCAACGTGCTCCTGGCCCGCCGTCACCCCCTGCTCATCGACTTCGGCATCGCCCGTGCCGCCGACGACACCCGCCTCACCGGCACGGGCGGTGTCATCGGGTCGCCGGGATACATGGCGCCGGAGCAGGCGACCGGCGGGATATCGGCCGAACCCGGCGACGTCTTCTCCCTGGGGGCGACGCTGGTGTATGCCGCCACCGGCATCGGCCCCTTCCTGCACCCGGGCGAAAACCCCTCGGCGGCGCAGCTGCTGTACCGGATCGTGCACGAGGAGCCGACGCTGCACGGCGTGCCGGAGACGCTCGCGCCGCTGCTCGCCGCCTGCCTTCACAAGTCGCCGCAGGCCCGCCCGACCGCGGACGAGCTGTTGGACCGCGTCGGCGCCTCCCCCGGCGGCTGGACAGCGGCCCTGCCGTCGGATCTGTCCGCGGACATCGCCGCGAGGGAAACCGCAGCGCAGGCGGTGCTGAAGCGCCCGGTGCTGCCGCCGCCCCCGCACCCCGCGCCGCCGGCCGGGTTCGGACCGCCGGGTGAGGGCATCGGTTCCCGATCGCACGCTGCCTACGGGCCGCCCGTCGGCCCCCTGCACCCCCCGGCCACCGACGCCGGAACCGCTCGTGGCCTCGCCCCAGTTGGGGCCGCCTCCGCGCCCGGTCGGCGTGCCGCACGGCTGCGCACGGCCGCCGTGACCGCGGGCGTGGCGGCGACCGCAGCCGTCGTCGCCGCCCTGGCCTGGCCGCACGGCACCGACGACGGGACGGCAGGCGGCCACACCTCCACACCGACATCCCCCGCTCCGTCCTCGTCCGGCGCGACCGCGACGGACGCCCTGCCCGCCTCCTGGGTGGGCACCTGGAAGGGAACAGGACCCGGCAGTGCCTCCGGCGACGGTGTCGTGAACGCACGCACGAACAAGGTGTCCGTGACCGTCACCCTGCACGCGGCGTCCCGGGGCGACATCGTCGGCCGACAGGTCAGCCACGTGACCGACGCCGACAGCGGCCAGGACATCGGCTGCACCGAGACCCTGCGCCTGCGGGAGACGCACACGTCGTCGATGGTTTTCGAGGCGGCCACGAGCACTCCCACGGACCCGTCCAACGCCGTGCTGTGCGTGCGGGGCAACATCTACACCCTGACGAAAACGGGCGCGAACACCCTGTCCCTGGGCGACGAGGGCAGCCAGACGGCGGGCGCACCCTCACGGCTGACCCGCTCCTCCTGATCCACGGCCGACACCGACCACGTCAGCGATCCCGAGGACCAGGCGTCAGGAGGTCCATTCCCCGGCACAGAATCCGTTCGCCAGAGAGGCTGATCATCTGCTTGGCTCGCCCCATGAGTGATCTTTGCATGCGTAGCGCGACCCCGGACGACCTCGACGACGTCCTGGCCTTCTGGAGGACGGCCGCCGAGGGCACGAGCATCAGTGACGACCGGGACGGGGTCGAGCGGCTGGTGGCGCGCGACCCCGAGGCGCTGCTGCTGGCGGAGCGGGACGGACAGCTGGTGGGCACAGTGATCGCGGGCTTCGACGGCTGGCGCTGCCATCTGTACCGGCTGGCGGTGCACCCGGACCGCCGCCGCCAGGGCATCGGCTCGGCGCTGCTGGCCGCGGCCGAGGAACGCTTCGTACGGCTCGGGGGCCGGCGCGGGGACGCGATGGTGCTGGTGCGCAACGAGACCGGGCAGCATGCCTGGCGGGCGGCCGGGTACGCGCCCGAAGAGCACTGGCGGCGCTGGGTGAAGCACCTCACAGCCTGATCACCTTTGCCGATCCTTTACCATTGGGGTGACCGTATACGGATCAGTTGTGGCCCTCCGATGAAAGGTGTGAGCGTCCGCCCATGGGCGAGCCTCCCAGTAGTGCGCGCAGTACACGACATCGCGCGTTCCTCCCGCCCCTGTCCGACGATGGGACGGAGGTGACCCGATGACCGAAGTGCTCCTCCTGCTGGTGGCGATCCTGCTGTCGCTCGCCTGCGGCGCCTTCGTCGCGGCCGAGTTCTCGCTGACCACGGTCGAGCGGGCCGAGCTCGAACGGGCCGTGGAGCGCGGCGAGCGGGGCGCTGCGGGCGCCCTGAAGGCCGTCCGGAGCCTGACGTTCCAGCTCTCCGGCGCGCAGCTCGGCATCACCGTCACCAACCTGGTCGTCGGCATGCTCGCCGAGCCGTCGATCGCCAAGCTGATCGCGGGCCCCCTGGAGGCACTCGGCATCTCGCCCTCGGCGGCGAGCTCGCTCGCCCTGGTGCTGGGTACGGCCCTGTCCACCGTCTTCCTGATGGTCGTCGGCGAGCTGGTGCCCAAGAACTGGGCGATCTCCTCGCCGCTGGCCGTGGCCAAGCGGGTCGGCAACGCGCAGCGCCTGTTCAGTGCGGTCTTCCGTCCCTTCATCAGCCACCTCAACAACACGGCGAACCACGTGGTGCGCCGCTTCGGCCTGGAGCCCACCGAGGAGCTGGCCTCGGCGCGCGGCCCCAAGGAGCTGGCCGCGCTGGCCCGGCACTCCGCCAAGGAGGGCGCCCTGGAGGCGGACACCGCGGAGCTGTTCGTACGGACCCTGAACCTCGCCGACCTGACCGCGGAGAACGTGATGACGCCCCGCGTCCAGGTCATCGCCCTCGATGTCCAGGCCACCTGCGAGGACGTGGCGAACGCGACCAGGGCGACCGGGCTGTCCCGCTTCCCGGTCTACCGCGGCAGCCTCGATTCGGTCGTGGGCACCGCGCACATCAAGGACGTCCTGGCGATACCGGCCGACCGCCGCAGGCACACCCATGTCTCCGAGCTGATGCGTGAACCGCTCCTCGTCCCCGAGACCCTGACGGTCGACCGGCTGCTCGACCGGCTGTCCGGCAAGCGCACCATGGCCGTCGTCATCGACGAGTACGGCGGCACCGCGGGCGTGGCCACCCTGGAGGACATCGTCGAGGAGGTCGTCGGCGAGGTGCGGGACGAGCACGACCCGCACGAGACGCCCGACCTGGCCCCCGCGGGCAGTGACGACGCGGGCCGCTCGCTGTACTCGGCGGACGGCTCGGCCCGGGTGGACCAACTCGTGCGCGTCGGGCTCAGGGCGCCGGAGGGGCCGTACGAGACGCTGGCCGGTCTCGTCGCGGCGGAGCTCGGCCACATCCCGGCCGTGGGCGACTCCGTCGAGGTCAACGGATGGCGGCTGGACGTGGTGGACGCCTCGGGCCGCAGGGCCGCACGGGTGCTGATGCACGCACCGTTCGAGGACGAGGCGAACGGGACGACGAACCGGGAGGGCACGAAGTGACCGCCGTACAACTGCTGATCGGCCTTGCGACCCTCGTCGTCAACGCCTTCTTCGTCGGCGCCGAGTTCGCGCTGATCTCCGTACGGCGTTCGCAGATCGAGCAGTATGTGGAGGGAGACGCGGAGGGCGACCGCCGGGCCAAGAGCGTGCTGTGGGGCCTGGAGCACGTGTCCGCGCTGATGGCGGCCGCGCAGCTCGGCATCACGCTGTGCACGCTGGTCCTGGGTGTGGTCGCGGAACCGGCCATCGCGCATCTGCTGGAGCCGGTGTTCCACGCCGTGGGCGTGCCCGAGTCCGCAGGCCATGCGGTGTCCTTCGTCATCGCGCTGACCCTGGCGACGTATCTGCACATGCTGCTCGGCGAGATGGTGCCGAAGAACATCGCGCTCGCGGAGCCGGTGCGCAGCGCGCTGCTGCTCGGGCCGCCGCTGGTCGCCCTGGCGCGGGCGCTGCGCCCGGTGATCTTCGCGATCAACGCCTTCGCCAACACCCTGCTGAAGCTGTTGCGGGTGGAGACCAAGGGCGAGGTCGCGGCCACCTTCTCGGACGCCGAGCTGGCCCGGATCGTGCGGGACTCGGGCGAGGCGGGGCTGATCGACGACCGCGCGCTGGAGCGGCTGCACGACGCGCTGGAGCTGGGCCGTCGCCCGGTGCGCGACGTGGTGCTCCCGCTGGAAGGCGTCGTCTACGCGCGCGTGGGCGTCACCCCGGAGGAGCTGGAGCGGCTGTCGGCCCAGTCGGGCTTCTCCCGCTTCCCGGTGGTCGACGAGGGCCGTCGTATCGTCGGCTATCTGCACGTCAAGGACGCGCTGGACGCCCCCGGCCGGGACGTGCCGTTCCGGGTGCGGGACATGCGGCCCATCGCGCGCGTGCGGGAAGGCACACCGCTGGACGACGTGCTCACGGCCATGCGCGGCAGCCGCACCCACCTGGCGGCCGTACTCGGCAGCGACGGCCGGCTGGCCGGTCTCGTGACCATGGAGGACGTGCTGCGGGAGCTGTTCGGGCAGCGGGCCTGAGCCGTCCGTTCGAACGAGCGGGGGCCGACCGACCGACGGGTATGGAACCGGGATACCATCTCTTCCGCCATGCAGAAGAACCCCATACACACCAGCCTGGTCGCGGTCGGCGACTCCTTCACCGAGGGCATGTCGGACCTGCTGCCGGACGGCTCCTACCGAGGCTGGGCCGATCTCCTCGCCGGACGGATGGCCGCGGTCAACCCCGGGTTCCGGTACGCCAACCTCGCGGTGCGCGGCAAGCTGATCGGGCAGATCGTCGAGGAGCAGGTCGACGTGGCGGCCGCCATGCAGCCCGACGTGATCACGATGGTGGGCGGCCTCAACGACACCCTGCGGCCCAAGTGCGACATGGGGCGGGTACGGGACCTGCTCACCGAGGCCGTGGAGCGGCTGGCCCCCGCCTGCAAGCAGCTCGTGCTGATGCGCAGCCCGGGCCGCCAGGGGCCGGTCCTGGACCGCTTCCGGCCGCGCATGGAGGAACTGTTCGCCACCGTCGACGAGCTCGCCGCACAGCACGACGCGCTGGTCGTCGACCTGTACGGGGCCCCGTCGCTCGCCGACCCCCGCATGTGGGACGTCGACCGGCTGCACCTGACGGCGGAGGGGCACCGCAGGGTCGCCGAGGCCGTGTGGCAGACGCTGGGCTACGACCCCGAGGACGCCGAGTGGCACACGCCGATGGCGGCGACCCCGCCTCCGGGGTGGGCCGCGCGGCGAGTGGCGGACGTCCGCTTCGCCCGTCAGCACCTGCTCCCGTGGATCGGCCGCCGCCTGACGGGCCGTTCCTCGGGCGACGGCCGCCCGGCCAAGCGCCCGGAACTCCTGCCGTACGAGGGCCCGGCGGCGTAAGGGGGGTTCGCCCCCGCCGCCCCTTCCCGTCCCGACCCGGGGGCCGGCCCCCGGACCCCCGCTCCTCAAACGCCGGAGGGGCTGAGTTTTTGGCGGGGGGGGGGAGTTTTGG
>NZ_JBSFHW010000091.1:0-18334 GCF_053597275.1 Streptomyces sp. NPDC001492 | reverse complement strand
AAAAATCGGGGGGTGCTGACACCAGAGCCGGGGCGGGCCCCCCCCCCCCCCCGGGGCCCCGGGACTGCGTCGATATGCGGCTCCGCCGCGATGGGGGTCCCCCCGCTCGAGCGAAGCCGAGAGTGGGGGAGCGACCAGCCACAACAAGCCCGCACCCGGCAACGGCGCTAGCAGACCTCTTCGAGATCCCGCCAATCCCGCGAGTCGGGACTATCGGCGACCCACCCGTCCAACAGCCCCCTGACCAGGGAAGCCGGGGCGGCAACGCCACACTCCCGCTCCGGCACCCACAGCTGCCCATCGGTCCGATGCCCCAACGGCCCCGGATGCCCGGGCTCACTGTGATCATGGGGATCCAGATGTTCCCCGTCCCCCTCATCCGACGGCATCCGGGACTCCGAGCACATACGGCACAGCAGCCGCACCGAAGACGACCAGTCCTCCGCGGCGAACCCCGCGTCCGCGGCCAGCTGCTCCAGCGCGTCCCGGTCCCCCTCGGTGGCGGCTTCAAGCAGCACCACCCAGGTGGGCACCGGCGAAGGCGCCCACAGCTCGATCTCGTCGAACACGGGGTAGGCATGCCCGGCGGCCGTGGTGCGCTCGCCATGGGGCACCCCGTCGTGCAGCACGACCTCGCCCCAGCGCCGCCCGGACGACGGCAGCGGAATCGACAGCACCTCGATACGCGCGGGGTCCAGCCGCCGCCCCCACACCACCTCGGCCTCCCCCTCCGGGGACAGCCGTACGGCAGCGCTGCCGAGCTCCATGCCGACGGGCTCGCCGTTCGCCGCGGCGGCCCCCGGCACCCGCAGCCCGTACGCCTGCCAGGCCCGCCGGGCCAGCGGCCAGTCCTGCAGGGCGGTGGCCGCGATGCCGACGTTCCACCAGTCGGGGGCGCCGGTCTCCCGGTCGAGCAGCGCGACGGCCCGCAGGCCTGCCGCGCGGGCCTGCTCCCAGTCGTGCCGGAACTTGTGCAGCAGGGCGAGGTTGAACCAGGACTCGGACAGCCACGGCTCCAGGTCGGCGGCACGTGTCAGCAGAGCGCCCGCGTCCTCGTACCGGCCGTCGCCGATCAGCGTGAACGCCCGGTCGGTGGCCTGCCGCCAGGAGGCGGAGGGCCGGTGCCGTCCCTTGCCGAAGATCCTCACGATTCCCTGCCAGTTCCGTGGAGTGGGCTGGCTAGTGCTGCCCCCGGACACACCCTCTCATTCGCATCCAACCACGTACGGCTGGAAGGGCGCTCATTACCCATGGGTTACCCAACCGCAGGCAGGGTCAGACAGTCCCGTGTGAGGACCCGGGCCAGCGATTCCACCACTTCGGGCGCATAGTCCCCGGCAGTGGCCAGCCGCAGCTCCTCCAGCGCCGTGAGGGGCCCGCCGGGCCCCGCGTCGCGTGCTTTCTCGTCGTATGCGTTGACGGCCCGCACGATCCGGGCGGCAAGCGGCTGCTCCCGGTAGGGGTCGGCCTGCCGCTCGACGACCACGGCGACCGCCGAGTCGACCCCGGTCTGGCGTACGACGGCCCCGCCGAGCAGGGCGATACGGCGCTGCTCGGCCGCGGGCAGGCCGGCGGTGGCGCCCGCCGGTACCGGGTCGACCAGGCTGAGCTGGCCGATGTCGTGCATGAGGGCGGCGTACTCCAGCACCGTCAGTTCGGGACGGGTGAGTCCGAGGTCGCGACCGACGGCGCGGCTGAGGGCGGCCACCCTGCGGGCGTGCCCGGCGGGTGTGTACCCGGCGATCTCGGTGGCGCGGGCGAGGGAGGTGATGGTCTGCCGGTAGGTGGTCCGCACGGCCGCGTACCGCTTGAAGGACAGCTGGGTCAGCAGGAGCGGCAGCGAGAACACGGGCAGCGCCCACAGCCCGACGACGGCGACCGCGAGGGCCATCACGGCGCCCGTGGCGCACACGGCCGAGCCGATGCCGAGGAGGGCGTGCAGCTCGTCCCGCAGCAGCGGGCCGAAGGGCCACCGGGTGCGGGAGTGGGCGAGTGCGGCGGCGAGCACGGCGTCGCACAGTGCGGTGAGCGCGAGGAGGGCGAGGAGCAGCAGGGCGTAGGCGGGGCCGCGCCAGGCGCCGAACGCCTCCCGGTTGTAGAGGGGTTGGAAGCAGACGGCGGCGAATCCGACGGTGAGCACGCGCCGCGCGAGATGGTCGAGCACGGGCCCCTGTCCACGGGCGATGTGCGGCACACTGCCGACGAGGGCGGCGGCGAGGACGACGGCGACGACCTGGGTGACGCCGTGGCGGGTGGGCTGCCCGGCATCCTCCCCGAGCAGGGCGTACGACATCGCGCCGGCGGCCCCGAGCGGCGCGGCCTCCCTGACCCGGGCGCCGGTCCAGCGGCTGAGCTCACCGATGGTGACGAGCAGTCCGAACGCAAGGGCCGTGGGGCGCTCCTCCAGGCCGGTCCGGTGGGTGACGGCGAGGGAGACCGCCGCGAGAAGGCCGGCGCAGGCGTGGATGACGAGCGTGAGCGGTGGCCGGCCGCTCATCCGAGCCCTCCGCGCCTACTGGAAACGGCCGCCCCACGCCCGGGCGGACGGAGCTGCTCCGCCCCGACCACCGGGCGCTCACCATCAGGGCCGCACCACCACGACCACCGGGCACTCATCCGTGACCTCCCGGCCGACTGGAGACATCCGCGGACACGGGCAGGCAGCGACGCTCCGCCACGGCCACCAGGCGCCCGTCCCCGGGCCCCCGGCCCACCGGGAACGGCCGCGGCGGGCACGGGCGGGCAGGGGCGCTCCACCGCGACCACCGGGCGCTCACCCGCGGGCCCCCGGTCGGCTGGAGACGGCCGCGGCCGGTGCGGGCAGGCGGGGTTGCTCCTCCGCGGTGACCGTGGGATGCCAGCCGCAGCGGCCGAGCGCCTGCACCAGCGCCGCGACCATGCGGGGGTCGAACTGCGCTCCGGCGCACCGCTCCAGCTCCTCCAGGGCGGCCGGGACCGGCCGGGCGCGCCGGTAGCACCGCGTGGACGTCATCGCGTCGAAGGCGTCCGCGACGGCCACCACCCGTGCCGACTCGGGGATCTGGCTTCCGCGCAGCCCGTAGGGGTATCCGCTGCCGTCAAGGCGTTCGTGGTGGTGGAGCACGGCGGCCCTGGCCTCGCCCAGAAAACCGATTCCGCGCACCATTTCGTGGCCGTACTCGGGATGCAGCTCGATCACCCGGCGTTCCTCGGGCGTCAGCGGCCCGTCCTTCCTCAACAGCCGTGTGGGGACGCCGAGTTTGCCCACGTCGTGCAGGATCCCGGCGAACCGGAGTACCTCGACGCGCTCGTCGTCCATGCCGAGTTCCCGGGCGATCATCATGGAGGCCTGGCCGACCCGCTCGCTGTGGCCGCGCGTGTACTCGTCCTTGATGTCGACGGCCTGCACCAGCGCCCGGATCGTCGCCTGGTGGGCGGCGCGCTCCCGGTGGTACTGCGTGAACACCCACCAGGACACGCACATCGGCAGCAGCACCAGCAGCGCGGCGACGGGCCCGTACGGGCTGCGCCACAGGACGGCCATCATCAGCCCGGCGAGGCCGTGCACCACCACCGGGGCGAGGGACCGTACGAACAGCCCGCGCCAGGCCCGGCGTACCGGCACCCGCTCGGCCAGCGCGCGGATCCCGCCGTCGAGGGCGGTCAGCACCAGGCAGAACGCCAGCACCGCGGCGCCCGCGGGCACGAGTGCGTACGGGAAGTCGGAGGCGACGACCGCGTCCCGCCCGCCCAGCGACCAGTGCACCCGGCCCGCGGCCCACACCCCGAGCACCAGCTGGGCGGCGCGCCAGCTCCGCCGCAGCCGTCGCGGCCGCTGGTCCACCCGGGACAGCAGCGCCCCCGGCAGCGCCACCAGGGCGGCGGCCGGGGGCGGCAGCAGAAAGGCACCGGCGAGCAGTACCGGATAGAACGTTCCGGCAAAGCGCCATCGGGCGGCGGCCTGCTCGCAGCCCGCGTACAGCAGGGCGAGCAGGGCGACCGCCCGCCAGGAGGTGTGGACGGCGGGCAGCGGAAGCAGACAGAGCAGCGCGCCGAGGACCGTACAGGCGACGTACGCGCGTGCCCGTGCCGGAACCGCCTCCATCACGCCCCTCCCGGCCGAACCTGCTCCGGCTGAGGAGACTAGGGCGGGCCGGGGGGAGTCCGCGGGCTTATGAACCGCGGATTAGCACGTTCGAGTGACGACAGCCCGTTCCAGGCATTCCGGACGACGGTCCGGGGGAGTTCAGGACTCCTGCGGGGTCGCGGTGATGTCGTGCTCGGGGACGGCCTGTCCCGAGCGGATCAGATCCAGCCGCCCCAGGACCTTGGCGCGCAGGTCGCTCGGTACGTCGTCATGGCCGCAGCACCGCTTGACCAGCTTCTTCACGGCCTGCTCCAGGCCGTACTTCTCCAGGCACGGCGAGCACTCCGTGAAGTGCTGCTTGAACTTGTCGCGATCGACGTCCGGCATCTCACTGTCGAGGAACTCGTAGAGATGGTCGAGGACCTCACTGCAGTCCGTCTCGTGCGGCTCTCCGCAGCTCATGAGCCCGAGCCTTTCGCTTCGTCCGACTCTCCGGCGCCGGCCGGGACCAGTCCGCGCTCGCGCGCGTAGTCCTCGAGCATGCCGCGCAGTTGACGGCGGCCCCGGTGCAGCCGGGACATCACCGTACCGATGGGTGTCCCCATGATGTCCGCGATCTCCTTGTACGCAAAGCCCTCGACATCGGCGAGGTAGACGGCGATGCGGAATTCCTCGGGGATCGCCTGGAGTGCTTCCTTCACGTCCGAGTCGGGCAGGTGGTCGAGCGCCTGCGACTCCGCGGAGCGCAGACCGGTCGACATGTGCGACTCGGCGCGGGCGAGCTGCCAGTCCTCGATCTCCTCGGCCGCGGAGCGCTGGGGTTCACGCTGCTTCTTGCGGTACGAGTTGATGAAGGTGTTGGTGAGGATCCGGTACAGCCACGCCTTGAGATTGGTGCCTTCGCGGAACTGGTGGAAGGACGCGTACGCCTTGGCATACGTCTCCTGCACCAGGTCCTCCGCGTCCGCCGGGTTGCGCGTCATGCGCAGGGCGGCCGAGTACATCTGGTCGAGGAATTCGAGCGCGTCCCGTTCGAAGCGCGCGCTGCGCTCCGCGGTCGACTCCGCGCTGACGCCCTGGCCCTCGGGCAGCTCCGCCTGGCCGTTGTCGGTCCCTGCGTCGGTACCGGTGACCGGACCCACCTCCTCAAGATTCCGGGCAGCACCGAAACCGGTGTCGCCAGAATCGGAGGATAGACGACGACCCGTCCCCGCCGCCCCTCGAATAGGGGTGGTCTTGGCCGCAGTCAGCACCGTCCAGTCCAGGTCAGTGCGGCTGCTGCGGCTCGGGCATACGGTCGAACCCATGCGGCGGACTTCCTCTCCCACGACGATCGGTGCTGGTCTCCAGCACTTCTGTCCGCCTCAACAGTGACCGCCCGCGCGGCATTCCCCGCCGTCACCCGAGTGACGCGGTCCACCGCGCGACGCCGTCCGTGATGATCTCCAGCGCCTGCTCCTGCGTGATCTCCGCCCGCTTGGGCACGGCGAACCCGTGATCGCCGTACGGGACCTCGACCAGCTCGTACGACCCTTTCGGGAACTCCTCGGGCCTTCCGAAGGGGTCGTTCCCGCCCTGTACGACGAGGGTGGGCACCCCGGATCCGAGCAGCTCCTCGGCGCGGGACTTCTCGGGCCTGCCCGGCGGGTGGAGCGGGAAGCTGAGGGCGAGGACGGCACGGGCGCCGAGTTCGGTGGCGGTGCGGCAGGCGACCCGGGCGCCCGCGCTGCGACCGCCCGAGATCACCGGCAGTCCGGGCCCGGCGAGCGCGGGCCAGATCCCGCGCCAGCCGAGGTCGAGCGTCTTCGGGGCGGGCGCCAGCTTCTTGCCGGCCACCCGCCACGGCTGCTCGACGAGGGCGACGGTCACTCCGTGTCCGGGCAGGACCTGGGCGAGGGCCCGGAGGTCCCTTGCCTCGATGCCGCCGCCTGCGCCGTGGCTGACGGCGAGGACGAGCCGCGGCCGCGCTGCGTGGTGCCAGGTGATCCGGGCCGGACCGGCGCCGGTCTCGACGTCCTGTGTCACTTCTGTCAGATCTGTCACATCAGAAAAGTGTGCCCTCTTCGGGGCCCTCGAGTTCCTTCAGCAGCTCCGGCCCGTTGTTGCGGACGTTGCTGACCGCGGTGGACACGGGGTAGGCGCGCATCAGCCCGGCGGGCGGCGGATCCAGCAG
Source organism: Streptomyces sp. NPDC001492 (assembly GCF_053597275.1). Classification (NCBI taxonomy): domain Bacteria; kingdom Bacillati; phylum Actinomycetota; class Actinomycetes; order Kitasatosporales; family Streptomycetaceae; genus Streptomyces; species Streptomyces sp. NPDC001492. Next base: position 12,095 of record NZ_JBSFHW010000091.1, on the reverse strand, counting down.
CGACCGCAGGTCCTCGGGCTCGGTGCGCGAGGGGTCGAGCCAGGTGTCCCAGCGGTCCGGGGTGAGCATCAGCGGCATCCGGGGGTGGATGTCGGCGAGCGCGTGCGGGCCCTCGGCCGGGGCGACGGCGAGCGGTGTCGTCTCCGCCTCGGTCGTGATCACGGAGCAGGTCACCCACCAGGCCTGCGGGTGGTCGTCCGGCAGGGTCTTGTCCCGCCAGAACTCGTACAGCCCGGCCATCGCGAAGACCGACCCGTCCGCGGGCAGCACGAAGTACGGCTGCTTGCGGGGCCGCTTCTTCTTCCCCTCGACCTCCAGGTCCCGCTCGCCCTTGCCGGTGACCCACTCGTAGTAGCCGTCGGCGGGGATGATGCAGCGGCGGGAGGTGAAGGCCCGCTTGTACGACGGCTTCTCATGGACGGTCTCGGCCCGGGCGTTGATCATGCGGGCGCCGCCCTCGGGGGTCTTCGACCAGCTCGGCACCAGCCCCCACTTCAGCTTGCGCAGCTGCCGAACCGGCCGCGGGTCGTCGACGTCCTTAAGAGGGCGGTCCAGGACGGCGTAGACCTCTTTGGTGGGGGCCACGTTGTAGTCGGGCGCGAGGGCTTCCTCGGGTTCCCACTTCTCGATCTCAAAGATTCCTGCGAGATCCTCGGGCCTTCGACTCGCTGCATACCGTCCGCACATACGTGCCACACTGCCAGATTCGACGAGACCCGAGGGAGCCCCCGCCGAACATGGACACCACCGCAACCGCCTCGCTCGCCTCCCTCTGGGACCAGGTCTCCGGCAGCCAGCCGGACCCCGACCTCTGGGTGGTGATCGCGACCCTGGTCGCCGCGCTGGCCGTGGTCGTCCCGCACAACGTCTGGCGCATCTCGCGCAACGCCATCACCATCGCCCACGAGGGCGGCCACGGCCTGATCGCCCTGGTCACCGGACGCCGGCTGACCGGCATACGGCTGCACTCCGACACCAGCGGCCTCACCGTCAGCCGGGGCAAGCCGCACGGCCTCGGCATGATCCTCACCGCGGCCGCCGGCTACACCGCTCCCCCTCTCCTCGGCCTGGGCGGCGCGGCCCTGCTCGCGGTCGGCCACACCACCCTGCTGCTGTGGCTGGCGACGGCCCTGCTCGTCGCCATGCTGGTGATGATCCGCAACGCGTACGGCGCCCTGACGGTGGTCCTGACCGGCGGCACGTTCCTCCTGGTGTCCTGGCTGGCGGGACCGCAGGTGCAGGCCGCGTTCGCGTATGCGGTGGTGTGGTTCCTGCTGGTGGGGGGCGTACGCCCGGCCTTCGAGCTGCAGGCGAAGCGGAGCCGCGGGGGCGCGGGCGACTCCGACGCGGACCAACTCTCACGCCTGACGCACGTACCGGCCGGGCTCTGGCTGTTCCTGTTCCACGCAGTGTCGTTGTGCTCACTGATAGGTGGCGGCCGCTGGCTGCTAGAGGTGTGACCAGCTGCTTTCAGGGGCGCGGGGCCGTGACATTCGCGGCTCCGCCGCGATGGGGTCCCCCCGCTCGAGCGAAGCCGAGAGTGGGGGAGCGACCAGCCACGATGGCGCCGCACCCGTACGACGGCCCGTACAACCCCCTGCTACTAAAGTGAACCCATGGCCCAAAACCCCGCCGCACAAACCGCCCTCTGGCCCGCCCCCCTCGCGAGCGGAGCCGTCGACGCGACGGTCCACGTACCGGGGTCCAAATCCGTCACCAACCGCGCCCTCGTCCTCGCGGCACTGGCAAGCGAACCCGGCTGGCTGCGCCGCCCCCTCCGCTCCCGCGACACGCTGCTGATGGCGGGCGCCCTGCGGGCGATGGGCGTCGGCATCGAGGAGGGCGTGGGCCCCGACGGCACCGGCGAGACCTGGCGGGTGCTCCCCACGGGCCTGCACGGCCCGGCCACGGTCGACGTCGGCAACGCCGGCACCGTGATGCGCTTCCTGCCCCCGGTGGCCGCGCTCGCCGACGGCCCCATCCGCTTCGACGGCGACCCGAGGTCGTACGAGCGTCCCCTGAACGGCGTGATCGACGCCCTGCGCGTGCTCGGCGCCCGGATCGACGACGACGGCCGCGGCGCACTGCCGCTGACGGTGCACGGCGGGGGGGCCCTGGACGGCGGCCCGGTGGAGATCGACGCCTCGTCGTCCTCCCAGTTCGTGAGCGCCCTGCTGCTGTCCGGCCCGCGTTTCAACCAGGGTGTCGAGGTCCGTCACATCGGCAGCTCCCTGCCCTCCCTGCCGCACATCCGGATGACCGTCGACATGCTGCGCGCGGTCGGCGCGCAGGTGGACACCCCCGAGTCGGGCGGCGAGCCCAACGTGTGGCGGGTGACACCGGGCGCGCTGCTCGGCCGGGACCTGACCATCGAGCCGGACCTGTCCAACGCGCAGCCGTTCCTGGCGGCCGCCCTGGTGACCGGCGGCAAGGTCGTGATCCCCGACTGGCCCTCCCGCACCACGCAGCCCGGTGACAAGCTGCGGGAGATCTTCACCGAGATGGGTGGTTCCTGCGAACTGACCGAGTACGGCCTGGAGTTCACCGGCTCGGGCACGATCCGGGGTATCGACGTGGATCTGAGCGAGGTCGGCGAGCTGACCCCGGGCATCGCCGCGGTCGCGGCCCTCGCGGACTCCCCCTCCACCCTCCGCGGCGTGGCCCATCTGCGACTGCACGAGACGGACCGGCTGGCCGCGCTCACCAAGGAGATCAACGAGCTCGGCGGTGACGTCACCGAGACCGCCGACGGCCTGCACATCCGCCCGCGCACACTGCACGGCGGGATCTTCCACACGTACGAGGACCACCGCATGGCGACGGCCGGCGCGATCATCGGCCTCGCGGTCGAGGGCGTGCAGATCGAGAACGTGGCGACGACGGCGAAGACCCTGCCGGACTTCCCCGACATGTGGGCCGGGATGCTCGGGGCGTAGGGACTTCCGCCATGCGCCGCTACGGCAAGCACACCGACGAGGACGACATCCGCAGCCGCCCGAACCGCAAGGGCACCCGACCCCGTACACACATCCGCCCCGCGCACGAGGACGCCGCCGAGGGCATGGTCCTCACCGTCGACCGCGGCCGGCTGACCTGCCTGGTCGACGACCGGATCGTGCTGGCGATGAAGGCCCGCGAACTCGGCCGCAAGGCGGCGATCGTCGGCGACCGGGTGGCCCTCGTCGGCGACCTGTCCGGCAAGAAGGACACCCTCGCGCGCATCGTCCGCATCGAGGAGCGCACCTCCGTCCTGCGCCGCACCGCCGATGACGACGACCCGTACGAGCGCGTGGTCGTCGCCAACGCCGACCAGCTCGCCATCGTCACCGCCCTGGCCGACCCGGAACCACGGCCGCGGCTCATCGACCGCTGCCTGGTCGCGGCGTACGACGGCGGCCTGGAACCCCTCCTGGTCATGACCAAGTCGGACCTCGCCCCGCCCGACAAACTCCTCGAGCTCTACGGCCACCTGGACATCCCCCATGTCGTCACCAGCCGCGAGGAGCTGGAGAACGGCGACGCGGCGGACCGCGTGCGCGAGCAACTCGACGGCAGGATCACGGCGTTCGTCGGCCACTCGGGCGTCGGCAAGACAACCCTGGTCAACGCGCTGGTCCCGGAGGACCGGCGGCGGCTGACCGGCCATGTGAACGCGGTGACCGGCCGCGGCCGCCACACCACCACCTCGGCGCTGGCGCTCCCGCTCAGCGGCGACGACGGCTGGGTGATCGACACGCCGGGCGTGCGGTCCTTCGGCCTCGCCCACATCGACCCGTCCCGGGTCATCCACGCCTTCCCCGACCTGGAGGCGGGCACGGAGGGCTGCCCGCGCGCGTGCAGTCACGACGAGCCGGACTGCGCGCTGGACGAGTGGGTGGCCGAGGGCCACGCGGACCCGGCCCGGCTGTACTCGCTGCGCCGGCTGCTGTCCACGCGGGAGCGCACGGAGGGCGACTGACCTCCGCGGGGTTTGTGAGGCGCCGACCCCGGTAAGTGCATAATCGCACCGAGCCGGACATACGGGAGGACAGCACATGGCGTGGCTGCTGGTAGTGGTGGCCGGATTGCTCGAGACGGGTTTCGCCGTGTGCCTCAAGCTCTCCCACGGTTTCACCCGCCTGTGGCCGACGATCGCGTTCTGCGCCTTCGCCCTGGGCAGCTTCGGCCTGCTCACCCTGTCCCTGAAGAAGCTGGACGTCGGCCCCGCCTACGCCGTGTGGACGGGCATCGGCGCGGCGGGCACCGCGATCTACGGCATGGTCTTCCTCGGCGACCTGGTGTCGACGCTGAAGCTGGTCTCGATCAGCCTGGTCATCGTGGGCGTGATCGGCCTGCAGCTGTCGGGTTCGGCGCACTAGACGTCCACTGGAGGCCCCTACACGACCTCCCGCACCCGCGGGAAGTGGCAGGCCACCCCGTCCCCCTCGAACTCCGGCACGTCATGGGCGCACCGCCCCCGCTCCTCCTCGGCGAGTGAGGCGTACAGCGGGCAGCGCGCGCGGAAGCGGCAGCCGTCGTAGCGGCGGGTCGGGCTCGGTGGGTCCCCCGCGAGCAGAATGCGGGTCCGCTGCCGTTCCCGCTCCCGCTCCGGGTCGGGGAGGGGTACGGCGGAGAGCAGGGCCTGTGTGTAGGGGTGCCGGGGGCGTTCGAAGACCTTGTCGACGGGGCCCGCCTCGACGGTGCGGCCGAGGTAGACGACGCTGACGCGGTCGGCGATGTTGCGGACGACGGACAGGTCGTGGGAGACGAAGAGACAGGCGAGCCCGAGGTCCTCCTTCAGGCGTTGCAGCAGCTCCAGCACCCCGGCCTGGACGGAGACGTCCAGCGCCGAGACCGGTTCGTCGAGGACGAGCAGTTCCGGCTCGACGGACAGCGCGCGGGCGATGCCGATCCGCTGGCGCCGGCCGCCGGAGAACTCGTGCGGGAAGCGGTCCGCGTGTGCCGGGTCGAGGCCGACCCGGGTGAGGAGTTCGGGGACGCGGCGGGCGATGACGGCGCGGTCCGCGATGGGGGCACCGCCCGTGCCCTTAAGGCTACGGGGGAGTGTGCGCAGGGGCTCAGCGACGATGTCACCGACGGGCATCCGGGGGTCCAGGGAGGCCATCGGGTCCTGGAAGACGATCTGGATGCGGCGCAGGGCTTTGACCTGCTGTTTGGTGAGCTCGCCGGGCCGCTGCCCGAACGGCTCCACCGACCCGCCCTCGGGCCTGGCCAGTTCGAGCAGTTCGAAGAGCGTCGTCGACGTCCCGGACCCCGACTCCCCCACCAGGGCCAGCGTCTCGCCGCGCCGCACGTCGAGGTCGACGCGGTCAACGGCGTACACCGTGCCGACGCGGCGCTTGAAGGTGGTGCCCTTGAGCAGGGGGAAGGTGCGGGTGAGGTCGCGGACCTCCAACACCGGTTCTCCGACCGGGGGTTGAGGCTCGCGCGGATCGTCCAGGCGCGGGACCGCGGCCAGGAGCCGGCGCGTGTACGGGTCCTGCGGGCGCCCGAAGACCTCCACCGCCGTACCCGACTCCACGACTTGCCCCTCGTACATCACGGCCACCCGGTCGGCCATCCCCGCGATCACCCCGAGGTCGTGGCTGACGAGCAGGACCGCGGCGCCCGTCTCGCGCTGGGCGGTGCGCAGGACGTCCAGGACCTGGGCCTGGATGGTGACGTCGAGGGCGGTGGTCGGTTCGTCGGCGAGGATCACGTCCGGTTCGTTGGCCATCGCCATGGCGATCATCGCGCGCTGGCGCATGCCGCCGGAGAACTCGTGCGGGAACGCCCGTGCGCGCAGGGCGGGTTCGGGGATGCCGGCGAGGTCCAGGAGCTCGACGGCGCGTGACAGGGCCGCTTCACGGGTCACGTCCTGATCGGCCCGTACGGCTTCGGCGATCTGGTCCCCGATCCGGTACACCGGTGTGAACGCGGACAGCGGGTCCTGGAAGATCATCGAGACACGGTTCCCGCGGATCCGGGCCAGCTCCCGTTCCCCGGCGCCGACCAGCTCCTGCCCGTCGAGCCGAACCGAGCCGCGTACGGCCGCGTTCCCCGGCAGCAGACCCAGCACGGCCAGCACGGTCGCCGACTTCCCGGACCCCGACTCGCCGACGAGGCCCAGCACTTCACCCCGCTGGAGCGTGAGGTCGACCCCGCGTGCGGCCGCCCGGCCGCCGAAGTCGACGTCCAGACCGGTCCCCGCGAAGAAGAACATCCACGGGTACGTCACCGCTGCCCGGTCCCGGAGGCCATCAGCGTGCCGAGCGACACGTCGGGCGGCTGCACGCCGAAGCCGAAGCAGGACAGTGCGGTCTCGCTCATCACGGCGGCGCCGACCTGGATGGTGGCGTCGATGATCAGGAAGGACGGGAAGACCAGCAGCAGGTCGGTGAGGAACATCAGCGCCCGGTCCGCCCAGCCGCCGAAGTACCCGGCGCAGGCGCCGACCAGCGAGGCGAGCCCGGTCGACACGACGGCCACCAGCAACCCGATGATCAGCGACTTCTGCAGCCCGCGCACGGTCTGCGCGAACACGTCCGCCCGATCCGGTTGGTGCCCCACCAGTGGTCGGCGCAGGGCGCGGCCCGCAGGGCGGTGTAGTCGATGTGGCTGTACGACCACTGGGTGGCGAACGGGCCGAGGAAGGCGATACGTCACCATCGGCAACTTCGAGCTGACCAGCTTCCGTTGGGTCGACCAGGTGTTCCGCTCGGAGGCGTACCCGATCTACCGGCAGACCTCCGGCAAGAACCTCTACGAGAACTACGGCTCGGTCAGCTCCCCGGAGATCGACGCCCTCCTGGCGAAGGCGAGCGAGACGACGGACCAGACCGCGGCCAACAAGCTCTACAACCAGGCCGACGCCAAGATCTGGGAACTCGGCCACTCCGTCCCGCTCTACCAGCGTCCCCAGATCCTCGCCGTCCGCTCGAAGCTGGCGAACTACGGTGCGAGCGGGCTGGAGGACCGCGTCGACTACACGAAGGTGGGCTGGCTGAAGTAGGCGGAGCTCGGCGGCCGCTCAGGCCATCTGCCGGGGCAGGGCGGTCCGCACCAGGTCCTTGACCCCGCCCTCCCCCGGCGGTGCGGCCACGCACGACAGCGCGAGCCGCACCACCAGCTCGCAGGACCGGGCCAGCTCGGCGGTGTCCGCCTTGTGCACACCGGGCCCGGACAGCACCGCGACCGCTCTGTCCCGGACCATCGCCACGAAGTCGCCGGGTGACGGCAGCGGACCGTCCGCCCGGCGCTGCGCCGGCACCGCCGAGGAGGACGGCACCGCGGACAGCGTCGGCGAGGGCAGCCGTTCACTCCAGCAGCCGGTCAGCATGGCCCGTACGAGTGCGTTCTCGCGCGCCGTCGACGCGGTCCATTCGGCGGTCGCGGTGAGCCGGTCGCGGGCGTCGCTGTGGGCGGCGAGCGCACGTTCGACCCCGGCGAGATAGCCGTCCGCCTCCCTTCTCACCAGCGCCCTGGCCAGCCCCTCCTTGCTGCCGAACTCGTTGTAGAGGGTCTGCCGGGACACTCCGGCGGCCGAGGCTACGTCCACCATCCGTACGGCGGACCACGATCGGCGCGCCAGCGCCGTGTACGCGGCGTCCAGTAGGGATTCCCGCGCTGCAGGCATCATCGCCTCCCAGGGGCGAGCGGCTCTGCGCCCAGATTTGACGCGCACAAGGGCACTGTCAAGGGTTCGCGAGCGCACGCGGGGGCGCCTCCCGGCCGCCGTGTGCCGCCCCCGAGGGCAGCAATGTGCCGCCAAACCGTGAGCATGGCCTGGTGGCCCCACCGCGACCTCGCCGGATAGCGTTCGTTCCATGCCGGACTACCTCGACGATCTCCGTTTCGCCCACGTCCTCGCGGACGCCGCCGACGCGGCAACGATGTCCCGCTTCAAGGCGCTCGACCTCAAGGTCGAGACGAAACCGGACATGACCCCGGTGAGTGAAGCGGACAAGGCGGCGGAGGAGCTCATCCGCGGCCAGCTCCAGCGCGCCCGCCCCCGCGACGCGGTCCTCGGCGAGGAGTACGGCCTGGAGGGCACCGGCCCCCGCCGCTGGGTGGTCGACCCGATCGACGGCACCAAGAACTACGTACGCGGTGTCCCGGTGTGGGCCACCCTGATCTCCCTGATGGAGGCGGGCGAGACCGGCTTCGAGCCCGTGGTCGGCGTGGTCTCCGCGCCCGCGCTGGGCCGCCGCTGGTGGGCCGCGAAGGGCCACGGCGCCTTCACGGGCCGCAGCCTCTCCTCCGCCTCCCGTCTGCAGGTCTCCCGCGTCGCGAAGCTGTCGGACGCCTCCTTCGCGTACTCCTCCCTGACCGGCTGGGAGGACCAGGGCCGGCTGGGCGGCTTCCTGGACCTGACCCGCGAGGTGTGGCGCACGCGCGCGTACGGCGACTTCTGGCCCTACATGCTGGTCGCCGAGGGCGCGGTCGACATCTGCGCCGAGCCGGAGCTCTCCCTCTGGGACATGGCCGCCAACACGATCATCGTCACCGAGGCGGGCGGCACCTTCACCGGCCTGGACGGCCGCCCGGGCCCGCACAGCGGCAACGCGGCCGCCTCGAACGGCCTGCTGCACGACGAGTTGCTGGGGTATCTCAACGAGCGCTACTGACGAGCGCTACCGAGGAGCACCCGCAAAAGCACAGATGAGCGCGTGCGCCCTCAATTGGCCGCACGCGCCCTCTTGTTGACCCCCGCTTTACCTGCGACCCTGAGAGTCCCCCCACTTGTGAACTTGTGAATCCTGGAACTAGCGCCGGATTCCCTAGGAGGTGGCTCCGTCCATGCTCGTCCGCGACGCCATGAGTACGGTGGTTCTGACCATCGGCCCCGCCCACACCCTCCGCCAGGCCGCAGCCCTGATGTCCGCCCGCCGGGTCGGCGCGGCCCTGGTCCTGGACCCCGAGGCCGGCGGTATCGGCATCCTCACCGAACGTGACATCCTCAACTCCGTCGGCCTCGGCCAGAGCCCCGACACCGAGCGGGCCCACGACCACACGACCAACGACGTCGTCTTCGCCGCCCCGTCCTGGACCCTGGAGGAGGCGGCCCGCGCCATGGCCCACGGCGGCTTCCGCCACCTCATCGTCCTCGACCACGGCGAGCCGGCCGGCATCGTCTCCGTCCGCGACATCATCCGCTGCTGGGCACCGGCACGGCAGCACGTGCCCGCCTGACCACGCAGGGGGACCGGAGACCAGGTTAGACCGAGTCCAATTCGAGCAGCGATCCAAACTCACACCTGTTCGGAAAATGGTCCCCCTGCTGTTAGGCTGGATTTCATGAGCGACCTTCTGGAACGGCTGCGCGGACGCGGATGGCGGATGACCGCGCAGCGGCGCGTCGTGGCCGAGGTTCTCGACGGCGAGCATGTGCATCTGACCGCCGACGAGGTCCATTCCCGGGCCGTCGCCAAGCTGCCCGAGATCTCCCGCGCGACCGTCTACAACACGCTGGGCGAGCTGGTCTCCCTCGGCGAGGTGCTCGAGGTCTCCACCGACAAGCGCGCCAAGCGGTACGACCCGAACGCGCACCGGCCGCACCACCACCTGGTCTGCGCCCAGTGCGGCGCGATCCGTGACGTCCACCCGAGCGGCAACCCGCTCGCCGACCTCCCCGACACGGAGCGCTTCGGCTTCACGGTCTCGGACGTCGAGGTCACGTACCGCGGCATCTGCCCGAACTGCGCGGCGGCGTAACCAGCCTCCGCACCCCAGGGCACGGAAACACCAAGAGCACGGAAACACCGAGGGCCGGAATCCATTCACTGGATTCCGGCCCTCGGCCTTCAGTAGCGGGGACAGGATTTGAACCTGCGACCTCTGGGTTATGAGCCCAGCGAGCTACCGAGCTGCTCCACCCCGCGTCGATGAACGCAACATTACGTGAAGCCCGCGACCAGAAGCAAATCGCTTACGACGAGCCCGGCGCAGGTCAGAATTTTCAGCCCGTCCGGCGTTTGGGGACGAGGCCGTCCAGGCCGACGGGGTCTGGGGGCGCAGCCCTCAGGGCGGGCGGCCCACCGCGGGCCACTACGCCGACAGCTCCTCCAGCAGAGCGTCCCGCAGCCGAGCCGCCCGCTCCGACACCTCCGCCGGCCCCAGGGACACCGCCCGGTCCGCCCACCGCTGCCCCTCCGCGAGCTCCCCACGACGCGCGTAGACCAGGGCCAGCCGCAGCGCGGCCCGCCCGTGCCCCGCGTCGGCGGCCCGTGTCCACCACACGGCCGCCTCCGGCTCGCTCCCCTCGCGGGCCAGCAGCAGCCCGAGGTTGAAGGCTCCGTTGCGGGACCCGGCCTCGGCGGCCGTGCGGTACCACCGCGCCGCCTCCACCACGTCACCGCGGGCCGCGGCCATCATCCCGACCCGCACCTGCGCCCGCCGGTGCCCCTGGGAGGCCGCGCGCTCGTACCACTCCTCGCACTCGGTCTTCTCGTGCACGGACTCCCCGAGCTCATGCGCGGGCGCGGGCGGCCGCCGGGCGTCCAGGACGGTCGCCAGCCGGTACGCGGCCTCCGCACTGCCGCCTCCTGCCGCGCAGCGCAGATGCCGCTCCGCCGCGCGCTCGTCCCCGTCCCGCAGCCGCGCCATGCCGACCTGAAGCGCCGCCTCGGTGTGCCCGGCGGCCGCGGCGCGCTCGTACCAGCGCAGCGCGACCTCGTCCTCGGCCCGCCCGGCGTGCAGGATGCCCAGGTTGAACGCGGCGTCCACGCTCCCGGCCTCCGCGGCCTTGGAGAACCACGGCTCGGCGCCGGTCGTGTCGCCGCCCTGCAGCAGCAGGATCGCCAGGGCGTTCGCCGCCTCCCGGTGTCCGGCGTACGCGGCCCGGCGGTACCACTGCTCGGCCTGCGCGGTCCGTCCCTGCGCGGCGCAGAGCAGCCCGAGGTTGTAGGCGCCGTTGTCGTCGCCGGCGTCCATCGCGGCGCGGTACCAGCGCTCGGCGGTCTGCGTCTCCCCGCGCTCGGCGTGGAGGGCGCCGAGCGCGTTGGCGGCGTTGCCGTCGCCGTCCTGCGCGGCCCTCAGCCACCACACGGCGGCGCTCTCGGTGTCTCCGGCGTCCCGCAGCAGGAACCCGAGCGCGCAGGCCGCGCGCGCCTCGCCGTCCTTGGCGGACGTCAGATACCAGCGCCCCGCCTCCTTGAGCTCACCGCGCTTCTCCAGGATCGCGCCGAGGTGCAGCGCGGCCCGCCGGTGTCCGCGCGCGGCGGCCTGCCGGTAGAACTGCTCGGCCTGAGCCAGCAGTCCGACACCGTTGTCGGCCTCGTCCTCGCCCTGGTGGGCCACCCTGCGGTCGAGTGCGCGCGCCAGGCGGTACGCCGCCTCCCGGTGCCCGCGCTCCGCCGCGGCCCGCATCCAGTCCTCGGCTCCGCTGTCCCCTCGGTGCTCCAGCAGGTCGGCGAGCGCGTAGGCGCCCAGGGCGTGCCCCTGTTCGGCGGACTGCCGCAGCCAGTACTCGGCGGCGGGCTCGTCCCCGCGCTCGCGGTGATGACGGCCCAGCGCATGTGCGGCGGCAGCGGACCCGGCGACGGCGGCGATCCGCCACCAGCCGGCCGCGTCGTCGGCGTATCCGCGCTGGTGGAGAAGGACTCCCAGGTTGTTGGCCGCGGCACGGTCCCCCGCGGCGGTGGCGGCACGCAGATGGGGCTCGGCTCCGTCGAGATCACCACGGCGCAGCAGCATGGCCCCGAGGACACTCATTGCCTCGACGTCGCCGGCCTCGGCGGCGAGCCTCTGACGAACTTCCTCGACGGCCTCCTCAGCCACCTCCCCGGCTTCGCCCGGTTCGGAAGGCTGCACAAATCGCCCTGTCTCGAACAGAGTTGCCTTGTCCCCCATAACGTCCATCGTCGCACCACCTGCAACCTGGGTACACCTGGTATACCGCAGCCAGTGAGGTCACTTCAGCGTTTTGTCGACATGCCCACAGAGAGACAAGTCAAACACAGTTCCCCCAACTCCCGGAGGCGGCATGACGATCCCCCTGACCGGCACATGCGTTCGCACATCACGAAGGCCCGGATCCTTGAGGATCCGGGCCGTCGACTGCAGTAGCGGGGACAGGAAGATATGAATATAACACCTATTAAAAACATTAACCAACC
>NZ_JBSFHW010000090.1:0-18869 GCF_053597275.1 Streptomyces sp. NPDC001492 | reverse complement strand
CGCGTGAACTGCGGTGTGACAAACGGACCAACGACACGGGGGAAGGGAGCTGAGACAGATGGGCACGTCAGCGGGTAGGCTTCGCCTAGCGTCAGACGTTCAGTCAGTTGCGAGGCTGGGCGGAGGACGCACTCCGACAAAGTCGGAAGCCCCCGCTGCCACCGTGGTGGCGGTCCCGGTTTGCGAAGCCGGAACGCGAGGGCTGACGACACCACACCGCGACCAAGCGAATGAAGGCGTCGACATGACGAAGCGTACCCGGACCCCGGGACGGACAGGTAGTGGGACCCGCGACTCCGGCGTGAAGATCACACCGCCGTTGAGCGCAAGTACCATCTCCCCTCTCAAGCAGCAGCAGGTCAAGCACGTCGTGATGTGGTCGGGAGGCATTACCTCCTGGGCGACCGCCCGCCATGTCATCGCCGAGCACGGCACGGCCAGCACGGTTCTGCTGTTCGCCGACACCAACGCCGAGGACGAGGGGCTGTACGAGTTCAACGACGCGGCCAGCGCTCAGCTGGGCGTGCCGATAACCCGCGTCGCCGACACCCGCGAGCGCGACCCGATGCAGGTGTTCGAGGACAATCGGTGGCTCGGCAACACCCGCATCGCGCAGTGCTCGCTGGAGTTGAAGGTCAAGCCCTGCCGCGACTGGCTGACCGCCAACACCGACCCGGCGGACACCGTGCTGTACGTGGGCCTCGACTGGACCGAGCCGCACCGTATCCCCGGCAACCGGACCGGGTGGGCTCCCTGGCCCGTCGAGTACCCGCTGACCGAGCCCCCGTACTTCGACAAGCGGCAGCTGCGCGCCGAGGCCCGCGCCGCCGGACTGCCCGACCCGCGGCTGTACCAGCTCGGCTTTGCGCACAACAACTGCGGCGGAGCCTGCGTCAAGGGCGGCGTAGGGCAGTGGGTGCGGCTGCTGGAAGTCTTCCCGGAGCTGTACGCGAAGCATGAGGCGTTCGAGCAGCGCATGCGCGCCAAGCTCGGCAAGGACGTGTCGATACTCCGTGACCGCACTGGCGGCACGACGAAGCCACTCACGCTGGCTGATCTGCGCCGCCGTATTGAGGAGCAGCCCGAACAGCTCGATCTGTTCGACGAAGGCGGATGCGGCTGCTTCACCGACCTCGCCCCCGCCGCGTGAGCGCCCCAATTTCCGTGGCGGCCCAGCCATGGCAGACCCCACCCGTTGAGGGGGATTCGATGACGTAGTTCGTAGTCGGGCGGGAGGCCGTGTGCCTCAACCGCCTGGCCGCTTGGTGTTGGCGCACCGTCTGCGGCCTTTGTGCAACGGCTCGGTTTTGGCGACCGAGCTAAGGCTCTGAGCCTCTGATCCGGTTTGGCGACCGGGTCCGAGATCCGAGCGAGTTCAGGTTCTGGTCGGAACCACCTTCACCACCGAGCGGGCTTTTGCATGTCCGCAGGACGGCAGGTACATAGTGCAGCACGCGACACCCTCTTGTCAGCTTGACGCATCCGATTCGCCGCAGTCTCGGGGCAAATCACCCCTCCGCAATGTCGACGAGTCGACACCCGGCGCCCTCGTGTACGGGGCCGCGCAGGAGGTCGCCCACACCGCCTCCCGCTGGAGCGCACCCCGAAAGTGGCTCGCCGCGGTCCGCTGGCTCATCGGGGCCGGCCTCCACCCGCGCGCGAACGCCACCACGCAGCGCGTCGCCGACGACCTCGCCGCCCGCATGGACTACAGCACCGGCCACGTCCGCTACTGCGAAGCCGAGATGGTCACGCGTACGGGGATCTCCCGCGCGAACCTGTACCGGCACGTCGGCTACCTCCGGGAGCTGGGCGCGCTCGCCTACGTCCAGCACGGCAGCCGGAAGAACGTACGGGCTGCGATGGGTCTCAAGGGCTACGCCGCCACCGCCACCGAGTACGCCGCCGTCATCCCCGCCGCGTACGACGACGCAATGGGGCACCGGATCGTCGGTGCCGGGTACAGCGCGCGGATCGTCATCGACATGCGGGACTGCAAGACCTCCCCCAAAGCCGCCCCAAAGGACCCTGTGGATACCCCGGGTAACCCGGCTGTGGATAACTCCGGATCTTCGGGCCTTGAGACCCCTTCCCTTACCTGGGTAGAGGAAGACGGAAAGCTGAAGATGGTGGGGGGTAGTAACTACACCTCGCGGAAGACCGCGAGCCGAGACCGCGCATCGATCCCGCAGCAGAGGTCCAACAGCAGCAACGGCAGCAGCAAGAGCGGCAGGCACGCCCTCCAGGTCGCCCAGGACATCCGCATCGCCGCCCAAGTCCGCCCCCTGGTGAACTGGACGCAGCGCGTGCCCCTCCGCCCGCTCGCCTACTGCCTGCGCCCGTTGATCGACCGCGGACTCGACGCGTACGGCATCGCCGCCTACCTCAACGGCCTCTGCACCGGCGAGCGCTGGCGGCCCAAGCGGCCGGCCGCGTACATCCGGGCCGTCCTCGCCGACCGCCAGCAGGCCGACCACAAGCGCGCCCAGGCCGTCGAACGCTACGAGCTGGAGAACCCGGCAGAGGGCGCCTTCCGCGCCACCATCGGCCAGCAGCAGTCGTTCCTCGCGGCCCACAAGGCAGGCCTCGCCAAGCTCCACCGCAACGCGACCGCCAACGGCTGGGCCGACCTTGCCCGTGAGGCTGAAGCCGCCCACACCGACGCCGACGCGGCCGCCGACTTCGCCGCCTTCCTCGGCACCAACACCGTCCTCGCCCCCGCCTTCTGACAGGAGACCCGGCATGTCCGAACAGACCGAACTCCGTGATCGCATCGCCGACGTCGTCACGCCGTTCCTTATGAACTTCTCCGACGAGGAAGCCGCCAAGGTCAACGCCGGAGAAGTCGCCGACGCCGTACTGGCTGTGCTGTCGCCTATCGACCCGTCCCTGAAGCGGGTTCTGGACGCCGTGGTGGCCGAACGGCAGCGGCAGGACGAGAAGTGGGGGGTGCAGAACATGCACGACTTCGAGCACATCTCGATCCTCACAGAGGAAGTCGGCGAAGCCGCCAAGGCGGCCAACGAGGCCAACTTCACCAGCGGCAGCACACGCGGCGACTTCACCCACCTGCGCAAGGAGCTGATCCAGGTAGCGGCCGTCGCTGTGGATCACGTGCAGGCGATCGACCGGCGGCCTGGAGCGGAGGCCAGCGATGGCTGAGCCCGAACTGTCCGGCGTCGACCTCGCCCGCTCCGCCCTCCTCGCCGCACGCGCCGCCGCCAAGAACCAGCCCGCCCCGCAGCAGAAGAAGCGCACCGGACCCAGCCGGCGCGTCACCCGTACCGGCGGCCGTGACCCCATCGGCCTGGCGGCCGCAATCACCGGCATGATGGGCGACCGCGGCTGGGAACCCCCCGAGACCGGCGGCAGCATCCTCGACCAATGGCCGTCGATCGCCCCCGAACTCGTCGGGAAGGTGACCGCGGAACGCTTCGAACACGACACCGGCATCCTCCACCTGCGCCCCGCCTCGCCCGCCTACGCCACCCAGCTCCGGCTGTTCCAGGCGCAGACGCTGCGCCGCATCCACGAGAAGACCGGCGGCCGTACGGTCCGCGCCCTGCGCATCCTCGCCCCCGGCGGCACCCCGGAACGCGCCGACATAGCACCCGAGCAGGCCCCGGCCGTCACCCCGGAGGCGCCCGTACGCACCCGGGAGGACGGCTGCCCCGGATATCAGGGTGCGCGCGCCGTCGCCCTCGAGCACCGGCCCGAACCGCCCGCGGTCGACCCGTACGTGGCCGAGGCCATGGCCCGGCAGGAGGCCGCCCTCCGCGCCAACCGGCAGCCCGAGGACGAACACCGCGACGCCGTCTGGACACAGGAGACCACCAGCCCGGCCGCGGGCAGTATGGAGGAGTCCCTCGCCCGCGCACGCGCCTACGCCCGACAACACCGCGGTGGACAGACACCGCGCCGAGCCTTCGACGTCGCATGAACGGCGCTGTGGCCCTCATCGGCCTGACCGGCAGCCGCCTGTACCCGGACCGCGGGCGCCTCGAGGACACCCTCCTCGACGTGTGGCACGACGCCCTCCAAGACGGCTACACCGGCATCGAGTTGATCCAGGGCTGCGCCGAGGGCGCCGACACCATCGGCCGCGACTGGGCCATCCACAACGGCATCCTCGTCCGCGACCGGCCCGCCGACTGGGAAGCCCCGTGCGCGGCCGACTGCAAGCCCGGGCACCGACGGCCCCGCCGCGACACCACCTACTGCCCCCAAGCCGGCCACCGCCGCAACCAGGGCATGGTCGACGAACACCCGCTCCTGTTCGTCGCGGCCGCCACCCCGTGCACCCTGCCGAAGTGCCGCACCGCACGCCCGCACGACTCCCACGGCACCGCCGACTGCATCCGCCGCGCCGAAGCCGCAGGCATCCCCGTCTGGCGCGTGCAGGACTGAGCGGGGGCAACACCGCGCGGAATCTGATGCACGGTGTAGGTGATCACCCGCGCACGATCGGAGCCGCGCATGCTCGCCCTCGCCGACCCGCCCACCGAGACAGCCCCCATCCCCGGGCTCAAGTACAACGCCGAGTGGCACCGCCAGCAGGAAGCCAAGGAACGGGCCTGGCTCGACAACTACGCGCACGTGCGCCGCATGCTCCCGATGGGCGACTGAGGAGAACCACGATGAAGACCACCACACTCCCGCCGAACCGCCTCCCCGGCGCGCTCGCACCCGCCCGGCCGATAGTGCCCCGACCCCTGTGGGAGCGGCACGACCTGTTCCAGGAACCCCAGTACCCCGACGGGATCGGCCTGGCTGAGGACGACGAAGACGAGGAGGGCTGACGGCCGCTCTGGTTTACCGCGGTAAACCAATCGGAGGATGCGGCTCCGCCTGGTGCCGGTTTACCGCGGTAAACCGGCAGGCCTCACCAACCGCCCGCCACCAGTCTGGAATGATGCCCGTTGCCCGAAGTACCGGAACCCACGGGAAGCACACGGAGCATCATGCAATCACGCGTACTCGTCGTCTCAACCGACCCACAAGGATCCGCCGTCTGGTGGGCCAACCGCGTCGGCGACGAGCTCCCCTTCGACTTCGCCCAGGCCCACGACGACCCCAACAGCATCCGCAACCTCGCCAACCTCGGCGAGAACACGCGGATCATCGTCGTCTGCAACCAGAAGGGCGGCGTCGGCAAGACCACCGCCACCGTCAACCTCGGCGCCGTCGTCGACTACAGCCTCGGCCGCTCCGGCATCGACCCCAACGGCGGCTACCGCTACGTCTTCATCGACACCCCCGGCAACATCGAGAACGAAGCCCTCCTGTTCGCCGCCCTCGACGTCGCCCACGAAGCCCTCGTCCCCATGCCGCCTGAGCCGTTGGTGTTCGACGCCACCACCCGCACCATCGAGAAGGTCCTCAAACCCCGCGGCATCCCGTACAACGTCGTCGTCAACGCCTGGGACCCCCGCGACGGCCACGCCGACCTCGACGACACCAACGACTTCATCGACGCCCAGGGCTGGCCCCGCACCCAGAGCGTCATCCGCCGCTACAAGGTCCACACGAGAGCCTCCCTCGAGGGCCAGGTCGTCACCCAGTACCCGAAGAACCGGGTCGCCATGGAGGCACGCGAGGACTTCTACCGCCTCGCTCTGGAGCGCGGATACGGGGGTCGCAGCTGATGGGCCGCCGCACCAGCCTCGCCTCCCTCGCCGGCGCACCGGTCGAGGACGTCCCCGGGCAGAGCCAGCCACTGCTGATGTTCCTGCCACTGGACCGTCTCGTGCCCACCCGGTTCAACCCGCGGCGCCGCTTCGGGACCGAGGAGGAGCTCCGCGAGTTCGGGGCCAAGCTCGCCAAGGAGCAGTTGCAGCCCGCGGTCGTCGTCTCCCGCGCGGCCTACCTCAAGCTGTGGCCCGAGGAGGCCGAGCACGTCGGCGACGCCTCCTACGTCATCGCCAACGGGGAACGCCGCTGGCGCGCCTCCCGACTCGCGGGCCGGCCCGCCCTCGAGGTCGTCCACAAGGAAGACGTAGCCGCCTCCCGCGCCGCGTTCCTGGACGCCGTGCAGTCGGAGAACAACGACCGCCAAGACCTCGACCCCATCGAACGCGCCCTGGGTATCGACATCATGGTCACCCAGCTCGGCGGCGCCGACCAGGTCGCCGTCTACTACGGCAGGACCAAAGGCTGGGTCAGCCAGCAGCGCAAGCTCCTCAAGCTCACCCCTGCCTTGCAGGACCTCGTCTCTAGCGGCGAGATGCCGGTACGCGTGGCCCGGGACATCGCCGGCCTGCCCGCGGAGGTGCAGGACGTGGCGTGGGAGGAAGAGGTCGCCAAGCGGAAGGCGGCCAAGGAGGCGGCGGACCGGTGGAAGACCGCCGGAGCCCCCGAACCGGCTCTTGCGGCGCCACAGGAGCGGTTTACCGCGGTAAACCAGCAGCCGCCCCCGCCCGCACCGGCGGCCGCCAACGGCACTCCGCAGCCAGACCGGTTTACCGCGGTAAACCAACAAGGAGACACCCGGCCGACAGAACTGGCCCCGCCACTCGACGCGGAAGAGCCCGAGAACCAGCAGGTACCCGAGCCCCGGGCTGAACCTGCGGAAGCGGACCAGGCACTCCCGGAGGGCCGCGCGCTGCCGTACGACAACGGCGTCGTCGTCGCCTGGCACCTCATCAGGAGGATGCCCGTCGATGCCTTCACGGAGATGCTGCGGGTGATGAACAAGAACGCCGCCGAGCGCGGCCTGAACGTCGCCCCGGAGCACGCTTCCTGACGCACGCGCACCGTGCCCCGCACACCCCGTACGAACCGGGCGTGCGGGGCACGGTCGTCCACGGTCAACTTCGGTCGAAAACGGGTGCGTTGCCGGGGTTTCTGAGTCACCCACACGCGTGATCTACGCCCCGACCCCCTTGAGCGCGCATATATCCAGAGGTTGGGTGGAAGCGCTGCCAGTCCTGGGGTCTGGCGGCCGCACGGCCGGGACGGCGTGCGTGGATCGCAGCCCACCACGGTTGGTCCCGGCCCACGCGCAAGCCACCCCCCACAACCCGGCCATCCCCCTCCTGCGACCGCCGGCCCCGCCCCAGAGGGAACAACCCCTCCCCGCGTGGTGAGGTCCGCCGCTACAATCGCCGTGTTGAGCGGGGCATGCACCCGCCGCATGAGGTTGTGAGGCCCTTCCCGGCCGGGGCGTGTTGTCGGCAACATCCCGCCCCGCCAAGTGGAGGGCCTTTCTCATGCCCGTTCCCGGGCCACCACCGGTCCAGACCATCCCAGGATCTTCACCGGGCCCCCACCATCCCACGACAGTGTGCAGGCATCCTGTCCACGGGCAGTCACCCTCAGGCCCAAGATGTCTCAATCATGCGTCAGGGACACGTGAAAACTGAGTCATCCCTTACCCACGCACACACGGAGGTGCAACAGTGGCAGCCCGCACACCGGACTGGCAGCCGGGCGCTGCGGGACCAGGCCCGGGAGCACGCCGACTTCTCCCGGGTCGTACGAGGACCCTTCCCAATATCTGCCGGAGGAGCGGAGACGCCCCTATGTCCGCAGCAGAGCCGGCCAATCCCGGGCCCGACCGTGCCCTGACCGCAACGGTCATCCCTCTCATCCGCAACAGCAGTACGGCGGCCCGCCCCCCGCGCCGAGATCGCAGGGAGCGTCCGCACGTGCCGCAGCAGCCCACGTCCGATCTGACGCCGCACGAGAAGCTGGCGGCCGTCGTGGAGGACCTGTTCGCCAAGCACGGGCGCAGCCTCACCGATCCGGACAGTGCGGAGGACTACCTGATCACCCTGCGGGCGGTGCGCATCATGCTCCGCGGCGCCCACGAACAGGGCATCCTCGGGCAGGAAGCGTTCTCGGACCTGGACGCCATGCTGGAGGGCATGATGACCGCGCCGGGGCTGCTGGCCTGACTGACTCACAGTCAAGATTGTCTGAATATGCCAGGGGTTGCGCTTTCTTCACAAAAGTGACGGATGCGTAACAGTACGCACGGGCCGTTGATCGTTTCTTACAGTGCGTTCACCTCCTGTACCTCCCGTGCCAGGATGGGGCGTCCGGACACCCGGAATCAGCAGTTTCCGGCCAACCCGGCGCGCGCCCCGCACAGCCCTGTGCCCCCACCACGCGCCCCGGGGCAGGCCATGGGGAAGGGGACGCCAGATGGGCCGAAACACCGCACTTGACGCAGCAAGCGCCCTCCGCCTGCTCAACAGCGAAGACCTGCGGCAGCACCCCCAACACGGGCCCACCGAACGGCGAACCGCCTCCACCACCCCCGGCGCACCCCTCAACCTCGGCGTCATCGACTACCTCGCCAAAACCGTCGCCGAGATCGTCGACCAGACCACCACCATCACCCCCCAGCCGAAACCACTCCCCGAGCGGATCGAGGACCTGTACGACTGGAGCCTCGACAACACCGCGGACGCCGACGACATCCAACGCTCCTACCGCGACACCATGTTCGAGGCGCACCGCCTCGAGCACCTCGTCCGCCTCGGCGAGACCGACGAGGTGTGCAAGCACCCCTGCCCCCGCTGCGGGCGATGGGGACTGATGTGGGACGAGCGGGGTAAGCGGGCGCAGTGCAGCCACGCCAAGTGCCGTACCCCAGACGGCCTCACATCCAGCTGGACTCTGGAGCGCCTGGCCGCGCAGAAAGTCCGCCGCACGGAAATCTGGCGCATGAGCGCAACCTGACCCCCGCCACGGGTGTCTACCTAGAAACATCCACCACTCACGCACTCCGCACCCGGACCCTTCAGGGTCCACCCGCTACGGCCGCCGTCAGCTGCGAACTGTGGTCGCCGTCATGGGAGGCCGCCGAAATGGCCGCAACGCACCACACCCCGCTTCCGCTCGCGCCCGGGATTGAGGACCCGGTCACCTATGAGGAGGCGTCCGCCTTGTTCGCCCGCACCGGGCACCGCGCACCGGTCAACACGCTGCGCCGCTACGTCCAGGAGGACGGCATCGAGACCGTCCACGTGGGCGCCCGGCGCGTCGTGTACGTGTCGTGGAGCGAGCTGCTTGACGCGCACTTCAAGCGCACCGCGGCGAAGCTGAGAGCCTCCGCCGACTGGCCCTGACGGCCGGCCCCTTTGTGTAGCCCCTGACTCCCCGCCCGGGAGTCGGGGGCTTTCTCATGCCCACCCGTGCACACCATTGCAATGCAATGGGATATGGGTTACTGTGGTCAAGCCGACAACGACAGAACCCCTCAACGGGCTGTCGGAGTAACCCCCTTTCATCAGGAGCGCCGCCATGGCCGTGATGACGCACGCCCAAAAGTCCCCCACCGCCGACTACAACGCGCTGGACCAGGACACCCAGGAGCGCTTCGACCGCGTCATGGAACTCGCCGACGACCAGCCCCCCAACGGCGAATACCTCGCCCTGATGCTCGCCGCCGCGTCCATCGCAGGCCTGTGCATCCCCTACGGCGGCCACATCCGCAAATGCGCCTGTTCCTGCTACTGCCCGGTCATCTTCGACCCCAACGACCCGGACGCGCACGTCATCGAGCCCGGCGAGGGCTACAACCTCGGCCGCCACCAGTGCCCGCTGTGCGCCGACCGCCACCGCGAAACCGCCTGACCCGAAACCGCCAGGAGTTATCACCCATGAAGGTCCCCACCAGCGTCCTCGAAGTCCTCGACCGCGCCCAGACCGACGGCCCCCGTCTCGTCCTCACCGGCACCCTCGACCGCAAGCTGTACCTGGACACCGCCAAGGTACTGGAGGCGGCGGGCGGCAAGTGGAGCCGCAAGGAGCGCGCCCACCTCTTCGACGGTGACGCCGCCGAGGCAATCGAGCCCGTCATCCTCACCGGCGAAGTCGTCAGCACCAAGCAGCAGTTCGGCTACTTCCCCACCCCCACCCCGGTCGTCCAACAGCTCATCGACCTTGCCGAGCTGAAGGCTGGCATGGAGCTGCTTGAGCCGTCGGCCGGCCGGGGTGCCATCGCCGCCGCCGTCGCCGCCGAGGGCTGCGTAGTCGACTGCATCGAGGTCCAGGAGAGCAACGCGTCCGTCATCTTCGACGCGGGATACGCCAACTTGGTCCTGGTCCGTGACTTTCTGGCCACGGAGCCGGGAACTGGCTACGACCGCGTGGTGATGAACCCGCCGTTCGCCCGCCAGGACGATATCCGGCACGTGCTGCACGCCCATCGGTTCCTGAAGCCGGGCGGCCTGCTGGTCGCGGTCATGTCGAACGGCGTCACCTTCCGCGATACGCCGCTGACCCGCCAGTTCCGGTCGCTGCTGGAAGCCGAGGGGGGTCAGATACACCCGCTGCCGGAAGGCGCCTTCAAGGAGACCGGGACCGGCGTCCACACGGTGATTGCCGTGATCCCGAAGTCCTCCGCCGCCTGACCCACCCGCGAACTCCCCGGCCGCGCACGCCCCGCGCTGCGCAGGCCGGGTGAACAACCACCAGGGGAGACCCGCCATGCACGCCCGACCCCTCAACGCCGCCGTCAAGGCCGAAGTCGCCGCCGACCTGCACGGCCTCCCCTACACCCGCATCACCGAACACGCAGGCGAAGCCCACATCGTCACCGCCAGCCTGCCCGACCTCGAACAGTGGCTGCTCGCACTCGGCGGAACCCTCTACCGCCAGCCCGCCGGCTACCACACCGCCGTGTGGACCCTCCACACCACCACCAGCCACGACCACGGCGCCCAACTCGTCGTACACGCCCTCACCCTCGACACCGACCAGATCGACCCCGCCTACGCGCACTTCGTCATCAACGAACCCGCACCCCACACCCCCCACCCCGCCGTCTGAAAGGCCCACGCCATGACCGCCCTCACCGTCCACACCAGCCAGACCACCCCCGACGACGACCCCAACTACCAGGCCGGCCTCCTCGACGGCGAACTCGACGCCATCGGCAAGCTGCCCGCCGCCACGGCGATGGCCCGCGCCTCCATGGCCGACCCGTACGACCCGGCCTGGGCGCAGGGCTACGCCGACGGCTTCCAGAACGGCATCGAGGCCGTCGCCGCCCTCCGCCAGGTCATCGACCGCGTACCCGAGCGGTGACCTGGCCAGACGGCATAGCCGCCGTCATCGGCCTCACCACAGCACTCCTCATCACCCTCCACCAGCACCAGACCAAGCACCGGAGCACGACCGCAGCAGCAGATCCGCAGGACGGAGAACGGAAATGACCAGCAGGCCCCGCACCGCCAAGAAGACGGCCGAACCCACCGCACCCCCGGCCAAGCGCGCCGCAGCGAAGAAGACCGCCGCCAAGCCCGCCACCGGCACCGCCCGCAAGCGCACCACGCGCAAGCCGGCCGCCGACATCCCGGCCCTCACCCTGGTCAACCCCAACGGCAAGAAGGCGGAGGAGAAGGCCGGCACGGTCCTCGACCTCCGCCGCCCCCTCACCGTCCGCCGCAAGCTGTTCGTCGGCCCCATGGGACCCAGCGAGCAGGCCGCCATCCGCGCCGCCCTCGACAGCGCCCGCCTCCGCCTCCCCATCCCCGTCCGCGCCTGGAACGGCTCCACCGCCCAACTCGCAGACGGCACCCTCCTCACACACAACCCCGGCCCCGACCCCGACAACCCCGACACCGCCCCCCGCGTCTTCACCGCCCACATCGCCTGCCGCCACGGCGCCGTCCACGGCTGGCCCATCAACCGCTACAGCGACCTCGCCATAGCCCGCGACCGCACAGCCGACTGCGAGACGCCGCACGCCGAACCCGTCGCCGACCCGGACGGTATCGAAGACGAACTCGACTGGGAGACCGCCATCACGCGTGGCGTCCTGCCCGTCGCTCAGCCCAAGCCGTCCGTCGTCCTCCAGCTCCGCGAGGGCGTACGCCGCGCCACCGCGGCCGCCGACAAGACCCAGCCGCTGGACCAGAACGAGATCGCCGAAGGCCTCGCCGCCCGCGCCGCCGAAACCGACGCACCGAAGGAGCACCCCGAGCCGTGACCGAGACCCTCACACAGGAGCAGCGCGACCGCCGCTGGAAGCAAGCCCACACCGCCATCAGTAACGCGCTCGCCGCCTCCTGGACCGAATGGCGCCGCACCGGCCGCCGCCCCGACTTCGCCAAGGCCGCCGACCACGCCATGGACGGCCTCGGCGACCTCGCCGCCGAGATCCTCACCGACGGCACCATGATGAAGGCCCTCACCGTCAAGGACGGCGTCGTCACCGTCGAACTCGACGAAGCCCGCTGGTACCTCGAGCTGTACGTCGCCTCCATGCGCGCCGTCCTCGACGACTGCGGAGCCGAGAACTACGCCGAGATCTACTACGAGACCGCCCCCTCGGTGTCCATGGACCTCCGCGACGGCCACAAACCGACCGACTCGTACACGCTCACCCTCCAGCGCCGCACCAACCCCACCCCGCACGAATTCCGGCTGAAGGCCGAAGCGCGCGTCGCCGAGCTCGAGGAAGAACTCCGCCAGCTCCGGGGTGAGACGGATGCCTGAGCAGACCTACGTCGACCAGCTCGCCGGCGAACTCGCCCAGCGCCACCCCAGCCTGCTGTCCGCCGAGCAGGACCTCGCCATCCTCCGCGGACGCCTCGCCATCGTCACCCGCTTCATCCACAACCCGATCCACGACCGCGCCGCCCGCGAAGCCCTCGCCCGCGACCTCCAACTCCCCGCCCCGGAGAAGCCTCATGGCCACTGACACCAGCATCGAATGGGCCGACAAGACCTGGTCGCCGATCATCGGATGCGACCGCGTCAGCCCGGGCTGTGACTCTTGCTATGCGATCACCACCGCGCACATCCGCAAGAGCAACCCGCACCCGGACATCGCCGCCGCGTTCGCCGGCACCACCCACAAGACCGACGGCCGCATCGACTGGACCGGGCAGATCAACCACCTCGAGGACCGCCTCACCCAGCCCCTCGCCAAGGACTGGCAGAAGCCCCTCAAGATCTTCGTCAACAGCCAGTCCGACCTCTTTCACAAGGACGTCGACACCGACTTCATCGCCAAGGTGTTCGCCATCATGGCGCTCACCCCGCAGCACGAGTACCAGATCCTCACCAAGCGGCACGCGCGCATGCGATCCGTCCTCACTGACACCTGCACCTGCGGCAACGGGCACGCCCCAGGCGTCCACTTCCGCTCCCGCATGGCGTGGGCCGTCTCCAAGGCCAACCCCGACCGCATCCCCGGCGTACCCGACGACGCCGAGCAGCATGTCAACGCAGCACCGTGGCCCCTGCCCGGCGTTTGGATGGGCGTCTCCGTCGAGAACCAGCAGTGGGCCGACACCCGCATCCCTGCCCTCCTCGACACCCCCGCCGCGATCCGCTGGATCAGCGCCGAGCCCCTCCTCGGTCCCATCGACCTGACGCGGATCAGCGCCAGCAGCAAGCAGCAGCCCGACATGGTCTACGACGCCCTCGGACAGCGCTACGGCGTACCCGGCCGCTGGCAGGCCGCCACCAGCGCCCGCCTCGACTGGGTCGTATGCGGTGGTGAGTCCGGCGCCAAGGCCCGCCCTATGCACCCCGACTGGGCACGCGGCCTCCGCAACCAGTGCGCCCTGGCCGGGGTCCCCTACCTCTTCAAACAGTGGGGAACCTGGGGCGTCGACGCACCACTCGACGACCAGGGCCGCATCCTCAACACCCGCCGCGGACTCGGCATCACCGTCGCCAACGACGGCACCGTCTACCAACCCGGCGACCTCTCCTACCCCGACGGCCCCCGCTACGGCGAAGCCATCCGCGCTGGACACGACCGGGCCCACCTGGCCGGCATGTACCGCCTCGGCAAGAAGAAGGCTGGCCGCGAGCTGGATGGTCGCACGCATGACGAGTTTCCGGTGGTGTCCGCGTGACCATGACCGCCCCCGAGACCGAACGCGAACTCCGCCTCACCATCGTGGTCAACGGCCGCCCCGCACCCCAGGGCAGCAAGAAGTACGCCGGACACCGCCGCAACAGTGCCTCCGGCCGCATCTCCGCCGTCCTGGTCGAACAGTCCAAGCGCGTCAAGCCGTGGCGGGCCCTGGTCACCGCAGCGGCCTTGGAGGCCCGCGTCGTATCCCACATCGGCAACGTGCCCGTGCACCTGCCGACGCTGGACGGCCCACTCGAGGCCGAAATCATCTTCACCGTCCGAAAGCCCGCCAGTGCCCCCAAGCGCCGTCAGACCTGGCCCAACACCCGCGACAGCGGAGACCTCGACAAGCTCCTCCGCTCCACCTTCGACGGCATCGCCGATGCCCAGGCCGTCGCTGACGACTCCCGCATCATCGCCGTCACCGCCCGCAAGGTCTTCCCCGGCGAGCACCCCGAGGCCCTGTCCGAGCCCGGCGCGATCATCCGCCTCTACACCCTTCCCGGAGCCACCTCATGACCACCGCCACCGCTCTCACCGGCCGCCCTACGAATCCGGCCGCCCTCACCACCCGCCCGCTCACCCTCATCACCGACAGCCACCCCCAGGCTGCGTGCCGGACCGCGGACCCGGACCTGTTCTGGCCGGAGAAGACCACGCCCGCCGAGCGCATCCATGAAGCCAAGGCCTACTGCGCCAGGTGCCCAATGATGCAGGCCTGCCTCGACAAAGCACTGCACACCAACGACTGGGACAGCATCGCGGGCGGCCTTACAGGCGACGAGCGGGAGCAGCTCCTCACCTCAGGCACCGCCACGAATCGTTTCCACGCCCGCCGGCTGGACAACTCCGACGCCCGGAAGCTGGCCGTGCAGTACGGGGCGGAGATCCTGCGGTGCCTGGTGAAGCAGCAGATGAGCGTGGCCGAGGTAGGAGAGCGGATGAGCGCCTCGCCGCGCGCCGTCTACGGGGCTTTCCGGATGCTGGTTCCGACGCCGCCCGGCGGGCGCACGCTGAAGGAGTCGTCGGTGGAGCGCCTGCTGATGTACTCGGAGGTGTCGCTGCTGACGCTGGCCAGGATGGGCCGTTCGCACGAGTCCATCGCCCGCTGGCTGGGGACGGGGCAGACCGTGGTGTCCGCCGCCCTGTCCGTGTACGAGCAGCGTGAGCGAGGTCTGAAGATGGTCCGCCGCGGGGACCGGGAGGCGGCGCTGGAGCTGTGCTGGGCGCAGGAGACCCGGATCCGGCGCGAGGCCGGCGTGGGCCTGACCGTGGACGACGTCATCGACATGGCGGGCATCCAGATCCTCGCCCTCGCCCAGGAGGGCCTGCCGCTGCGTGCGATCGCGCTGAAGCTGGACCTGAACCGTGAGGCGGTGCGTAAGGCGCACGCGCGGCTGACGAAGAAGACCGTGGTGAAGAGCCTGACGAAGACGGACATGGAGGAAGCGGCGTGAGCTTGCCGACGCTGAACGGAACGGCCCGCTTGATCGACGCGCCGGAGCTGCGGTTCGCGGCCGGGTCGGGGAAGGCGGTGGTGAGGGTCCGGTTGGCGTTCAACGCCCGTAAGAAGGACCCGAACAGTGGGGAGTGGGTCGACGGCGACAGCTTCTTCATCGACGGGAAGGCCTTCGACCAGGTGGCCAGCAACATCGCCGAGACGTTGGACAAGGGGATGGAGGTGGTGGTGTCGGGTCGGCTGAAGACGGAGCGGTGGGAGAAGGACGGGGAGAAGCGGTCGGGTCCGTCGCTGCTGATCGACTCCATCGGGCCTTCGCTGCGGTTCGCGACGGCCCGGGTGGAGAAGGCCGGTGGTGGGTCGGGGTCGGGGAAGCAGCAGGCGTACGCAGCTGCCCGTCAGGCGTCGTCGCGTGAGGGGATGGACGATCCGTGGGCGACGTCGGGCGCGGCCGCGCAGGCGGGCCAGGCCTGGGACATCGAGCCTCCGTTCTGACGGGCGCCGCGCACGGAGGGGTCTGGCCTTGGGGCTGGGCCCCTTTGGTGTGTCCGGATCCCGCACCGACCATTGCAATGCAATGGGATATGGGTTAGTCTGGCAATACCGCACCACACCACCCACGGGGGAAACCCATGCAGAACGCAATCCAGGACCGCGCCCGCCAGTCCGAGGCCATCGCCCGAGACTCCATCAGCCGGCTGTCCAATGAGCGCCTGGCCACCGTCTGGGACGAGACCTCCACCGTTCCTGTCACCCGAGCGGTCACCATCACACGCGGCTGGCTCATGGACGAGCTGGAACGGCGCATGGAGGCCCTGGACAAGCGCGATGCCAAATCGGCCTACTCCCTCGGCCAGAGCGTCAGCCGCTTCGACCGCTGGCTGAACGCAGAGTGCTCAGCGTCCAAGGGTGATCACGTCAGCGTCCTGCGCTACCTGTACTGAGGCGTCCTCCATGAACTGCGACTGCGGCGCCACACCCGAAGAGCAGACGGCCGGCCGCCACTACGACGGCTGCGCCACCCACGAAGGCCCCGTCGACGAACCGTCCGACCACTACGGCCTGTAGACCACTCTCCCGGCCTCCCTCGCCCCCCTCGGGGAGGCCACCGGACCGCGTGATCCCGCCCCCCAAACCCCCGCACGGGATCACGCGGTCCACCCCCCCACCACGTTCCGGGCCGCCCGCCAACGCACTGCCAGCCGGCGGGCGGCCCACCCCATCCCGACCACGATCGGAAGGCACCACCCGTGACCGTGACCCGTCTGACCTTCGAGTCGCCGTACGGCTGCCGCTGGTGCGGCGTACAGAAGACCGCTCACGGCCGCCGTTGGAACGCCATCGTCGAGATGCACTCATGGGTGGAGCCGAGCCAGGCGATGATCCTGGAGCGGATGCGCCGCCGACGGGACGCCCGACTCAACGCCGCCCCGCCCGTCTTCCACGCTGCTACCGCCTGGGTGCCAGATCTGGATGGAGAGAGCGCGGACCCGTACTGCGCGGACTGCACCACCCTCGTATGCCCCCGTTGGTCCCGTATCCAGACCCGCCTCGACCAGCATCGCTACGGCCTGCCCCGGCGTATCCGACGCTCCCGCAAGACGCGGGCCACCGCAGGTGGTTGGGGAGGGGGCGAGCCGTGGCCGTTCTGAGTGCCTTCGCCTTGTGGCCGTTGGCCGCCCTCCAGCTCACCCCGCGCGCGCTCGCGCACCTCACCACCGCCCTCACCCGAAGGACCCGCCCGTGAGCCTCTCTTCCCTGCATCCCGCCGTCCTCACGACCAGGCGCGTGACGGTCAAGCACTGGCGTGACGGCTGGACCATCAACCGGCGCGCTTTCCTCGGCGACTGGCAGGTCACCCGCCTCGACGACGGCAGCCTCCACCTGTCCGCAAGGGTCCGCGGCCGGGACGCCGCCAAGGCCCTGCACCACTTCGTGGACCGGCAGTCGCAGTTCCTGGCGCAGCGGATCGGCCCGGACAGCGGGCACCTGCTGCCGACGCTGGATGTGTCGCAGCCGGGCCGTACGGCGGCGTGCTGGCGGTTTTCCGGGGTGTGGGTGGAGGTCTGGCACCCCGACATGCTTTCTGCCCCTTCTGAGCCGGTGCAGGCCGAACCGGCCTGGTCCTCGGCTGGCCCGGGCGGCCGGCTCCCGTTCACCCGCAAGCAGCGCACCACCAACCCGAAGGAGACCACCGCCTGATGACCGCTCTGCCTACCAAGGGCTTCGACCTGCTGGCCCTCGCACGTCGAAACGGCTGGGAGAACACAGCCGAATCCAACGAGAAGATGACCCGGGCTCAGCTCGTTCTCTCCCGCGGAGAGACCACGTTCACCCTGGTCTGGGAGTCCCGCACTTCCACCAGCCGCTACCGGCTGACCAGCAAGCAGGCCGTCATCGACGGCCGGCAGCGTGACCGGATCACCTACGACGAGATCGCCGCGCACATCGAGGCCCACCCGGCGCCGCTCCCGGAGCTGTCCGAGTACGACTTCATGGAGCTGGTGGCGTTCCAGTTCAAGGTGGAGTGGGAGCGCTCGTTCCCCTACACGTGGTCGAACTACCCGCCCCGCTTCGAGGCGCCGGAGCTCGCCGAGTACGGCACCGTCCGGTGGAAGTTCTCCCGCCTGTACTCCCGCTACAAGCCGAAGGTGATGGCCTGGCGCGAGGAGGTCGGTGGGGAGCGCGCGGTCGAGTTGCACAACGCGCACATCGACGAGCGTAACCAGCGCCGCAAGGACGCCTGCCTGTTCGGTGTCCGCTGCGAGGACGGCTACGTCATCACCTGCGACACGCAGGCCTACCGGGATCGCCTGTGGGGCGAGTTGCACGAGGAGGCGGGCAAGCCGCACCGCCGTGTCCCGGCCGCGCTCCTGGTCCGCGAAGTGCCGGGCGGCGCGTGGGCGGAGGTAGTCCCCGCATGACGACCCGCCTGCTCGCCGTCGCCCTGGTGCTGGCGTTCGCCGCCCCCGGCCTCCTGGCCTTCATCCACCACTCCTGAGGAGGTTCCACCGCATGAGCAGCCTGACGCAGAAGGCGGTCGTCGGCCGCCGGATCGAGTTCACCCGCTACTCCGACCTGAAGCTCTCGGACTCGCCGAAGAAGCCCGGCGTCATCACCGGCCTGAAGCCCGAACAGGGCGCCTCCGTCCGGATCCGTCTCGACGGTCGGCGCAGCACCTTCTACACCCGGCCCGACTTCGAGGGCCTCACCTACCTCGACGATGTCGGGCCCGTACCGGCCCTGCCGATGGGCCGCTTCCACCCCACCCTGGACGACCTGGAGGGCGAGTGGGAGGGCGTGCCGATCTGCTCCCTCGGAGAAGACGGGCAGTTGATCGCCCTCACCGCAGACCGTGAGGCCGCGACCAACGCGATGAACGCGTACCAGCTGGACGTCTCCGGCTGCCTCTACAACCCGGCGTTCGACATGGTCGCCGCCGACCGTCTGGAGGCGCACTGGGCGTACTTCGAATGGCAGCCCGAGGACGCCGAATGCCCGTGGTTCGTGCACTGGACCCACGAGGGCGACGACCAGGCCGTCCACCTCTACTACCTGCCCGCCTGAAGGGGGACTACCAGCATG
>NZ_JBSFHW010000089.1:0-19669 GCF_053597275.1 Streptomyces sp. NPDC001492 | reverse complement strand
ACCCCCCGCCCCCCCCCCCCTCTCCCCCCGCCCCCGGGCCGCGCCCCGCCCCCCCCCACCCGAGCCGCGTTGCGGCTCGGGTCCGCGCGTTGCGCGGACCCCCCCGGAATGCCCGGGCGTGAACGCCCGGGACCGATCCGCTCCGCGGCTCGGGGCAGGTCCGCTTCGCTCCCCTGCCTTGGGCCCGCGTTGCGGGCCTGGCTGGCTACAAGGGGCGACTTCTCGCTTGCTGGGGCGCTGTGCTGGGCAGGGTGGTTGGCATGTCTGGTGCTGTTTCTCAGGGGAAGATCCGGTTACGTTTCTCGGAGTTTGTGGTTGATCCTTCGGATGCGGATGTCATGCGGCGGGTGCTGGATGTTGAGGCGGATCTGCTGACGTTCGAGGGCGGTTCAATCACCTTCTGGTTGCGGGGTGTTGAGGTGTGCAGTTTTCCCTCTTCCGTGTTGGACGGGGTGGAGCTGCTGGTGGGGTCGGAGCCGGCTTCACGGGTGTACTCGGTGGACGAGGTGCGCAAGCAGTATCCGAGGGCCTATGAGCGGTGGACTCCGGAGGATGACCAGTTGCTGCTGCGGCTCCACGCTTCCGGGAGTGGTGTTGACGAGTTGGCTGAACGGTTTGCTCGGCAGCCGAGTGCGATCCGGTCGCGTCTGGCGAAGCTCGGGGTGGAGCTTCCGGCGCCACCTGCCTCTCCCCCGTCCTGACGGCTCTTCAGCCCGTTGCCGGTTGCGGGCCGTTGAAGCACGGCGGGTGCGGGGTTGGGCATTCTCCCACTCCGCACCCGCCGTGCGCGGAAGACCGGGGCAGTTTCCGCGAGGGGTGAGGTTTGGGTGGGACGGTGATGGGTGCGGCCCTCGAGGGCGTGGCACTGTTTCGTCCGATAGGGCGATTGCATCAAAGTGACTCGGGATAGAGTCTGTAGTGAGGGGCTACTGCCCCCGTTGGTGCGGCGTGGAAGGCGGAAGATCGTGTCGGGTCGGCAGCGGCTTCGTCCCCATCAGATTGAGGCCGTGGATGCGGTGGTGCGGGCGTTGGCTCAGCCTCCGGGTGGGGTGTGGCCTGAGAACGGGCTGCGGGCTCAGGTGGTTGCTGCCACGGGGGCGGGCAAGAGTTTGGTGGGGGTGCACGCGGCGCTGGAGTTGCGTGCAGGGCGCGTGCTGGTGCTGGTGCCCACGCTCGATCTGCTGGGGCAGATGGTGGGGGTGTGGCGCGCGGCAGGGCGTACGGGGCCGATGTTCGGGGTGTGCTCGCCGCGCGAGGGTGGGGCGTTGGAAGTGCCGTGCACGACCGATGCCGAGCAGCTGGTGGCGTGGCTGGCCGGCCGTGAGCGGGTGACGGTGTTCGCCACGTATGCGGCGCTGGGCTTGGGGGTGTTGGAGCGGGCGCATGCGGGTGGTCTGGGCCGGTGGGATCTGGTGGTGGTGGACGAGGCGCACCGGACGTCGGGTGTGCTGGGCAAGCCGTGGGCGGCGGTGCATGACCAGGGGAAGGTGCCGGCGGCGCGGCGTTTGTATATGACGGCGACGCCGCGGTTGTGGGATGCCTCTTCGGGGGGTGAGGGCGGGTCGGCGGCGATGGTGGCGTCGATGGATGACGAGAGTGTGTTCGGGCCGGTGGTGTACCGGTTGCCGCTGTCGGAGGCAATCGAGCGGGGGCTGGTCGCGCGGTATCAGGTGGTGTGTGTGGACATCGCTGACCCGCAGGTGCAGGCGATGCAGCTGGTGGGATCGGATGCGCGCAGTGACGCGGTGCGGGGGCTGCGGTTGGGTGCGCTGCAGACGGCGGTTCTGAAGACGGCGGCCGAGCAGAAGTTGAGGCGGTTGTTGACGTTCCACTCGCGTACGAGTGAGGCGGAGGCCTTCGCGAGTGGGCTGGGCGCGGTGGCGAAGGCGCTGTGGGAGAGCGGCGAGGGAGGCTATCCAGAGCCGGGGGCGGTGTGGGCGCAGTGGCTGTGCGGGGAGCACAAGATCGGGCACCGGCGGGAGGTGTTGGAGGAGTTCTCGTCGGGGTGTGCGGCGGACGGTGCGGTGTGGGAGCGGTGTGTGCTGTCGTCGGTGCGGGTGCTGGGCGAGGGGGTGGACACCCCGGGCTGTGACGCGGTGGTCTTCGCGGACGTGCGGGGTTCGGTGCCCGACGTGGTCCAGGCGGTGGGACGTGCGCTGCGGATGCAGCCGGGTGAGGGCAAGATCGCCTCGCTGGTGGTGCCCGTGTTCCTGGGGCCGGGCGAGGAGCCGGACGAGATGCTCGCCTCGAAGGCGTATGAGGATCTGGCGAAGCTGCTGACCGCGCTGCGGGCGCACGATGCGGAGGCGGTCGAGCAACTCGCCGTCCCGCAGGCCGCCAGCCGGTCGGAGGCGGCCTCTGGCGGCCCGAGCACGGGAGGCGGGGCCGGCGCTGCGGCGCAGGGGCTGCTGTCGTTCTCGTCGCGGCGGGATCCGGCCCAGTTGGCGGCGTTCATCAGTGCGCGGGTGCTGCGGCCGGAGGGCGAGTTCTGGCGGCGAGGCCTGCAGGCGGCCCTCGCGTTTCACAGTGACCAGGGGCATCTGCGCGTCCCCTACGGGCACACCGCGCCTGACGGGTTCCCGCTCGGGGTGTGGATCTCCAACCAGCGGCGCCTGAACCGCCAGGGCAGTCTCGGCCCGGAGCGGGTGGCGCAGTTGGACGAACTCGGCATGGTGTGGTCCCACTTCACTGTCGCTTTCGACGAGGGTCTGGCCGCGGCCCGCGGCTGGGCCGCCGAGCACGGCCACCTGCTGGCCCCTACCGAGGCCACCTGGGAGAACTACCCGGTTGGGATCTGGCTGAAGAACCAGCGTGCCGCAGCCCGGCGCGCCGGGGACCACCGGGCGGAAGGGCTGGAGGCGGGCTCTGGGACTGGTGGGCTGAGCCGGGAGCGGCGCCGGGCGCTGGAGGAGATCGATCCGGCGTGGTGTCCGGCGTGGCCGGTGGTGTGGCAGCGGTGCTTCTACCTTGCCCGCATGCACCGCCAGACGGGGGGTTCGCTGCCGGAGAGGGAGGGCGTGCTGCTGGTACAGGGCGAGGACATTGGGCGCTGGGTGCAGGTACAGCGGCAGGAATGGGATGCGCTGAGTGGCGTGCAGCAGTGGCTGCTCGGCGAGGTGCTGGGCATCCGGCCACTTCCGGGGCAGCAGCCTGCCCCGTCGGCGGTTGCGCGGCGGAGCAGGGCACAGAAGTGGGAGGCGAACTTGGCGGCGGCCCGTCAGTACCGTGCTCGGGAGGGGCATTTGAACGTGCCTCGATCGCACATTGAAACCGTGGATGGGGCCGAGTTGGCGCTTGGTGTGTTCATCGCCAACGCCCGTGCCCGGAAAGCGGGGCTCGCACCGGAGCGGGTAGCGGAGTTGTGCGCTGTCGGCATGCGCTGGCGGTGAGGTAGATCGGCTGATCTCTGAATTGGTTGTCGTGTTTCCGTGGCACTATTACTGCGCGCTCAGGCTCACACATCATTCAGGACATCGGGGTGGTCCCGGCTTGCGGTAGTGGTCGCTGTGTAGGTAGACCGGTTACGCGACAGTCTGTGAGGCCGATTTATTCACCGGTTTCTCGCTCGTTGAACAGGTCGCGTATTTCCTGGGTGAGGGGATGGTTTGTACCGAGGATCCTCTCCGCTGTCAGCAGGATCTCGTGATGGCCGGAGAGAGCAGTTCGGCTCGCGCGGTTCCGGATTTCGGAAATATGTTCCAGTAGTCCAGGGAGGCCTGGCTTACTTCCCAGTTCCGGAGTGTCGGTGGATAGAGCCAGGGCAGTATCCAGATGGAGCAGGACCTCTGCGACGAGATCACTCCTTTGTGCTTCGTTCTTGCAGCCTCGCTCTGCCAGCGCGACGCCTTCCCCGCTGCCTGCGCGTACGAGGTGCATACCGACGTCGAAGAAGAGCTGACGCACCTCGTGATCTTCGCCTGGCGGCAAGCATGCAGCGAGAGCCAGCGCGTGCGGTGCGATGAGGGTGAGCTTCTGCGGAGACGCAGCCGTTCCCTCCGTGCGCGGGTTGGCACCTTGCGCATGGTGCTCCAGCAGGACAGCGATGGCGATTTCGCGGCCGGAGACAGGCTGGGTCTGATCGGGCAACATCTCCCGATCGGGCCACAGCCGCGTGACTGCTCGCATGGCTGAGCGAGCTTCGGAAGTCGTGGTGAGGACGTCGTTGTCCCAGCGCGCAAGTCCGGCTCTGGCCAGCCTCTCCGCGGTCTCGCGTAAGTTGTAGGCGCTGAAAAGTGCCCAACCCTGCAGCGGTTTCAGCACGTCGAACTGCACCTCATCGCTGTACCAGGCGAGCACAGTGTTCAGACAGGCGACGGCCTTGCCGCAAGTCTCGGCCCGAGTGATTACGTCCTCTCCTGCCACCATCTCGAACCTGTTGGTGTCCTGTCGCCAGGAGGCATCCCAGCGCTCCGCCACCACGATGTGGCAGCGAGTTTCAGGGAGTTGGTCGAGCAGGGCGTCTAGGTCGTCCTCGTCCTTCGCTCCGTCCAGAATTAGCAGCGCATTCTGATCTTCCTCGATTTGATGGAGAGACGACGGAATCCTCGGACGCTCTCCGGTCGGCCAGTCTGGTGTGCCGGCTACAATTCGCCAAACCACGTCGTAACTCCCTACGTGGTCGTGGGCGTATTTTAAGGCTGTTGCCGACCCTTCGGCCTGTACACCGGACAGTACACAGACCTGTTCGCCGTGGCTCAATGACAAATCCAGCCATTGGTAGGCGGCGCTTGAGGAGACGTAGTCGACGAACTCGTCAAGGCGCGGGAGGTTGTGATCGGGCAAGGTCTGGTTCTCGTCGCGGCGTACGAGGGAGCGGAAGCGCGCGTCCTCCATATACGGCGACAGCGGCTCGGCCTCGAGCCTCCCGAAGGGCTCTTCCGCGATACCGGCCAATGCTCCGTCCTGAAAGACGAAGACCCCACTGATGTCCTCCGCGAACCGGCGTCCTGTGAAGATATCCATCGCCCCGGGCCGCCCGCTTTCTGCTTGGAAGGCGGTTGCGGTCGTGCTGTGGGGACCCCGGGAGTCACACCAGGCGATACGCGTCGCCGCTCCCGCCCTGAGGCGACTCCATCGGATCGACGATATCCTGCTCAGTCCGGCCGTTCGCCTCAGGCGCAGCAGGGCAATGGACAGTAAGCCCGCGTGGTTCTCGGTTGTATGCCACCACTCGATCGCGGCGGTGGCTCTTGCGATGGCACCTTCTTCGTCGGACAGTTCGACCGTTACTTCCTCTCCGAGGGCTGGAGACACCAGCGCGAGGACCATTCCCTCTGCTACGAGGTATCCGGTACTCGGCACGTCCGACGAATTGCTGTACACCCTCACGAGCCGTTTCAGCTCCGGACCGTTCGCGCTCTCATGTCCGCTGCGGTCATCCTGCAGACTCAGTTCGGCGAAGGGCTCTGCCCGGCGGGGTAGAGCGAGTGTGCCCGTCCGCTCCGCCAGCAGGGCGGGGAAGTCCGCGATTCGGTCCAGCCGGGGGGCGATGTATTGGGTGACCTGGTCAAGGGTACGGCGCGTATTTCCGGTGCGTATGGTCGTTGTCAGGAGTTCGCGGATTTCGGGCTCGAAGCCGAAGACGTCGTAGGCGGGTGTTCCGCCGATGCCGTCGAGTGCGGGTTCTACTCTCATCAGCCCGCTCAGGAATACTTCGGCCAAGCATGCAGGACTCGATCCGGGGACTGCAGCGGCTTGTACGACGCGCATGACGGGGAGAGTCAGCGGATCGACCGAGGCGAGGTGACCAGCCAGGGTGTACGCGTCGGAGGACACAACGTCGCGGAAGGCAAGGATTCGTTCTTCGGTGTTCTGTTCAGGTGGTGGTGGCAACCGGCTGGGCCGCGCTCCCGGTCCTGCATCGATCACCTGCAGTCGCGCTGTCCCACCGTCGCGGGCGAGCAGATCGGCCCAGGGTTTCAGCTCCCACATGCCTAGCTCCAGTACGGGCACGGGTATCCGCAGAGATGCCGCGTATTTGCGTGGGAGGAGCGTGTCGCGAGCGGATATCTCACGGTTGGTGGGCGCCGGCCGTAAGGTTCGGACGGTCATGCGCTGGGCGGCGAGTCCCGTTCGATTCCACAGGCGGGCGGGCAGCGGGTTGAGTACGGCGGTGTGGGCGGTGCGGGCCCAGCGGGCGAGGTGACGGCGCGCTGTGCCGGTGTGCCAACCGGAGCTGACGCCGTCTGACACGACCAGGACGACAGTTCGGCCTGGCGCGACGATGAGGCCGTCGACTGCGTTGGTAGGGCAGTCCGCTTCTGGATCGAACGAGCACATGCGCACGCTGCGGAAGATCCCGAACCCCGCGAGCAGGGCGGACAGTTCGGCCGTCGTGTCGTGCCAGATGCGCAGTGAGACACCGTTGTCCACGGCGATAACGAGGTCGAGCCAGCGGTCGCGCAGTGGGCGTAGAACCATGTCGAAGACGTGGTTGTCGGCGATGGACTCGGCGGTTGCAGTCTCGTCGAGCGTGAAGCGGCGGGTCGAGGGAACGCCACGGCCGAGGGCTCGCAGTGAGCGGGCAACGTCGAGCTGTCCGTGGAGGCCGGCCACGGCCGGGATGCGAATCGCCATGGCCCCGCTTCCCTTGCGGGGTGTGTCCATGGCATAGACAGAGCGGGGGGTGCGGGATTGAGGTAGCGGCTCTGAGGCGGCTGGAGGGCGGGACGACGGCGGCTCGGGAGAGCGGGGGGCGGGGGTTGGCCGGGGCGGCGCGGAGGGCGCGGTTCTCTGTTCTTGTCCGGTCGGAGTCTGCGGCTGCGGACGTGGTGGGGTCGCAGCCGTCGGCGCCACCGGATCCTCGGCGGGCTCTGCATCCGGTCGCCTGCCTGCCAGCTGCAGCGCCAGCCACAGCAGTTCGCTCAATTCGCGAGGCCCCAGATCGAGGCCTGCCCCGGCCAGCGCCTGCTGAAGGCGTGCCACGGGTGGCTGGTCAGCGCGCTCCGCCCTCTCCCAGTTCACGCAGCACCGCCTCCCGCAGGTGGTCGGAGTCGGGTTGTACGCCGTGGCGCAGCAGATGCACGGCGTGGAGGAGTTGATCGGTGGCGAGGTCTCCGAGCCTCCTGCGTTCGACGAATTCCCTGATCAGGGTGGCTACTCTCGGCCAGTCGTCGTCCTGGCCCGGCTCCGGGGTGAAGTGGGCGCGGACGATCGCGATGAGTTGCTTCTCGTCGGGGTAGGGCAGTTCGAGGCGGACGCAGCGACGCAGGAAGGCAGGCGGGAACTCGCGTTCGCCGTTGCTCGTGATGATGACGAAGGGGAAGTCGACGCAGCGCACCATGCCGCCGCGTACGGGCACCCGTTCCTTGGAACCTGCCACGCCCACTTCGACGTCTTGCTCCTGTTCAGCGTCGGGAAGCCGGGATAGTTCTGGGATTTCGAACTCCCCTTCTTCGAGGACCACGAGAAGGTCGTTGGGCAGATCGACGTCGCTCTTGTCGAACTCGTCGATGAGCAGCAGCCGAGGCCGCCCTCGGTGCCGCGTGGCGATGGCTGTGCCGAGGGGCCCGAGGCGGATGTAGTGGCCGACGTCGCGGGCCCGCTCTCTGTAGCCTTCCAGCTGCTGCTCGCGCAGCCGACCAATCGCGTCGTATCGGTATAGGGCATCGGCGAGCGTGGACCGTGTGTTGACCGGCCACGTCAGTACGGGGCCCAAGTCCAAGTCGTCGGCTACGGCTCGCGCGAGCGAGGACTTGCCGGTGCCCGGACGCCCTGTGACCAGCAGGGGGCGGCGCAGGCGCAATGCCGCGTTGACCACGTCAACATGCTGCTGCTCGATGAGGTAGGGGCGTCGCACGCGGTGGCTGAGGGGGCGGCGCCATGGCGGGGGGTCGGGTAGTGCCACGTCGTCGGCATAGGCGGCGAAGGATGTGTTCGCGTCGCGAGTTCCCCTGAACAGCCTTTCAGGGGTGGGGGGTTGAGGCGATCGTGACGGATCGGGCTCTTGTGGATGTCTGAGCTGTCGGGGTTGACCAAATGGTGTCGGCTGTTCAGCTGTCATGCAGCACTCCCCCTCCCGGACGGCACACGCCCCGCCCAGCCCTCAGTGTGGTCCCCACGTGGTTCTTCCCATATCAGGGCTAGATGTTTTCCAACGTGAGTGTCCTTGCGCGCGGACAGACGTTGTAGTCGCACATCGTTGGGAAGGGTGTGCGGCCATGTAGAGCCGATGAGGCCCTGGAGGGACCGGCCTATGTGCCTGCCATGTGCAGAGCGGTGCCACAGGACAACGGGGAGGCCTAGAAAGCGGCATAGCTTGAGCATTGCTGGGCGCCGGCCGGCAGGGCAGCACAGGACAGCGCAGGCGACCGTTGTCCCGTTGGCGATGTGCTCGTCCACGTCGTCTTCGTCGAAGAGGACGACGGGGCCGCACCCCTCTGTGTCCCGGTTACGCCAGCGCTCGTCGCGCCAACTCCATGACTCCGCCATCTCTACGCCCCGCAGGACAACGGGGCGGTCTATTCCCAGGGCGCGGGGGCCGTAACCGGGTATCGAGATTGGCCAGAGGTCAACAGGCACGTCGAAGTCTTCGTCGTCCAGGGTGAATTCGACGAGGGGTGCGGGTCGGCCGTGCGAGGCAAGCGCCCGCACGGCGTCGGCGATCCGTTCGCACAATTCCTCCAGAGGTGCGAGCGTCCGCTCGTTCTCCCAGCTGTCAATGAGGGTCCCGCTGCCGGTATGGGCCCTGATCACGTACCGGTAGCGGCCTGCGCTGGGCGTGCGGAGCAGTCTGACCCGGATCAGCGGCGGCCTCGTTTCTCTGCGGTCCGCGCGGCTCACGATCTCTCGCACTTGGCCGAGTGCCTCCCACGACACTCCGATGAGATCAGCCATCCAATCCGACCACCGTTGCAACTGCCGGCCCGCCGGGCCGCGCCGGGCCGCAACCTCCTCGACCACCTGCAGCAATGGCGGCACCATGCGAGGGCCCGCGGGCAGTTCCTCCAGCCCCACGACGAGGGATTCGACATCGCCGTACTCTCGCGGCGAGAATCCGACGAGCCGCAGCCCTTGATTGGCGGCTGCCAGCAGTTCGGTGAGCGCATCCGGGCCCAACAGGCCGCAGAGCTTTTGAAGCTCGGCAGGAGTGAGCAGCCGCGCACCTCTTACTGCGGCCACGGACGCAACGACTTCGTCGAGGGCGCGACGCGCATGAGCGGGGACGGTGCCAGGGAGCTGGCGTTCGAGGAGCGGGATTCCGCGCTCGTGGGCGACGATCACATCCGCTAGGCGCAGCGGGTCTTTCGGGTGGTAGAGGTGCTTGAGGTCGTTCGCGATCTGGAAGGCCCACTCACTCCATTGCGGACGCGGGACGACGTCGCACAGCACCTCGGCCAGACCCTCACGGGCCGTGCACAGCGCCGCGCCGTCACACAGGAGTTTGGGTCCGTACAGCAGGGGGATGCCCGCACGTTCGAGGAATCTCTCGACCGTCTCAGTCCGGATCGCATAGGCGCGTGGGCTGCCGGGGACTCCGCTGACGACCAGGCCCGCCATCAGGCCACTATCCCTGTCCCACAGACCGCCACCGCTGTTGCCCTCGTGCACGTGCAGGTCGCTGCGGCCAGGCAGGATCTCATACCAGCCCCCAACCGCTGTGGAGGACACCTCGAGCCTCAAGGCCGAGCGCGGCATCCCCGTGCCGTAGCGCGTCCACAACGTCGCGCCGGCAGACGCCTTGCAGAAGCGGGCTGGCTCCGCGGCCGGGCCATCTTCGGTCAGGTCCAAAAGAGCGAGATCGCCCTCCCACCACTGTCCGTGTTCCTGAGGACGGGGGGACTCCCACGCCGCAATTTTCACACCGAACTTGCGTCCACGCGCGACGAGGAACTCCACTTGTACTGCGTCGAGTTGGGCGTCTGTCGGCTTCTCTTCGGCCTCGCGGAGTCCCGCAGCAGCACTGACAACATGTGCACAAGTAAGCACCCTGCCCGGTGCAACGACGAGCCCGCCACCCATCATCTGGCCTTCGCCATACACTGTCACCCACGACTGGAGCGGAAGCCGGTCGGCAGCCTCTGCCCACGCAGACCAGTCCTCCATGAGCTCAGCCTGCCGAAGACTTCCAAGTAGCCTTGACAACAAGGCTGGCCTCACCCTTGATACCGACAATGCCGAGTCGCAGATCATCGGTGATTCGCACCCCGACCTCGACGCTGACCTCGTCCGGTTGCTGTGCGAGTCCGTCGGTGGTCTGCCGCACCGATTCAAGGACGGGCACCAGAGGCCGCAGTGCTATGCGCAAGGCACCGCGGGTCGCGCGACTCACCCGATCACGCCCGGGCATCCGCGCGTAGGGCTTCAGCAGTTCCGAGCCCGGCTCTGCTTCGTTCCCCGCGCCAAGCGGACTTGGCATGACTTCGAGCAGCACGGACTGGCCGTCATCGAAGGTGAATTCAACGTATTCCCCCATGAATTGACTGTGCCAGAGTCCGGCCACAGAGGCAGGCCTTGCGCGACAAAAACAATGACCGATTTGAGCACACCAGACGCAGCAGGCTCAGTAGATATCACTGACCCCAACCTGCGCACTCATGTCGCGGCGGGCGTGCAGGAAGCTGGCAAGTTTCGCTCTGCCCGGCTCGGCACGGCGACGGGGTTCTCCCGGCATCCCACAGATCCTCGCCTCAGTTCCCGGCGTTGAAGTAGGCCCGCACAAGTCAGTCGAGGCGGCCCGCGCCGTGGCCCGCCATGACAGCCAAGACCACGACCGCCGCGCCGGCGGCGTCGGCTCCCGCAACCAGATGAACGACTTCATCGAACGCGCCGAGCGCCGCTCCTCCTCCAGTCTCTCCAAGAAGTCCATCCTGGTCGTCTCCAGCGAGGGCGCCGGATCCAAGCGGACCAAGGCCGAAACCCTCGGCATCCGTATGGCCATCCCGAACGAATTCGCCGCCCTGGTCGCCGACTTCAGTCGCGCGTCAGGTGGCACGCCATCGCCCGTACCCGTTCCCACGGCGTCCGGGACCCCACACTGCCCCAGCTCTCGGGACCGTCTCACGGCGGCACCGGTTGAACAGGGTCCCTCAACGACCAGTTGGCTCTGCTGCCCGGCCTGGCCCGTCCGGAAGATCTTGGCGAGCTCGGTACCCGGGGCGGGCCGCTCGTGCGATGAAGGAGGTGGCAGACGGGTTCGATGTGTGGGGAGGCGATGAGCACGGTGCAAGGGATGCCGGTGCCCGAGGGGCTGGCCACCGCGGTGACCGCGGTCGTCGTCATCGGGATACGCGCATGGGCGCAGGTGCAGGTGGCCCGCGAACAACGCCGCGAGCGCGAGAACGAGTTGTGGGCCGCGCTGGTGGCCGGGGCCGCCGTCGAGCGCCGCAACGGCGGGACCGGGCGCCGGGCACTGCCTCGCACACCGAGGGCAGACTGCTGCGGGGCGCCGACGTCCGGAACGAGGCGCCGACGGTGACCTTGCACAACTCCCCGGCCCCGCGCTCCGGCGGCCAGCAGGACGACGCCCTCCCGCAGCCCTCGGCCGCCGATCATGCGCAGGTCGACGGGACGATGTTCACCGCGTTCTACGAGACGCACATCGAAGGGCTGCTGACCTATCTCGCCCGCAAAGCGGGCCTGGACGCCACCGGAGATCTGGCGAGCCAGGTCGTCGAGCAGTTCCTCCTGTGGTGGCCGGAAAACCCCGCGCACCCCGCGCCGGTGGCCGCGCTGTACCGGATCGCGCAGTGCCGCCTGGCCGATCACCTGCGCCGGCGCGGGCGGACGCTGACCCTCGACGCACGAGACCTGGAACAGGTCCCCAGCAGCGACGCGCCACGGGAGCTGTTCTCGGTCGTCGACCTGCGCGTCGACCTCGAGCGGGCGCTGGCCGAGCTCACCGAGGACGAACGCCAGGCCCTGTTGCTGCGGTACGTAGCCGACCTGCCGGTCAAGGAGTGTGCCGAGGTGCTCCTACTGGGCATCGACAACCTGAAGAAGATCCTCAAGAAGGCGCTGCGGACCCTGCGGCAGTCACCCGCGGATGCACGCCTACAGCAACACCTGCAGCAACACCCGACGAGCCGGGGAGGTGCAGCTGTGAACTCCCAGGTTCCCTGTCAAGTTCTGCTTGTCGAACTGAGGGGAGCACGCTGGGCAAGGCGACGCCCAGGTGAGAATTTCAGTCACGGATGACACTGGGGATCGACCCTGGACTGCGGTGTCGAGGACTGCTGTCAGCGATGGCTGGCACTGAATGTCGCTGAAGGATGACACATGCGTGGGTTTCTGGCTCGTTGGCACCCTTGATCGGATCGCTGTGGTCCTCCGCTTGCC
Source organism: Streptomyces sp. NPDC001492 (assembly GCF_053597275.1). NCBI lineage: Bacteria > Bacillati > Actinomycetota > Actinomycetes > Kitasatosporales > Streptomycetaceae > Streptomyces > Streptomyces sp. NPDC001492. The sequence goes on along the minus strand of NZ_JBSFHW010000089.1, from coordinate 7,393 downwards.
TGTGTCTTCTGCAATTATGAAGCTGATCAGCTTGGAAGGGCCTGTCGGCGCGCGCACTTGTGAACAAAGTGGCCGGACTGCTCGGGGTGGCCGAGCGTTCGATTCTGGAACGGGGCGTGAGCCGATGGCGCTTTTGTCGTTGATGCCTGCTTAGTTAGGACTGGTTTATGGACCCAATCGTGCCGCGGTGGAATCACTGCGAGGAACTTGGCGATCCGTCCCTGGGGTCGGTTGACTGCTCGGGTGTCCGCGTTCTGGAGTACGCGAAGTGCTTATTTCATCTGAATGACTCTCAGCGCGCCGCCTACTTCGCCACGCTCGGCCCGGGTTCTGACATCGATCATCGCGGCACGCGCTTAACAACCGGCCTCATCGATGACCTCCTGCACGCCGTCCGTGCCTCTGAGGGCGATAAGCCTCGCTTCGGTTCCGTTAGATTCCAGAAATCGCATTTTGTTGGGCTTACCCCATTTGGTGGCATGCATGTTGAGGGAAGCGCGCGGTTCGACGACGCGGTGTTCACCGAAAAGGTATGCTTCGATGGTGCGAATTTTGACAGCGACGCCATTTTCGACAGAGTCGAGTTCAAATCAGGCTCCGCCTTTAATGGCGTGTTATTCAATGGCGTTGCCAGTTTTGACGAATCCCAATTTGACTGCGATGGATCATTTCTGAGAGCTAGGTTCACCACCCACTCTCGATTTCAAAAGGTGCAGTTTTCGCGTGACGCTTGGTTCAATGATGCACATTTCGCGAATGCGGTGCGATTCAATGAAACAAAATTCGCCAGGTACGGCCACTTCATCAAGGCCCAGTTCGCAGGCGATGCGTGGTTCGTTGATACTCAGTTTTCCAGAGACGTCCTGTTCTTCCAGGCACAGTTTGACCGCGAGGCTCACTTCGGTGGCACTCGGTTCGTGAATGATGCATGGTTTCGGGAAGCTCAGTTCCGCGGCTCATTCAACGGGTCGGTGGTGTGTGCGGGACGCGTGAACTTTTCCGGAGCTGTATTCAGCATGCCTGTGACGTTGCAGATTGCAGCACATGACCTGATATGCGTTAGAACGCGGTGGGAGTCAACTGCCACGCTCCGTGTGCGATATGCCGCCGTCGATCTCACTGACGCGGTTCTTTCCGCCCCGCTTGCTGTCACGAGTCATGCCTCTCCCTTTGCTACGTCACTAGGATCGCAGGTGGAAGAGAGCCTGTTGGCCAGTCTTTCTCCGAGAGTGAAGATAAGGTCGATTCAGGGGGTGGACGCTGCCTACCTCCTGCTCATCGACACCGACTTGAGTCACTGCCTCTTTGCCGGCGCATTCCATCTGGACCAGATCCGCCTGGAAGGTGGAACTTCCTTCGCTCCCGTGCCTGAGGGCCTGCAATGGCGGCGCGGCATTTGGCCGGTCCGGTGGTCGAAGCGTCGGACCGTCGCTGAGGAACACCATTGGAGGGCTCAAACCTATGAGCAAGAACCGCTTCCCCAGACCTCCGGCGATTTTGCAACAACTAATATCTGGCGTAGCGGAGCGCATCACGGCGACCCCGCACTCACCCCCGACCCTGAGGACGTAGCAGCGGTATACCGACAGCTGCGCAAGGCATTCGAAGACGGAAAAAACGAACCTGGAGCGGCCGACTTCTATTACGGCGAGATGGAAATGCGCCGGCATGACCAAACCGCGACACCAAGTGCCGAACGCGCCCTGCTCCACGGTTACTGGCTGATGTCAGGCTATGGACTCCGCGCCTCAAGAGCGCTGGCGTGGCTAGCCGCTTCAATGCTGGCCACCATCATACTGATGATGGCCTTCGGGCTACCCCAGCAGTCGCCCAAACAGAAAGCTACTGGCGTGGTGCCAAGTGGTGGTGGCCGGGTCACTCTGGAAATCGACAAGGAAGACCCAAAGAACCCGGTCCGTAATCGGTTCACGGGCAAGCGTTTTGAAAAGTCTATGAATATCACGCTTAATTCTGTCATTTTTCGCTCTAGCGGTCAGGATCTGACGACAGCGGGAAACTACATCGAAATGACCTCCCGCCTGCTCGAACCCGCCCTCCTGGCAATCGCCCTCCTGGCAGTGCGAGGACGTGTTAAACGGTGAACGAGCGGAGTCAATGCAGAGAAACCGCCTCGTGGCGATCAATGATTTCCGGCAGAGTGCGTACTGAGGCTGCTATGTAGAATGCTGATGAGGGCCTGGGGTGGGTCCGTTGGGCTGAGAAAGTGAGATGCTTGAGCAAGGCTGCGGGCTAGGCTGCGGGTGTGCTGTGTGTTCGCGGTTAGCAGATCCTGCAAGGGAGCGGTTGGTCCGCGCTTGAGGAGGCGTGCTTCAACCCACCGAAGGTCTCCAGCCACGGCCTCCGCGACAGCACCGCGACCTGCGCTAAGCAGGTGATGAATGAGATGGTCTGTGAGATAGTCGTCTTGAAGTTGCCACCACGCGCGCTCCGGATCTGGCATGTCAGGAGCGAGCGGGTTTTCCGTTGGCAGGTTGGCGGCAACTGCATCCACCAGCAAGCAGTTTAGGCGTGCAAGGTCATCTGGGGTGAGCAAGCTACGGAAGTAATCACGGATTACGTCATGCAGGTTGATTATCCCGTCATCTTGCATGTGGACCGCAATGAGGGACACCCGTTGCATGTCCTGGCATAGAGCGTGTGTCTGTTCCTCGGTCAGGCCGCTGCTTGCCCTCCATAAGGTAGCTGCCAGGGCCATCGGGATATTTTCGTCCTCGACGAAAATTGCGAGCTCGGCCAATCGGTTAGCGCTGCCGAGCGGAAGCAAGGTGGTTGCGGCCTCAATCGATGCGACGACGGCTCGATTGCGCTGCTGGGGATCGTTTAGATCTGATACAGCAGCTAGTCCGTGGTCTACTGCAGCCGGACCTTGGTCACGTAGCAGTCGGAGAATCCACTCAGCACATTCCTTAGGATCTGCGCCATGAGCCGTCTGCTCGTGAATCAGGCGGTTTGTCAGGTGCAGCAGTAGGGCCCAACGTCCGGTAGCCGAGAGAAGCTCCTCGACTAGATTGTCAGGCAGGGGTGGCAAATCCCGTAACAGCAGAGCCCTTGCTTGGACAGTAGAAACGTAATCGACGTGAACGCGGTTGGCGTTTGCGGGTATTACAGCTGCGTCCCGCGTGGTGACCAGTCGGACGCATTGGCGACCGCCGAGGAGGAATGGAGCCAGTTGCTCGGCTTCCCAAACATCATCGAGAACGAGTAGCGTGCGAGGCCGCTGATCGAGGAGTCGGCCCAGGTGGTGTCCGGCCAGGACGGGATCACCGAACTCGGTGGTGTCGCCGGTAATGAATCGTGTGACCTCGGCGACCTTAGCGGCGAGGGCCACACGGCTGCGGACGTCTCGACCAATGGTGACGAAATAGATACGGGAGCGGAACTGTCGCTGTACGCGTCCGTGAGCACAAACGGCCTTGGCCAGGGAGGTTTTGCCAACGCCGCCTGCCCCATACAGAAAGGTATTGGCGCCCGCTTCCCCTCCGCTTCCACAGACCGCCGCCACTGTTGCACGGGTCTGCTCCCGGTCCACAAACCAGCTAGGGAGAGCCTCCGGTGGCGGAGGCGGCGGATCGTGAGGGACCGTTAGTCGACGTGTCCGCAGCCACCTAGCTACAACAGCTCCAATCACCAAAAGGCCCCCGGATGAAACGCCCCACAGCCATGGGCGCTGCCCGATCTCGTCGAAGACAGAACCTGCCATTGCGAACGATGCAACCGTGCTGATAACGGGCAGCGCCAGCACTAAGAACAAAGCTCGGGCCCGCATTCATCCCCCCCGGCAACCATTCCCATCACGAACACTATCGATACCTCTGCAGCTACGACCACCGCATCTGAAGATGGGACCGGCACTGGCCTGCACACGATTTGTACAGTGGTGTGTTTGCGCACTCATCTGCCCGGTGTCCCGGCGGTGCGGTTCGGTAGGACGTCGAGCGCTGGTCAACACCTCATCGACGAAAGACGGACGGGCAGGGGCGCGTCGGCGTCCGCCGGGCGCGGCCAGAGCACCGCGCGTCCGCCGGCCGCGAGGTTGGGGGCGGGGCGCCGTCTGCCGGGGAGGTGCAGCGGGCCGGGCAGCTGCAGGACGGGCGGCGGACTCTTTGCAGGTCTGTGCGAGTAGTCCTGTCGAAAGCGGCTCTCCGACAGAGTCGCCTGTTGACAGGGCACTTGAAACCCATCGGCCTTTCTCAGCCGTGATCAGTAACCCGGTGGACAGGGCTGGGTGGGCAGGAGACGGACGACGGGACCGGGAGCCGCCAGTTGCTGGCGTAGCCGACAGTTCTCCAAGGTCAGCTGGTTGACGATCCTGACCAGGGCCTCGCGGTCAGCCCGCAGCTGGACGAGTTCGGTCTGGTCTCCCTCTCGGAGTTCTTTGAGCTTCACGATCCGCTTGCGTAGCCGCACTTCGGCGTCCGTGGGCTGGCCCCGCTCCTTGACCTTCGCGTAGAACTCGTTCTTCAGGTCCAGGTGGCGCTGGGTGAGTGCGTTGCGCGGAACACCGGCCTCGGCGGCCAGGGCCACGATCGTCAGGGCGCCGTTCGAGTGCTTGGGGGCACCAGCCATGATGCGGTCCATGGCGGCGCGGATGCGGTCGCGTTCGTCGAGGGCCGGGCTCACTGAACGGGCTCCTTGAGAGTGATGCGGGTCAGGAGATGCTGGTCGGCGGCTTCGAGCAAGCGGGCCGAGTTAGTCAGGAAACGCTGTGCGAGTGCGTGCGGAACGTGCCGGGCCCTTCTCTGCAACTCGCTTGCGCGTTGGCGGAGTTCGTCGGCTTGCTGGTCGGTGCGAGCGATGTTCGCGCAGGTGTTCACGCAGCGGTCCAGAGACGGAACACTCTTGGTGCCCTCGCGCCGGCAGAGTGCCTTGTCGGCCTTGTAGACACACATCAGCAGCGAGTTCGGGTTGTCATAAACGGCCAGGTCCGGGTTGCTCATGACGCTGCGGGCCTGCCGCGCGGTAACGAGGCTACCGACGAACTGGGGTGCATGAGCTGCTGCGTTGATGGCCCGACGGGCCGCCGGGCCCGAAATGCCTTCCCCCGCTTCCAGGCCCGCCTGGAGTCCTGTGGCGGAGAGGAAAGCTGTGGACGCAGGCCGACGCCGCTGACCTGAAGGACTATCAGTACTGGCGTCAGGAGGCCCCTGCCAATCCGCAGCATGTGGGTGGGTCGAAGTGGGACCGTGAATTGAAGTAGAGGCAGAGGTCAGTGGCGTAGTTGCGCTTCGTCTCAGGGGTGTAGCCCACGAACGGGGAGCTGCCGAAGTAGAGCCCCAACAGCTCGTCGACCCGGTAATCCGGTGCGAGCAGAATGGGAGAACCTGGGCGTACCCCCACCGACGCCTCCCTGGTGGCAAGGTCCTTCCACCCCGTCAACAGGTCCAGCCGGGTAGAGGTCTGCACCCTTGCCGCCGGTACCCAAAACACGCGCCATTCCGCCACAGTTCCGCCCTGCTAGATCGGCTTCAACACGCTGATCCAACAGGGAAGGTGCGAACACCAGGACGACATGCCACGCGAGCGCATCACGCTCAGCGCGGAGCAGAAGCAGGCCGGCCTCGCCGAGGTCATGCGGCAGCTTGCCACTCGGACCCCGCAGGAGGTGGACCGGCTGCGGAAGGAGGCGTACGCCGCACAGGAGGGATATGCCGCGGCTGCAGCAGCGCGCGAGCTCCTTGAACGCGGCGACGTCGCCCTCGCCCAGCGGTGGCTGCGCACGGCCGTCACCAGCGGTGTCCCCGGAGCCGCGCATGCCTACCTGGAACTCCTTCAACAGATGCTGCTCGACAACTCCATCGACATGGACACCCGCCGCGAAATCATCAGAGAACTAATGCGCGTGCTCCCAGTACCGGGAATCAGCAACGAAGACGTACTGCACACGGTGCAGGAGGCCATAGGCGTGCTGGTCCTGCTCCATGCGGAACAGGCAGACTGGATGTCCACACTGGTGAGCCGCGCCGTCGACAAGGCGCTGTCCCGGCACGTGGAGTGAACGACCGTCAAAAACCCGTACGCGCAGCCGTAACGCCGGCCCCGCCGTCGACAGCAACCACGCCGGCGCGCCGGGCGGATACCGGGCCGGCGCGGCGGACAGCGAGCAGCCGTCGACAGGAACACGGTCGGCCGTTGGCCGGCGGGGCGTCCCCCTGTCGGGGGCCGCGGTGGGGTCGGGGGCCGGGTCCCTGTCGGGACCCGGTCGGTCGGGTGCGGGGACCGGGGCCGCTGGCCCCGGGCGCGGGTGGTGGTGCGTCATGCGGGTTCGGGAGGCGCGGCCTGGGTCGATGCGGCGTGCTCGGCGGCCGCCTCGACGTCCTTCGGGGCGGCCCAGCCGTCGTAGCGGGTGCCCAGGGCGGTGACGGTCGTTCTGGGGACGAGGCGGCCGTGCAGGACGTCGGCGACGAACTGGGTCAGGTCGCGTTCCTCAGGGTGGTCCCAGCCGGCGTGGACGGGGCTGTGCCAAAACGGGCGCGGGTCGCAGATCTCCGCGCAGGCCACGGCGTTGAAGCGGCTCACGAGCGGGTGCAGTCGGCGGAACGGTCCGTCCGGCGCCGCGGGGCGGTAGAGGCGGGCGGCGGGTACGTGCTCGAGCCAGCGCGCGTCGCGGTGCGTGAACCACACGATGCCGAGCCCGTCGTCTTGGTAGCGGCGGGTGCGGGCGAGGACGTCGTCGACGGGTGCGGAGGACAGCTGTGCCTCCAGCGCGGTGAGCTGGCCTTCCGGCGCGGTGACGAGGACGTCGGCACGCCAGCCGCCGTGCGCGGCGCCGGCCTCCAGCTGGACCTGGTGGCCGGCCTGGCGCGCGGCAGCGGCCAGCGCCCGCTTGAGGCTGCGGTGTTCTTCCGTCTCGCCGGCGGCGGCGCAGTCCGGGGAGCGGCGGTCGTGCGCGAAGAACCGGCCGCCGCGCCCGGACACCTTCGCGTGCATCGGCCCGCCGCACCAGGGACAGGCCAGGACCGGGCGCGGCCGCACCCGGTACACCGCCTCCCACACCACGCCGCAGCCCAGACCCTCCAGCGTCACATCCAGCGTCGCCTGTCCGTCCCAGCGCGCGGTCAATGGCATCGGCTCGCTCCCCCTTGGCAGTTGGCCGCCAGCATCCCTCCAGCCTGCCCTGCCAACAGCAGCCACGTCGACGCCCGCCGGTACGTGCGGGGCGGCCGTAGGGGTCCTGGTCCTCGAGCTCCGTCGTACGACGGTCACGCGGGCGGACTCGCCGCGGCATGAAAATCCCCGCCGCGGCCGCCCCGATCCCGTACGCTGGACGCACCGACGCGGGGTGGAGCAGCTCGGTAGCTCGCTGGGCTCATAACCCAGAGGTCGCAGGTTCAAATCCCGCCCCCGCTACCACGATCCGGCCCCCGGCGACATC
>NZ_JBSFHW010000088.1:0-20202 GCF_053597275.1 Streptomyces sp. NPDC001492 | reverse complement strand
GGAGGGGCCGTGGTCGTGCAGCCCGCTGCCCTGGCCGGGCACCCAGGACAGCAGCCACACCTCGTAACCCGGCCCCGTGCGCAGCCGGTGGTACCAGCGCGTCGTCGCGTCGTACTCGACGAGGTGCTCCCACTGGGAGCGGTCGGCGGCGATGGACCGCGCCAGCCCGACGAACTCGGCCACGGTGGCCGGGTGCTCGCGCGGCGGCTGCAGCAGGTGCTGGACTTCGAGGATGTCGCCGGCGATCTGGAGGTCGTTGTCGCTGTTCATAAGGGGGTGTGGTTCCTCAGTGAAAGAAGGTCAGAGGGAACGGGAGCCCCGTCACGGACGACAGGGCCACAGCCGGAGCAGGTGGGGCTCAACAGCTGGAACAGCAACAACAGCTACAGCGAGCGCGGGCAGCACCGTGGGACCCGGCGGTGCGGGTCGAGGTGAGCGCCAAGTTCGCGAGCATGCCCACAAGGACAGCGGTTCACACCTTCACTGTCAACTCGACGCCCGCTATGTGGGACATGGTTCACCTCATCCGGTTCATGTCGCAGGCGAAAGGTTTGTGCATGCGTCACCCGGGACACATGGCGCTCAAACCTCGTTGCGGTCCTGTGATCCGACTGTGATCCGGTTTGCTTCGAGGTGCGCGTGGAACGAGATCGGATCTGCGGGCGTCCTTCCCCGTACAGGCTCTGCGCGGGGTCGAAGGCCCTGCCGGGCCTCGTCTGTGTGTCAAGGTTTATGCCGATTTGAACACTTTCCGCATGGCCTTGGTTCCGCAGAGTGAATAAGGGGCTCAATAGCAGATCTCGGCTTGACTCGCCCGGAGCAGCACACTTGTAATTTCACTCGTGTCGTTCAGCCGGAATCGGTAACGGCTACATCACGGGGACGCGAAAGACAGACGAGGGGCGCACATGACCGAGCTGGTGCAGCAACTGCTGGTCGACGACGCGGACGAGGAACTCGGCTGGCAGGAGCGCGCGCTGTGCGCCCAGACCGACCCCGAGTCCTTCTTCCCCGAGAAGGGCGGCTCCACCCGTGAGGCCAAGAAGGTCTGCCTGGCCTGTGAAGTCCGCTCCGAGTGCCTCGAATACGCCCTCGCCAACGACGAGCGCTTCGGTATCTGGGGCGGGCTGTCCGAGCGTGAACGACGCCGTCTGAAGAAGGCCGCGATCTGACCCGGCGGCCGAGACCCTCACACAACCGAAACACATTCGAACGGCCCGTCGCAGGTGGGGTTGTCCACAGGCGGCGGGCCGCCGTGGCCCCCCGTCGCCCGACCACCGCCCCTCATCGAGGCGCTTCGCGCCGCCCCTTTTGGTTCTGCCGATAGTGTGGTCGCTCGTCCGAGACGGCTCGCTGCCCCCACGGGGCACAGACGTCCACCGCAGTCCATCGAACCGGGGCCCGTACCTCGATGTCCGTGCACAGCCACACGGCAGCCCATCAAGACCTCGCTGCCACACCAGAGTTTCCGCGTCACGTGGTGACGGCGGTCGTCGTCTCCCACGACGGCGCCCGCTGGCTGCCCGACGCGCTCGCCGGGCTGCTCGGCCAGGAGCGCCCCGTTCAGTACGTCGTGGCCGCCGACACCGGCAGCGCGGACGACTCCGCCCAGCTGCTCACCGACGCCCTCGGCGCCGACCGCGTGCTGCACCTCGCCCGGCGCACCGGCTTCGGCCAGGCCGTCGAGGAGGCGGAACGCAGCGCACCCGTCCTGACCCCGGACGAGCTGCCCTATCTGAGGCGGCCCAGCGGCTGGGACCCGGTCACCCGCTCCTGGCGCGACGACGCGTACGACATGCCGGAACTCCCGCACGGCGAACCGGTCCAGTGGCTGTGGCTGCTGCACGACGACTGCGCCCCGGAACCCGACGCCCTGGCCCAGCTGCTGCGCGTCGTGGAGAACGAACTCGAACTCGGCCGCGACGACGTGGCCGTCGTGGGCCCCAAGCTCCGCGGCTGGTACGACCGCCGCCAGCTCCTGGAGGTCGGCGTCACCATCGCCAACTCCGGCCGCCGCTGGACCGGCCTGGACCGCCGCGAACAGGACCAGGGACAGCACGACCACGTCCGGACCGTGCTGTCCGTGTCCACCGCCGGCATGCTCATCCGCCGCGACGTCTTCGAACAGCTCGGCGGCTTCGACAGCCGGCTGCCGCTGATGCGCGACGACGTCGACCTGTGCTGGCGTGCCACCGCCGCAGGCCACCGCGTCCTCGTCGCCCCCGAGGCGGTCGTACGGCACGCCGAGGCCGCCTCCCGTGAGCGCCGCACCGTCGACTGCTCGGGCCGCACCGTCGCCTCCCCGCACAAGGTCGACAAGGCAGGCGCCGTCTACACCCTGCTGGTCAACACGCGTACGGCCGCGCTGCCCTGGGTGCTGGTGCGTCTCGTGCTCGGCACGCTCCTGCGGACCGTCGCCTACCTCGTGGGCAAGGTCCCCGGGCAGGCGGTCGACGAGATCCGCGGCCTGCTGGGCACGCTGCTGCGCCCCGAGCGGATCATCGCCGGACGGCGTCGGCGTGGCCAACCGCAGATCGACAAGGGCGAACTGCGCGCCCTGTTCCCGCCGCCCGGCGCGACCATACGGGCCACCGTCGAGCAGGCCGCGGGCGACCTCGTCGGCCGCTCCGACCCCGAGGTGACCTCCGGCGCCGGACGGCACGGCGGCGCGGTCGAGTCCGGGCCCGGCGGCGACGACGCGGACTTCCTGGAGATCGAGCAGTTCGCCCGCCTCAAGCGCATCGGCCGCAAGCCCGGCCCGATGCTCTTCCTGATCCTGCTGTTCGTCTCGCTGATCGCCTGCCGCGAACTGCTCGGCGGCGGCGCGCTCGCGGGCGGCGCCCTGCTGCCCGCCCCGGCCGACTCCAGCGAGCTCTGGTCGCGCTACCTCGACTCCTGGCACGCCGTGGGTGCCGGCGGCACCACGTCCGCACCGCCGTACCTGGCGATTGTGGCGATGCTCGCCTCCGTGCTGTTCGGCTCGACCGGGCTCGCGGTCACGGTCCTGCTCGTGTGCTCGGTGCCGCTGGCCGGCGTCACCGCGTACTTCGCCTCCCGCCCGCTCGTCGAGTCGCGTCTGCTGCGCGCCTGGGCCGCCGTCGTCTACGCCTTCCTGCCGGCCGCCACGGGCGCGCTCGCGGGCGGCCGCATCGGCACCGCCGTACTGGCCGTGCTGCTGCCGCTCATCGCGCGCGCGGGCATCGCCGCCGGCGGCCTCGCGAACGCGTCAGGCACCCCGGGCAGTTGGCGCGCCACCTGGGCGTACACACTGCTGCTGACGGTCACCACGGCGTTCACGCCCATCGTGTGGCCCGTCGCGCTGGTCCTCGGCCTCGCGCTGCTCGGCGTGCGGCGCACCGACATCACCGCCCACGGCCTGCGCTTCCTGGCCCAGCTCGGCACACCCTTGCTGGTCCTCGCCCCCTGGTCGCTGACGCTGCTCCCGTTCGGCTTCTTCAAGCAGGCCGGGCTCGACTACGGGCCCTCCGCCGCCTCCGCCCTCGACCTGCTCGGCGTGAGCCCCGGCGGGCCGGGCACGGTCAGCGGGCTGATGCTCATCGGCATCGTCCTGGCCGCGCTGGCCGCCCTGCTGCGCTCGGAGCGTCAGTTCGGAGTCTGGACGGCCTGGGCGGTCGCCCTGGTGGGTCTCGTCTTCGCGGTCCTGTCCAATCGCTCGACCTGGGCCGGCCCGGCCACTCTCGTCTACGGCCTCGCCCTCCTGACCGCCGCCGTCATCGGCGCCGACGGTGCACGCGCGCGCGTGGCCGAGCAGAGTTTCGGCTGGCGCCAGCCGGTGGCCGCACTCATAGCCTTCGCCGCGCTCGCGGGCCCGCTGGTCATCGCCTTCGGCTGGATGATCCGCGGCGCCGACGGACCGGTCGAGCGGCAGGACCCCGTACAGGTCCCCGCGTTCGTCGCCGAGGAGAGCGGCACCAGCGACCAGGCACGCACGCTCGTGCTCGACAGCGACTCCACGGCCCGCGTCGGCTACACCCTGGTGCGCGGCTCCGGCGCCCGGCTGGGCGACGCCGAGAGCGCCGCGGCCGACGGAGAGAACGCCAGGCTCGACAAGGTCGTCGCCAACCTCGTCGCCGGCTCCGGCGCCGACCAGGCCGACCAGCTCGGCAAGTTCGCCGTCCGCTACGTCCTCGTCCGCAAGGGCGCGCCCCGCGAGGCCACCCGCGTCCTGGACGCCACCCCCGGCCTCTCCCGTCTGAGCCAGCAGGACGGCAGCGCCCTGTGGCGGGTCGACCAGGAGGTGGCGCGCGCCACCCTCGTCCCCGCCTCCGGCTCCGGTACGGCGCAGCCCGTCGCCGCCGGACCCGTCGAGATCCACACCACGGTCCCGTCCGGCTCCGGCAGCCGCCTCCTGCGCCTCGCCGACACCGCCTCCGACGGCTGGACGGCCACGCTGGACGGCAGGCCGCTCACCCGCACCACGGTCGACGGCTGGGCCCAGGGCTTCCAGCTCCCCGCCTCCGGCGGCAAGCTGGACGTCACCTACGACGACCCGATCACCCACACCGCCTGGCTGTGGGCGCAGGGCTTCCTGGCCGTCGTCCTCGTCGTCCTGGCCCTGCCCGGCCGGCGCCGCGACGTCGACGACGACCTCCCCGAGGAACCGGCCGTACCCGCCGAGGCCGTCGCCGGCGAGGGCCGCCGTGCCCGCCGCCTGCGCGCCCAGGCGGAGGCCGAGAGCGAAGAGGCGGGCCAGAACGAGGAGTTCCCGTCTCCTCCTGCGGAGGAGACACCGGTGGCGGTCCCGCATCAGCAGTCCTACGGCGACTGGGACGCGGCGGGCTATCAGGGCGCCGACTACGGCAACTACGGCAACGAGCAGTACCAGGGCACCCAGCAGTACCCGGCGGGCACGTACGACCAGACGTACCAGGCGGACCCGTACCAGGGCGGCCAGTACGACCCGTACGCGTACGGCGGCTCCGCCCAGCAGGCGTACGACCAGACCGCGTACGACACGTCGTACCAGCAGGGTTACGACCCGACGTACGACCCCGCGCAGCCGCATCCGCACGACCCTGAGCGCCCCGACGGGAGTCAGCAGTGAACCGCACCACCATCTCCCTGATCGCCGGCACGGCCGCGCTCGCCGCCGTCACGGGCTTCGCCTCGCTCACCGCGCCCGGTGCCTCCGGCGCGGACACCGCCAAGGCGGCCGCCGAACTGCCCGTGGAACGCACGACGCTGCTGTGCCCGCAGCCCAGCACCTCCGACCTCGCCGACACGTCCTACACGTCCTTCACGCCCGTCACGAAGGGCACGGGAAGTGACGGCACGGCCCAACTCCAGTCCGCCACCGAGCAGTCGGCCGACGCGGCGGGCGGCAGCGGCAAGACGACCGGCAAGGCGAACGGAAAGAAGAGCGGCAAGAAGAAGGCCGGCAAGCCGAAGGCCGACAAGCCGGTCCTCACGCCCAAGGAGCCCGGCAAGCCGGTCACGGGCGACACCTCGGGTTCCGACACACCCGCGCTCGTCGGCACCGCCGAGGGCCGGTTCGCGCCCGGCTGGGCGGTGCAGGAGACCACCGAGGTCGCCGCGGGCACCGGACGCGGCCTCCAGGGCGTCAACTGCACCGCACCGGACACCGAGTTCTGGTTCCCGGGCGCCAGCACCGACCCCGCCCGCACCGACTACGTCCACCTCACCAACCCGGACGACTCCGCCGCCGTCGTCGACATCGAGCTCTACGGCAAGGACGGCGCCCTCAAGTCGACCGTGGGGGAGGGCATCACCGTCGCACCGCACTCCAGCGACCCGGTCCTGCTGTCCACGCTCACCGACGAGAAGCAGACCAACCTCACCGTGCACGTGAACGTCCGCAGCGGACGCGTGGGCGCCGCCGTACAGGCCCTCGACGACAAACTCGGCGGCGACTGGCTGGCCGCGTCCACGGACCCGGCGGGCAGCCTCGTCCTGCCCGGCATCCCCAAGGACGCCACCTCCGTGCGCCTGATCGCCTTCACGCCCGGCGACGCGGACGCCGACCTGAAGCTGCGGCTCGCCTCCCCGTCCGGGCAGATCACGCCCGCCGGGAACGAGACGCTGCATGTGAAGGCCGGCATGACCACCGCCGTCGACCTCGGCCCCGTCACCCGCGGCGAGGCCGGCTCCCTGGTCCTCACGCCCACCGACAAGTCCGTGCCGGTGGTCGCCGCGCTGCGTGTCGTACGGGGCAAGGGCGACAAGCAGGAGACGGCGTTCATCCCGGCCACCAGCCCGGTGGGCACGCGCGCGACGTCCGCCGACAACAGCGGAAAGGGCACCACGCTGTCCCTCGCCGCACCCACTCGCACCGCCCAGGTGAAGGTCACCGCGTCCGCCGGCAGCGACGGCGGCACTGCGGTCTCGAAGACGTACACGATCAAGGCCGGCACCACCCAGGACATCGACGCCCCCGTCCCGAGCGGCCTCCAGGGCACCTACGCCCTGACGGTCGAGCCACTGTCCGGGGGCCCGGTCTACGCGGCACGCACCCTGGCGGCGACGGAGGAGGGTGTCCCGGGCTTCACGGTCCAGACCCTGCCGGACGACCGCGGAACGGTGGCGGTACCGGAGGCGGACCAGGACTTGTCGGTACTGCAGAAGTAGCTGTTGCTGGTGGGCGCCGGCCGGGGTTTGATCTTTATCAGCCCGTCCGGCATCTGAGGACGAGGCCGTTCAGGCCGAAAAGCGGGGGGCTGGGGGCGGCAGCCTCCAGCAGGGACGACCGCCGGGTGCCATCGGAACCGCGGCTCAGTCCTCCCCGTACCGTGGATCCACCGTCTCCGGAGTGAGCCCGAGCAACTCGGCCACCTGCTCGACCACGATCTCGTGCACCAGAGCGGCCCGCTCGTCGCGCCCCTTCGTGCGGATCTCCACCGGCCGCCGATACACGACCACCCGTGCCGGCCGTCCCTCCCGGGAGGGAATCGTGCCGCCCAGCGGCACCGCCTCGTCGCTCCAGGCCTCGGCCGGGCCGTCCAGGCGCGGCACCTCGAGGACGAGGAAGTCGATCTCGGCGAGCTGCGGCCACCGCCGTTCCAGCCGCTCCACGGAGTCCTGCACCAGATCCGCGAACGCCTCGGCCCGGCTCGCGGCGAGCGGCACCTGGGGCGGCGCGATCGGGCCGCGCATGCCCCGGCCGTGGCGATCACGACGGCGGGGCCCGGGGCGGGCGGCACGGTGCGGTACGGGGTTGTCCATCACTGGTGAAGCGTAGTCCCCGCCGGGACCGCGCGGTGTGCCCCACGCGGCCGGCCCGAGCGCCTCGGATCCCCCTGGTGGACCTGTCGCAGGATGACCATTCCAGCCAAGGTTGGGCTCGTTTCCGTATCTCTACGAGACCGATGATGTTGGGGCAATTGACGGTGTTTGTACGGTGTGTTGATCGGGCGAAGAGGCGCGGAATGTCGTGTGAACGCGTGTCCGTGCAGGTCAGCGGGGTGTTCCGCGGGAGGTGTGTGGGGTGTTTCACACTACGACACGGTGGAGTGACCTGGGGGAGAGTCGTCGCGGCCCGCTCAAGAGTGCGGTACCGTCCAACGTCGTGAGCCCTGTACGTCGCTGTTCGCGCACCGCTTGCGGCCGTCCCGCCGTCGCGACGCTGACGTACGTCTACGCCGACTCGACCGCGGTCCTCGGCCCGCTCGCCACCTACGCCGAACCCCACTGCTACGACCTGTGCGCCGAGCACTCCGAGCGCCTCACCGCCCCGCGCGGCTGGGAGGTCGTCCGGCTCCTCGACGGCTCCGCTCCGGCCCGCCCCAGCGGCGACGACCTGGAAGCGCTTGCCAACGCGGTGCGCGAGGCGGCCCGCCCCCAGGAGCGGGCGGCGGGCGCAGGCGGTGGCGGCGCGCGCACGGCGGACCCGATGGAGGTCGCGCGGCGCGGGCATCTGCGGGTACTGCGGTCCCCGGACAACTGAGCCGCTTCTTCGTCCCCCGTTTCGCCCAGTGGTGCGCATCCGTTGACGTGCTCCTTGGCGCGGACACGGCCATGAGGTAGGCAACCGGCTGGGGAAATCGCTTTCTGCGTGCCGGAATCCGCCGGAGGCGGCCGTGTACGTCTAAGGACTGACTGGAACCCGTCGCCGACCCCCTGGGCCTTCCGCCCTCGTCGCGGCGCGGCCCCTGCTGATCGTCCTGACCCTGCTCGGCGGAGTACGCATGAAGGCGCACTGGCGGGCCTGACAGGGCTTCTGGCGGCCGTTCCGGTGGCCCGCTCGCCCTACCGCATGCCGCTCGGCCAAACGCTCTCCAGCGCCATCCAGGGGGTCGTCTTCGGTCTCTTCCCCATCCTGTGGATCGTGGTCAACGCCCCGTGTACCGGATGACGGTCCGCACCGGCACTTCGACATCCTGCGCCACTCCTTCGGACGGCTGTCGGGCGCCCGCGCATCCAGGCCCTCGTGGTCGCGATCTGCTCCGTCATGCTCGTCGCCCTCGGCTTCGACCCCGTGCGCAGGCGACCGGGCTGCCGCTGGACTTCCGTGGCCTCCGTGGTGGGACGTCAAACCCCGCTGCTGGCACTGGTGGTGCCACTCGTCCTGGTCCGGCTGGTGGACGGGCGGCGCGGCCTGCGCGAGACCTGGGTGCCCGTCCTGGTCTGCGGAGTCGCCTTCGCCGTCGCCCAGTTCGCCGCCTCCGACTACGTCTCCGCACAACTCGCCGACATCGGCGCCTCCTTGGCGGGCGCGGGCGCTCGGGTCGCCGCAACGCACGCGCGCGTGCCCGCCACCGAGTCGGTACGCGCGTCCGTGCTGACCGGCACGCGCAGCGAGGAACTGGACGAGGAGGACCCTCGGCGCGAAGTCCCCTGCGTCTACGCCCCGTACGCACTCATCGTCGCGATCCTCTCGGTCGAGCAGATCCCCGCGGTCAGGGACTGGCCGGCCCGGGCGACACAGACGTACGACTCGCCGTTCCTGGGCGTCGCCGGGCCGGAAGGGAAGCCGGTCGGCGGCAATGTGTTCACCTGGCCGACCGTGTCGACCGGCGGCACGCTCGTACTGCTCGCCGGCGTCCTGGAGCATGGGCCTACTGCCGGTGACGTGCCTGATCGTGGTGGGGCAGAGCTCACCGGTCCTGGACTGGATGCTGCCCTGACTCCTCCCGGATCCTGACCCGGCTCTTCCCGGTTTCTCACCCGGCTCTGACCTGAGGTTACGGCTGGGAGTCCACTCGGAGTCCGCACGGCGCACTGCCGACCGGTACGGGTAGTTTGAGGCGACCGATAGGACTTCAGGAGGGTTGGCCGTGGCTGCTGATCTGTCGCAGATCGTGAAGGCGTACGACGTACGCGGGGTGGTCCCGGACCAGTGGGACGAGCCGCTGGCCGAGCTCTTCGGTGCCGCCTTCGTCCAGGTGACCGGGGCGGACGCGATCGTGATCGGCCACGACATGCGGCCGTCGTCGCCGGGCCTGTCGCGTGCCTTCGCGCGCGGGGCGGCCGCACAGGGGGTCGACGTGACCGAGATCGGCCTGTGCTCCACCGACCAGCTGTACTACGCCTCGGGCGCCCTGAACCTGCCGGGCGCGATGTTCACGGCCTCGCACAACCCGGCGCAGTACAACGGCATCAAGCTGTGCCGCGCGGGCGCGGCGCCGGTGGGCCAGGACACGGGCCTGTCCCGGATCCGCGAACTGGCCGAGCAGTGGAGCGAGTCGGGCGCCCCGGAGCCGGCCGGCGAGCCGGGAACCATCACCTCGCGCGACACGTTGTCGGACTACGCGGTCCACCTGCGCTCCCTCGTCGACCTGACCTCCATCCGCCCCCTGAAGGTCGTCGTCGACGCGGGCAACGGCATGGGCGGCCACACCGTCCCGACGGTCTTCGCCGGCCTGCCCCTGACCCTCGTACCCATGTACTTCGAACTCGACGGCACGTTCCCGAACCACGAGGCGAACCCGCTGGACCCGGCGAACCTCGTCGACCTGCAGCAGCGGGTGCGCGAGGAGTCCGCCGACCTGGGCATCGCCTTCGACGGCGACGCGGACCGCTGCTTCGTCGTCGACGAGCACGGCGACCCGGTCTCGCCGTCCGCCATCACCGCCCTGGTGGCCGCGCGCGAGCTGGCGAGGAACGGCGGCAAGGGCGTGATCATCCACAACCTGATCACGTCCTGGTCGGTCCCCGAGGTGGTGCGCGAACACGGCGGCACCCCGGCCCGTACCCGAGTCGGCCACTCCTTCATCAAGGCCGAAATGGCGAAGTCGGGCGCGATCTTCGGCGGCGAACACTCGGCCCACTACTACTTCAAGGACTTCTGGAACGCCGACACGGGCATGCTGGCCGCCCTCCACGTCCTCGCGGCCCTCGGCGGCCAGGACGGCCCACTCTCCGAACTGGTCGCCGAATACGACCGCTACGTCGGCTCCGGCGAGATCAACTCCACGGTCGCCGACCAGGCCGAGCGCCTGGCAGCCGTCAAGGCGGCATACGGCGCCCGCGAGGACATCACCCTCGACGAACTCGACGGCCTGACGGTCACCTCCGCCGACTGGTGGTTCAACGTCCGCCCGTCCAACACGGAACCCCTCCTCCGCCTGAACGCGGAGGCAAGGGACGAGGCCACCATGACAAAGATCCGAGACGAGGCCCTGTCCATCATCCGAGCCTGACGACACCGAACAGGGCCGGGCCCCCGGCACCAATCACGCCAACCCGGGCCACAGCCCGGGCCGGCCCCCTTCCTGACACCAACTGGAATCTTGCAGCCGGTCCGGCGCCTGAGGTCACCGTCCCGTCCCCGCCCGTCCGTCAGGGCCGCACTTCTTCAGTGCCGGTGGGCACTTTCAGCCGGTCCGGTGGGTGAGGTCGTGGTCGCCGTCCCGATCCCCCACCCGCCCGCCGGGCCCGCACCTCTTCAGCGCCGGTCGGCACCTTCAGCCCGTCCGGCGTTTGAGGACGAGGCCGTTCAGGCCGATGGGGGTCCAGGGGGCGGAGCCCCTGGCGGGGCCGAAAGGGGCAGCGCCCCTGGGACGGGACGGGTAGGGGCGGCGGGGGCGATCCCCTCCCAGAGCCACCCGACCCGACCCCCGCCCAACCCCGGCACCCCGCCCCCCACGGCGGTACGCTGACCAGGCACATCCGCACACGCACCCGCACGCCCCCGAAGGGACACCCCCATGCCGCTCGAAGCCGGCCTCCTGGAGATCCTCGCCTGCCCGGCCTGCCACGCCCCCCTCAAGGAGCAGGAAACCAAGGACCAGGAAACCGAGCTGATCTGCACGGGCAAGGACTGCGGCCTGGCCTACCCCATCCGCGACGGCATCCCCGTCCTGCTCGTCGACGAGGCCCGCCGCCCCGCCTAACGCCGAGCCCCGCCACCCGCGCAAGAAGGCACCCGCAAAGCCACCGCGCGAAAAGGCACCCGCGCAGAGGCCCCGCCCCCGCGTACCACCGCGACGCGCACACAAAGAACCCCCGGCGATCGGAGGCTGCCGCCCATGCTCGACGAATCGCTGCTCGACACCCCCGAGGCCCTCTCGGAGGCCGACCGCCGAGGCCTGCTCCGCGGCGCCGCAGAAGCAGGCGCCCGCGTCCGCACGGCGGCCCGGCACGCCGCAGAGGCCGGCGTGAACGACCTCAAGCCCGACGGCCGCCCCCGCGCAGTCCTCATCGCGGGCCCCGGCGCCGCAGCGACCTGCGCCGCCGACCTCCTCGGCACGCTCGCCGGCCCCGGCAGCCCCGTCATCCGCCTCGCCCCCACCGGCGTAGCCCCCGCCGCGGGAGCCCTGCGCTGGGAACTCCCGGGCTGGGCCGGCAGCGTCGACCTGCTCCTGATCACCACCCCCGACGGCACCGAACCCGGCCTGTCCCTGCTCGCCGACGCGGCCTACCGCCGCGGCTGCACGGTCGTCGCCGTCGCCCCCGCCCGCACCCCGCTCACCGAGGCGGTGCAAGGCGCCCACGGCCTCTTCGTGCCGATGGCGACAGCCCCGTACGAGCAGGACGAACAGGAACTCGCCGCCTCCGCCCCCGGCGTCCTGTGGGCCCTGCTCACACCCCTCCTCGCCCTCCTGGACCGCACCGGCCTGGTCACCGCCCCGCCGGAGGCCGTCGAGAAGATCGCCGACCGTCTCGACCACATCGCCGAACGCTGCGGCCCCGCCATCGCGACCTACAGCAACCCCGCCAAGACGCTCGCCGCCGAACTCGCCGACGCGCTGCCCGTCGTATGGACCGAGGGCGTCTCGGCAGGCCCAGCGGGACGGCGTTTCGCGGCCGCCCTCGCCGAACTCTCCGGCCGCCCGGCGGTCGTCGCCGAACTCCCCGAGGCACTCGCCGCCCACAGCGCCCTGCTGGCCGGCCCGCTCGCCGCCAGCGCCGACCCGGACGACTTCTTCCGCGACCGCGTAGAGGAAGCCCCCGCCCTGCACGCGCGCGTGGTGCTGCTCCGCGACCGCCCGATCGAAGGCCTCACCGCCGCACCCGCCGCCCGTGACCTGGCCCTGAGCCACGACACGCCGATCAGCGAACTGGAACCGGAACCCGGCGGCGAACTGGAGACCCTCGCCGAGCTGATCGCCATCACGGATTTCGCCGCCGTTTACCTGGCGCTCGCCTCGGGGGCCTGACGTTGACCCGCGCAACCCGCGCTTACTGACCAGCGCCCGCCGAGCGCGGCGTACGTACGGAGACGAAGACACAGCATGGACCGCCTCGACAACACCATCCGTCCCTACGCCTGGGGTTCGACCACCGCGATCCCGCATCTGCTCGGTGTCGAACCGACCGGCGAACCGCAGGCGGAGATGTGGATGGGCGCCCACCCCGGCGCCCCCTCGCGCACCGGACGCGGCACGCTCGCCGAGGTCGTCGACGCGGACCCGGAGAAGGAACTCGGCCCCGCCGCCTTCGCCAAGTTCGGCCCCCGCCTGCCCTTCCTCCTCAAGATCCTCGCCGCCGGCGCCCCGCTCTCCCTTCAGGTGCACCCGAACCTGGAGCAGGCGAAGGAGGGTTACGCGGACGAGGAGCGCCGGAACATCCCCGTCGACGCCCCGCACCGCAACTACAAGGACGCCAACCACAAGCCCGAACTGATCTGCGCGCTCACCGAGTTCGACGGCCTGTGCGGCTTCCGCGACCCGCTCCGGGCGGCCGCCCTCCTCGACGGCCTCGGGGTCGACTCCCTCAAGCCGTACGTCGACCTGCTGCACGCCCACCCCGAGGACGCCGCCCTGCGCGAGGTCCTCACGGCGATCCTCACCGCCGACCCCGAGGAGATGGCCCACACGGTCTCCGAAGCCGCGGCCGCCTGCACGCGTCTGGGCGGCGACTACGCGCCCTACGCCGACATCGCCCACCACTACCCGGGCGACCCGGGCGTCATCGCCGCGATGCTCCTCAACTACGTCCGTCTGCAGCCCGGCGAGGCCCTGTTCCTCGGCGCAGGCATCCCGCACGCGTACCTGAACGGTCTCGGCGTCGAGATCATGGCCAACTCCGACAACGTCCTGCGCTGCGGCCTGACCCCCAAGCACGTCGACGTCCCCGAACTCCTGCGCATCGTCCGCTTCGAGGCCAGTGACCCCGGCGTGCTGCGCCCCGAGGCGTCCCCGGACGGCGAGGAGGTCTACGAGACCCCCATCGACGAGTTCCGGCTGTCGCGCTACGTCCTCCCCGAGAGCGGATCCACCCACGACCTCACCCGCGCCACCCCGCAGATCCTGCTCTGCACGGCCGGTTCCGTGCAGGCGGGCGAACACGAACTACGCCCCGGCCAGTCGGTCTTCGTCCCGGCGGGCGAGAAGGCCGAAGTGTCCGGAGCGGGTACGGTCTTCCGGGCCACTGTGATCGTATGACCGGGGCTGTGGACACCTGAGGCGCCGTCGTCGGGCAGGACTGCAAGAATGGCCCACCGGCAAAGGACGGGCAAAGCCGCGACGAGGCGGGGCCCCGGACGGCGTACGTACGAAGGCGAAGGGACAACGCGGACACATGAGCGCGTCAGGCGGCACCAGGGCGATCGTGGCGGCACTCGGCGCCAACCTCGCGATCGCGGCATCGAAGTTCGTGGCGTTCGCGTTCAGCGGTTCGTCCTCGATGCTCGCCGAGGGCGTCCACTCGCTCGCTGACTCGGGCAACCAGTTCCTGCTGCTGATCGGCGGCAAGAAGGCCCAGCGCGAGGCGACCCCGCAGCACCCCTTCGGCTACGGCCGCGAGCGGTACATCTACGCCTTCCTCGTCTCCATCGTCCTCTTCTCCGTCGGCGGCATGTTCGCCATCTACGAGGGCTACGAGAAGATCCGCCACCCGCACGAGGTGGAGCACTGGTACTGGCCGGTGGGCGTCCTCGTCTTCGCGATCATCGCCGAGGGCTTCTCCTTCAAGACGGCCATCAAGGAGTCGAACGAGCTGCGCGGCAAGCTGTCCTGGTCGCAGTTCATCCGCCGTGCCAAGGCGCCCGAGCTGCCCGTGGTCCTCCTGGAGGACTTCGGCGCGCTCATCGGTCTCGTCCTCGCACTCGGCGGTGTCGGCCTCGCGCTGCTCACCGGCGACGGCGTCTGGGACGGCATCGGCACGGTCTGTATCGGCATCCTGCTCGTCCTGATCGCCCTCGTCCTCG
Source organism: Streptomyces sp. NPDC001492 (assembly GCF_053597275.1). Classification (NCBI taxonomy): domain Bacteria; kingdom Bacillati; phylum Actinomycetota; class Actinomycetes; order Kitasatosporales; family Streptomycetaceae; genus Streptomyces; species Streptomyces sp. NPDC001492. The sequence goes on along the minus strand of NZ_JBSFHW010000088.1, from coordinate 5,636 downwards.
CCGCCGAGACCAAGTCCCTCCTCCTCGGCGAGGCGGCCGGGATCGACGAGGTCAAGCAGATCGAGGCGGCCATCGTCGACGGCGACACGGTCACCGGCATCATCCACATGCGCACGCTCCACCTCGGCCCCGAGGAACTGCTGATCGCCGCCAAGATCGCCGTCCAGCACGACGACACGGCCGCCGAGGTCGCCTCCGCCATCAACGCCGCCGAGGCCCGCATCCGCGCCGCCGTCCCCATCGCCCGCGTCATCTACCTCGAGCCGGACATCTACAGCGAGGCCGAGGCCGCCAAGGGCCCCGACCGCGAGGCCACCCCCGGCGGACCGGCCCCCCACCCCGCCGGTCACTGACACCACCTCGCCGTACGACCAAGGGGCCCGCCGAACGCTCGGTGGGCCCCGTCGTCGTAACATTTTCAGCCCCGCAAGATCGATCAGGCGGTTCCTGATCTCCCGGCATCCGGCAACAGCCACTGCCTTCCTCAAAGGCGCGAAGGTCCGTGTTCGACCTGGTCCGCCGCCTCCTGTCCTCTCGTTCGCAGGTGTCCCGTTGTCGCCCTCCGACCATGGCGGTCGGCGCCCGGCGCCCGCCCGGATCGGCGCGATGTGTTCGAAGGCGGACTGGGGCCGCCGGGGCGGCCGGTGTAGCTTGGAACCGAGCCAGACGTCGCTGCTGATGGCGGTCGGGCGGTCCCACCGGGGACCGACCGAGGGAGAGAGGGCCTCCGACGGACTGCGCTGCGCGTACGCGGGCATGCCTGTGTCCTCTTCGGGCACCCCTGTGTCCGCCGCCGCGCAGACCAGCCGTACCCACCTCGTCCCAACCCCGAGGAGCAGCTCGCAATGACGACTGTCGAAAACCGACAGGACTTCAAGGTCGCCGACCTCTCCCTGGCCGCCTTCGGCCGCAAGGAGATCACCCTCGCCGAGCACGAGATGCCCGGCCTGATGGCGATCCGCAAGGAGTACGCCGAGACCCAGCCGCTGGCCGGCGCCCGGGTCACCGGCTCCCTGCACATGACCGTGCAGACCGCCGTGCTCATCGAGACCCTGGTCGCCCTGGGCGCGCAGGTCCGCTGGGCCTCCTGCAACATCTTCTCCACCCAGGACCACGCGGCCGCCGCCATCGCCGTCGGCCCGAACGGCACGCCCGAGAACCCGCAGGGCGTCCCGGTCTTCGCCTGGAAGGGCGAGACCCTGGAGGAGTACTGGTGGTGCACGGAGCAGGCGCTGACCTGGCCGGACAGCCCCACCGGCGGCCCCAACATGATCCTCGACGACGGTGGTGACGCCACCCTCCTCGTCCACAAGGGCGTCGAGTACGAGAAGGACGGCAAGGTCCCCTCCGTCGACACCGCCGAGTCCGACGAGCACCGCGTCATCCTCGAACTCCTGCACCGCACCATCACCAACGGCTCGCAGAAGTGGACCCAGCTCGCCTCGGAGATCCGCGGCGTGACCGAGGAGACCACCACCGGCGTCCACCGCCTGTACGAGATGCAGCGCGACGGCGTCCTCCTGTTCCCGGCGATCAACGTGAACGACGCCGTCACCAAGTCGAAGTTCGACAACAAGTACGGCTGCCGCCACTCCCTGATCGACGGCATCAACCGCGCCACCGACGTCCTCATCGGCGGCAAGACCGCGGTCGTCTGCGGCTACGGCGACGTGGGCAAGGGCTGCGCGGAGTCCCTGCGCGGACAGGGCGCCCGCGTCATCGTCACCGAGATCGACCCGATCTGCGCCCTGCAGGCGGCGATGGACGGCTACCAGGTCACGACCCTCGACGAGGTCATCGACAAGGCCGACATCTTCGTCACCACGACCGGCAACAAGGACATCATCATGGCCTCGGACATGGCCAAGATGAAGCACCAGGCGATCGTCGGCAACATCGGTCACTTCGACAACGAGATCGACATGGCCGGCCTCGCGAAGATCCCGGGCATCGTCAAGGACGAGGTCAAGCCGCAGGTCCACACCTGGACCTTCCCCGACGGCAAGGTGATCATCGTCCTGTCCGAGGGCCGTCTGCTGAACCTGGGCAACGCCACCGGTCACCCGTCGTTCGTGATGTCCAACTCCTTCGCGGACCAGACCCTGGCCCAGATCGAGCTGTTCACCAAGCCCGACGAGTACCCGACCGGCGTGTACACGCTGCCCAAGCACCTCGACGAGAAGGTCGCTCGTCTCCACCTGGACTCGCTCGGCGTGAAGCTGACCACGCTCCGCCCCGAGCAGGCCGCGTACATCGGCGTCCAGGTCGAGGGCCCGTACAAGTCGGACCACTACCGCTACTGAGCGGCTCGGCTCAGCCGATGCTGAGCGCGTCGGTGCGCTGACGCGCTCACCAGCAGCAGTTCCTCCGAGGCAGGCCCCCGCACCCCCGTGCCGGGGGCCTGCCCCTTTGGCTCTGCGGCCCGTCGGCCGGACCAGCCCGTCAAGACCCAGGACCCCCATGCCCCGCGGCCGTTATTCGCTCCACGATCCGCACGATCACACCCCCCTCGCAGAAGAACACTTCCACTGCGCCCCCGGACCTTCCGGCTGGCGCTATGTCTCCCAACTCACCACCCCCGCGGGCGATCACGGGGGCTCCGTCGACCTCGCCCTCGACGAGCTGGGCCGCCCCATCCGCCTCGAGCTGCACGCCGCGGGCTGGCAGGTCCGCGGTGCCGCCCTCGACGGCGTCACCTGGGTCCGGACGGACCCCACCGGAGCCCATGCCACTGAAGGCAACGTGCGCGCCCACGCCTTCACCGGCACATCCCCCGCGTTCCTCATCGCCACCAGCCGTCTCCTGCGCCTCACCCCCTCTGCCACAGCAACCCGCGTACGCCTCGTCGCCTTCACCGACCCCGTCCTCGCCCCGCGCACCGTGGACCAGTCCTGGGCCTTGGTGAACAGAGAAACACACGCCACTGACAACGCCCCCCTGACCGTGGACGAGTACCAGGTCACAGCACTGGACACGGGTGAGCAGCACGCCGTACACATCGCCGGCGACGTGGTGCTCGCCGCACCCGGCATCGAGCTCGAAGACCTCGAATCGCCGCCGTCCCCATTCACCTGAGCGAGACGTCGCCGAAGCGGCGTAGGGGAACGCACGGGATGCAGCTGCCTCGACCAGACGGCTCGTACGGCGGCCGTGACGGGCCTACGCCGGTGGTACGAACCCGGTGGACTCGGTGGTTCCCCCCGCGCCGCCGGCGGGCCGTTCGGTCGACGGCGCGGGCGGCTGGGCGGTCTCATGCGCCGGAGCTTCCTGCGTAGGCGGCTCGGTTTGCCATCCGGCCTCATTCGTCCGCGCCGCATGGGCAGCCGGCGCAGCCACCACCGGAGGGAATGCGGCAGGGGATTCGTAGGAGCCCGGCGCACCAGGCGGGGGCACGGCACCCGAAGGCTGCACACCCGCGGCCGGGTACCCGACCGCAGAACCGTTCGCGAAGGCCCGTCGCGCCTCCCGGGCCTGCCTCTCCTGCAGCACAGCCGCCAGATACGCCGCCGGCGGAACCCCCTGGGGAACCGGCGTACCCGTACGCGCCGAGAGGTCCGAGGCGAGCCGCTCCGCCATCGCCCAGCCGACCTGCGGGTCCAGCTGCTGCATCCGCGACAGATACTGACGGACGGCGAGCCACAACCCGTCGGGAACCGCGGACAGATCAAGCCCCGAGAACCTCCCGGCCAGCCAGGGCGGTGGTGGAGGCAGGAAGCCCGTCCGCACCACAGGCACCCTTTCCCGAACAACAAGAGTCCCGGCGAACACGTCGCCGAGCCGTCGCCCCCGTGCCGACACAAGGGATGCAGTGCACGCGACGACCCCGAACGTCATCAGGATCTCGACCACACCGATCCCACCGCGAACCAGCGCATGCCGGAACCGGATCGGCCCGCCGTCGTCCCGTACCACCCGCAGCCCGCACGCCAACTTTCCGAGCGACCGCCCATGGCTGAGCGTCTCGACCGCGATCGGCCCGCCCACCAGCACCAGAACGGAGGTCGCGATCGACACCGCGATCTGCGCCGCGTCGTCCAGGGAAGCCGTGGCGGCGAGCAGAGCGATGGTCAGGACCACGTAGACGACCATGGCCACGGCAACGTCGAGCAACACTGCAAGCGCCCTGCTGGGCAGCCTCGCGGGGCGCAACTCCAGCGCCACCGCCTCGCCCGTCACAAGCTGACTCACGCCCGTAGTCCTTCCCCTGGCCTGCCCCGTGAACGGTCAGTCTGCCAAGCTGAGGGCGCATCGCGCCGCAGTACGAAAAGCTGACCCCACGACGAGCCACCGACGAACAGCCGAGGAGCAGGCAAACCGATGGACCTCGACGTCTTCGTCACTGCCCACCGAGCCGAATGGGATCGCCTCGACGCCCTCCTCAGGCGTCAACGCCGTCTCACCGGCGCCGAGGCCGACGAACTCGTCGCGCTCTACCAGCGCACGGCCACCCACCTTTCCCTGATCCAGTCCAGCGCTCCGGACCCCCAGCTGACCGGACGGCTCAGTCAGCTCGTGGCACGCGCGCGTAGCGCAGTGACAGGCACCCGACGCGCCTCCTGGCGGGACGTCACCCGCTTCCTGACCCGGGGATTCCCTGCCGCGGTCTACAGATCGCGCCGTTGGTGGGTCCCCACGGCGCTGCTGTCCACCGTGGTCGCCGTTCTCCTGGGCTGGTGGATAGGCACCCACCCCGAGGTGCAGGCCACGATTGCGGCCCCCAACGAGCTGCGTGAACTCACCCGCCCAGGGGGACAGTACGAGACGTACTACTCGAGCCACCCCGCGGCCTCCTTCGCAGCCCAGGTCTGGACGAACAACGCATGGGCCGCCGCTCAGTGCCTGATCCTGGGCGTCTTCCTCGGCCTGCCCGTCCTGTGGATCCTCTTCCAGAACATGCTCAACCTCGGGGTCGGCTTCGGTCTGATGTCCTCGGCCGGCCGACTCGACACCTTCCTCGGCCTGGTCCTCCCACACGGCCTGCTCGAACTGACCGCAGTCTTCGTGGCCGCCGGAACCGGTCTCCGCCTCGGATGGACCCTCATAGACCCGGGCCCCCGCGCCCGGCGCACGGCTCTTGCCGAGGAGGGCCGTGCCGCCGTCGGCATGGCGATCGGTCTCGCGCTCGTCCTGTTCGTCTCCGGCGCCATCGAAGGCTTCGTCACCCCCTCCGGCCTGCCCACATGGGCTCGAATAGGCATCGGGGTCGCTGTAGAGCTCGCCTTCCTCGCATACGTCTTCGTCCTGGGCGGCCGAGCGGCCCGAGCCGGAGAAACGGGCGACGTCGAGACAGCTGAGCGCAGCGCCACGGTGCCGACGGCCGCCTGATGTGCAGGCGCGCCTCCTGACCTGTTAGTCTCTCCTTCGCCCCACAGGAGCCGTTGACACGGACCAAGTGGGGAGGTAGATTCGAACAGTTGCCTGGAACTGGATCTAGTCCGGTCGGCAACAGTGAGTATCTGTCTGCTTCTCGGAAACATCGATTTCGAAGAAGCCACTCCCGATGAATCGGAAATGAGCGGCCGGTCAGTCCGGCTCGAAAGTTCTGATAAAGTCGGAGTCGCCGGAAAGGGAAACGCGAAAGCGGGAACCTGGAAAGCACCGAGGAAATCGGATCGGGAAACGGTCTGATAGAGTCG
>NZ_JBSFHW010000087.1:0-20664 GCF_053597275.1 Streptomyces sp. NPDC001492 | reverse complement strand
GCGGAGTCGTCCGAGAGGAGGAAGGCGACGAGCGGGGCGATGTCGTCCACCGTGCCGGTGCGGCCGAGCGGGGTCAGACGGAGGTTCGCCTCGCGGAAGGCCGGGGCCGCGGAGGCGGTCATGTCCGTCTCGATGAAGCCGGGGTGGATGGTGTTCACGCGGATACCGCGGGGCCCCAGTTCCATGGCGGCGGTCCTGGACAGGCCGCGCAGCGCCCACTTGCTGGTCGTGTACGCCACCGGGTAGTGGGCGGTGAGCGCCGCCGACGAACCGACGTTCACGATCGACGCCCCCGCGCGCATCAGCGGCACCAGGTGCTGGATGCCGAGGAGTGGCCCGGTGACATTGACGGCGTGGACGCGGGCCATGTCCTCGGGGCGTACGTCGTCGATGCGGGCGCGCCAGGTGACGCCCGCGTTGTTGACCAGGCCGTGCACCTGCCCGTACGACTCCCGCAGTTCGGCGGCGAGCCGGGCCCAGTCCTGCTCGCTGGTGACGTCCAGGCGGCGGCAGCCGGGCCCCTCCATGACATCGGTGGCGATCACTCGCGCGCCCTCGCGGGTGAGTGCCGTGGCCTCCGCGGCGCCCTGGCCGCCGGCCGCGCCCGTCACCACGACGACCTTGCCGAGCAGCCGCTTCGGAGGGAGGCCGCTCACGGCCGCTCCCGTGAGCGGCGCCGGCCGGCGGGGACGGGCCGTGGATCGGTGCCGCTCACCACGGTGTTGGAGACACTGCCGATGCCCTCGACGGTGAGCGTGACCGTGTCTCCGGGCTTCAGCGGCGCCGGGTCCTGCCTGCCTCGTACGCCCCACAGCTCGGCGAGACAGCCGCCGTTGCCGCAGGTGCCCGAGCCGAGGACGTCGCCGGGACGCACCCAGGTCCCGCGCGAGGCGTAGGCGACCATCTCCTCGAACGTCCAGCTCATGTTGGACAGCAGGTCCTTGCCGACCACCTCGCCGTTCACCTCGGCGGTGAGCGCGAGCCGCAGGAATCCGTCCTCGTCGCGGTACTGGTCCAGCTCGTCGGCGGTGACCAGGTAGGGGCCCAGGGTGGTGGCGGTGTCCTTGCCCTTGCACGGGCCGAGCCCCACCCGCATCTCGGCGGACTGGAGGTCGCGGGCGGACCAGTCGTTGAGCACGGTGTAGCCGACGATGTGCTCACGGGCCTGCTCGGGCGTGAGGTCGCGGCCCTCCTTGCCGATCACGGCGGCCACCTCGAGCTCGAAGTCCAGGACGCTCGAACCCGGCGGCACGGGGATGTCGTCGCCCGGCCCGTACACGGCGTACGGGTTGGTGAAGTAGAAGGTGGGGGCCGCATACCACTGCTCGGGCACGCCCGCGCTCCCGTCCACGGACCGCCGTACGCCCTCGACGTGCTCCTCGAAGGTGACGAAGTCCCGCACGGTGGGCGGCTGGAGCGGCGCCAGCAGCCGTACGTCCGAGACATGCGGGCCGGCCGGCACGTCGGCCATCACGGAGCCCGCTTCGAGGAGTTCGGGCAGACCGCCGCCCTCGGCGAGCAGTCCGGTCAGTGAGGTGACGCCGGGCAGGGGGTGGAGCGTGCCGTCCTCCTCGACGACGGCCACTTGGCGTCTGTTGCGGTACTCGTACGTGGCGAAACGCATGGGCGGTGTCCTGTCGGAGGGGAGGGCGGGCACGAAGGTTGAGGGCGCGGCGGGGAGTCAGGGCATGACTGGGCTGCCGCGCCCCCGGTGACTCGGGGAGTGCCGGTCAGACCGGCGGGGCGACGAAGACGCCGCGGTCCACGTCGTTGAAGGACTCCTTGGCGATGAGTTCGTTCATGGGGTTCGCGGTGCCCCACTGGTCGGTGACCTCGGGCTGGGAGAAGTCGTAGACGTGCGGGTGCCAGGTGTCCTCGTCCAGGACCTCCAGCTCCGTCGTGTACTCGACGGTGTTGCCGTGCGGGTCGAGGAAGTAGGTGAAGGTGTTGTCGCCGGCCATGTGGCGGCCGGGGCCCCAGATCTTGCGGATCCCGGCCCGCATCACGCGCCCGGAGCCGCGCATGTACTCGTCCAGGCCGCGCATTTCGAAGGAGACGTGGTGCAGGGAGGTGTGCGGGCCCTGAGCGATGGCCATCGAGTGGTGCTGGTTGGAGATCCGCATGAAGTGCATGACCTCGCCCATGTGCGGCGAGCTGAGCGTGTCGGAGAGACGGAAGCCCATGTGGCGCTCGTACCACTCCCGAGTGCGGTTCAGATCGGGGGAGTTGAGGACGACGTGCGACAGCTTGACCGGGATGGACTCCTTCTCCTCGATCCTGCGGTGCTGCCGTACCTCGACGTCGGAGGAGACCTCGATGGTGCGGCCGTCGACGTCGAAGAAACGGAAGCCGTAGCCGCCGCCGGGGGTGTCCACCTTGCCCGGATGCGAGATCAACTGCACGCCGTCGGCCAGGAGTTGATCGGCGAACGCGTCCACGTCGGCCACGCTCGCGGCACCGTAGGACACGAGGTCGAGACGCTTCTCGTCGGCCTTGCGCAGGCGGATCACATACTGCTCGGGGCTGCCCTCGGCGGCCAGGAAGGAGATGCCGGAGTCCTCGGCGACCTTGGTCAGGCCCCAGACGCCGGAGTAGAAGTCGAGCTGTTTGTCGTAGTCGGGCACGGCCAGGTCGACGTGCCGCAGGTGGGTGAGCAGGCGGTTGTTCATGAGGGGGGTCCTCCTCAGTCGAGGTCGAGCAGGGCGGCGGCGTTGCCGCCCCGCACCGCGTGGAAGTCGTCGTCGGGCAGGTCCGCGGCGCGCAGCGCGCCCAGCGGGTCGTCGGTGCCCATGTCGAAGGGGAAGTCGGAGCCGAGCAGGACCCGCTCCGGCCCGGCGGCCCGCAGCAACTCCCGCAGGACGTGGGGGTCGTGGACGAGGGAGTCGAAGTACAGCTGCCGCAGATAGCTGCTCGGCTCCCGTGCGCAGCCCTGCGCGTCGGGGCGGGCCCGCCAGGCGTGGTCGGAGCGGCCGATGTGGGTGGGCAGATAGCCGCCGCCGTGCGCCGCGATCAGCTTGAGTCCCGGATGGCGGTCCAGGACGCCGGAGAAGATCAGGTGGGAGAGGGCGACCGCGTTCTCGGCGGGCTGACCGACGGTGTTGGAGAGGTACCACTGGTCCAGGCGCTCGTCGAGGGTGCAGCCGAACGGGTGCAGGAAGACCAGCGCACCGCTCTCCTCCGCGCGGGACCACAAGGGTTCGTAGGCGGGATCCGACAGCTCACGGCCGGGCGCGTGCGAGGAGATCTCCACGCCCTCCAACCCCTCGTCCAGCGCATGGTCGAGCAACTCCACGGTGAGGACGGGGTGTTGGAGGGGGACCAGGCCGAGGCCGCGCAATCGGTCGGGGGCCTTCGCGCAGTGCGCGGCGGTGCCCTCGTTGGCCAACCGGCAGACCTGCCGGGCCAGTTGAGGCTCGGCCCAGTAGTGGTAGTGCGACGGGGACGGGCTGACCAGCTGGACGTCCACGCCCTGCGCGTCCATCGCCGCCAGCCGCACGGCGACGTCCGTCAGCTTCGGCAGGCGCGCCCCGACCATCGGACCGTTCACGGTGAGGGCCGCCGGACCGTTGCGGCGGGCATCGAGCTCGCGGGCCTCGGCGAGCCCGGGGTGTCCGGCGACGGCCTCCTCGATCTGCGGAAGCAGGAGGTGGGCGTGGACGTCGATCGTCGGCACCGCCGGAGGATCGTTCGGACCGGTCACGGGAGCTCCTTCAGCGCGTTCATGGTGCGGCCGATCAGCCCGGGCACGTCGGCGTCGTGCACCCCGTCGAGCACCCACTGGCCGAGCTGGACGGAGGCGTCGACGACCATGCGCACCCGGGGCAGCCGTCGGGCCCGGTAGTCGGAGAGCAGCTGTTCGTCCCAGTCCTGTCCGGTGGTCAGCAGCTCGGCGAGGACCGAGGCGTCCTCCAGGGACATCGCCGCGCCCTGGGCGAGGGTGGGCGGGCAGCAGTGGGCGGCGTCCCCGACCAGCACGACCCGGCCTCGGTGCCAGGGGCCCTCGACCAAGTGGCGGTCGAACCAGGTGTAGTTGACCTTGGCCGGATCGTCGATGTGCTTCACGATCTCGGGCCAGAATCCGCCGTAGGCCTGTGCGAGGCCGCGCATCTCGTCGGCGTACGACTGCGGCGGGATCGACGCGCGGTCCCGGCACCCCTCGACGACGTAGGCGTAGAGGGTGCTCTCGCTGGTGGGGCAGTATCCGGCGATGTGGGCCGGTCCGCCGTAGGTGAGGTCGGTGCGCTCCAGACCCTCGGGACGCGGAGCGGCGACGCGCCAGATGGCCATGCCGGTCGGCACGGGCTTGTCGGTGATGCCGATCGCGGCGCGGGTCGCCGAGTTGAGACCGTCGGCGGCGACGACCAGGTCGTATCGGCCCTCGGTGCCGTCGCTGAAGCGTACCGAGACACCGTCCGCGTCCTGCTCCAGGGACTCGGCCGTGACGCCCAGGCGCACGCCGGCGCCGGACGCGCGGACCGCGTCGCTCAGGATCTGCTGGAGCCGGGGGCGCTGCATGCCGACGGTGGCGGGCAGCTCCGCGCCGCCGGTCTGGATGTCCTCGGCGACGAACAGCACGGTGCCGTCCGGGGCGGTGACCCCCACCGAGCCGAAGGCGAACCCGGAGGCGCTCACCTGCTCCCACACCCCCAGCTCGCGCAGCACCCTGAGAGCGTTGCCCTGGAGGGTGATGCCCGAGCCGGTGGAGGCATGCCAGTCGGGACTGGCCTCGATCAGGTCCACCGTGATGCCCGCACGGCGCAGGAGGATCGTGACGGCGTTGCCGGAGGCGCCCCCGCCGATGACGAGGACGGAACGGGCGGAGGGATCGGTCATGTCGGGATACCTCCCGGTCGGGCCGCACGGCTTCGGGCGGCGGGGGGATGCGGCTCGCCCCGTCAGGGCGCGGCCGTGAGCGTTACTTGACGGCGATGGGGTTGACCGGGGAGCCGACCGCACCGGTGATGGGCAGCGGCGCGGCGGTGAGCCAGAACTCGTACACGCCGTCCTCGGCGCAGTCCGCGGCGAGCGCGTCGAGGTCCCACATCTCGCCCACCAGCAGTCCGACGTTGGGGATGACGACCTGGTGCAGTGGCTGGAAGGCGTTCTCGAACTCGTTGGGCCGCACCTCGAAGCCCCAGGTGTCGGTGGCGATCGCGGCGATCTCCGTGCCGTGCAGCCAGCCTGCGGTGGTGAACGACAGGCCCGGCGCGGGCCCGCCCGCATAGTCGCCCCAGCCCTCTCGGCGGGCGCGGGCGAGGCGCCCGGTCCGTACGAGGACGATGTCGCCGCGCCCGACGGCCACCCCGTGCGCCGCGGCGGCCGCGGTCAGATGCTCCTCGGTGATGGCGAACCCGTCGGGCAACTCGCCGTCCACGCCGACCACTTGGCCCACGTCGAGGAGGACCCCGCGCCCGGCGACATACGGCGCCATGTGCTCGATCCCGGTGACGAGGTCGCCCTCGGAGGTGACGACCTTGTCCGCTCGCCGTCCGTTCCAGGCGAAGCCATGGTCGAAGATGTGGCCGAGTCCGTCCCACTGGGTGGAGCACTGCAACGGCATGGCGATCACGTCGTCGGCGCCGCCGATGCCGTGCGGGAAGCCCTGGTTGCCGAGGGCGGCGTCGGTGCCGGTGTCGAGCATCGTGTGGACGGGGTTGGTCCGCCGGCGCCAGCCCTTCTGCGGACCGTTCATGTCGAAGGACTGCGACAGTGAGAAGCTGACGCCCCGGCGCACGAGCGCGGCGCCTTCGCGCCGCTTGGCCTCGTCGAGGAAGTTGAGCGTGCCGAGTACGTCGTCCTCGCCCCAGCGCCCCCAGTTGGAGCAGGCCTTGGCGGCCTCGGCGATCGCGCCTTCCGGGTCGTGACGGTCAGGAGTCATGACGCCTTCTCCGCCACACATCGGGTGCGCTGAACTCCCAGACCGGTGATGGAGCCCTCCATGACGTCGCCGTCGCGCAGCAGCCGGCCCCAGTGCATGCCGTTGCCGGCCGGGCTGCCGGTCAACACCAGGTCGCCGGGCAGAAGCCGAGAGGTCCGGGAGATGTACGACACCAGCCGCGCGACCCCGAAGAGCATGTCCTTGGTGGACTCGTCCTGCATGGTGTCGCCGTTCAGCTTCAGCGTGACCCGAAGATCCTGCGGATCCGCGATCGACCCGGCCGGCACGAGCCACGGCCCGAGCGGGGTGAAGCCGGGGGCGTTCTTGCAGCGCAGCCAGTCCGTGCCGATGGCCTTCATGTCCCGGCGGAAGACGGTGGCACGGTCGGTGAGGTCGTTGGCGATCGTGTACCCGGCGACGTGCTCGAGAGCCTCCTCCACCGACACCCGGTAGGCGGGCTTGCCGATGACGGCCGCCAACTCCAGCTCCCAGTCGGGCTGTTCGGCCCATTCGGGCAGTACGACGTCGTCGTACGGTCCTGCGACGGTGCTGGGCAGGCCGATGAACACGTAAGGCAGATCCTCGGCGGCCCGGCGGTCCATGACCGCGGCGATCTCCGCACGCGCCTCCTCGACCGTGCGCGGGTCGTCGGGGGAGCGGTGGGCGGCCTCCAGGTCGATCACGTGCTGCCGGTAGTTGGCGCCGGACTGGAAGATCTGGCGGGGCTCCAGCGGGGCGTGCACCTGCAGGCCCTCCAGCGGCCGCCAGTCGAGGGCGGTGTCGCCCGCCAGGGCGTGCAGCTCGGGGAGGGTCTGCTCCCACCGCTCGACCACGGCACGCACCTCGCGCGGCGCCCAGTCCAGGGCTTTGCTCAGGTCGAGTACGCGGCCCTCGGCCAGGAGGCCCGGGAAGGGGGCTTGAGCGTCCTGGGCCGAGAATGTGCCGAGCGCGAAGGGGCCGGCAGGTTGCACGAGCGTTGCCATCAGATTTCCTCCTGCTGGGTTGCGGACTACTGTGACCCCGATCAACCAATCAGGGAAATCAATCCTGTGGATCCACCACATCCACGGCATGGATGGCTCGTAGGATGGCTGTCCTCGCCCTCGGCCCGGCGCTCGCTCCAAGGTGGTAACCGGTGAACCTGTCCCGTCTCGACCTCAATCTGGTCGTCGCCCTGCGTGCGCTGCTGGAGGAGCGCAACGTCACCCGGGCCGGCGAGCGCATCGGGCTGAGCCAGCCCGCGATGAGCGCGGCGCTGGCCAGGCTGCGCCGTCATTTCGGGGACGAATTGCTGGCCCGCACGGGGAACTCCTACGAGTTGACCCCGCTCGGCGTCGCCCTGCGAGACCGCAGTGTGACCGCCTGCGACCTGCTGGAACGTGTCTTCTCCAGCCAGGCCGAGTTCGACCCGGCGGCGGAGACCCGGGAGTTCACGCTGTTCGCCTCCGACTACGGCACGGCCGTGTTCGGCGCCGCGCTCGCCCGCGCCCTGCATCACGAGGCTCCCGGCATCCGGCTGACCTTCCAGCACACACCGCCGTCCGTCGTGGAGAACCCCGCCACCACGCTGAGCACGGTCGACGGCCTGCTGATGCCGCACGGCGTCATCGACGGCCTGCCGGCCGTCGACCTCCACCAGGACCGATGGATGTGCCTGGTCGCCGACGACAACCCCGAGATCGGCGACGAGCTCACCCTCGACGATCTGGCACGTCTGCCCTGGGCCGTCTACCAGCGCCCCTACGACGCGCCCGCGGCCCGCCAGCTCAGCATGATCGGCATCAGTCCCCGGGTGGAGGTGTCCGTGCAGGCCTTCCAGTTGCTGCCCCCCATGGTCGAGGGCACCAGCCGGGTCGCGATGATCCAGGAACGCCTGGCCCGCAGCGCGACCCGCCTCGCCGCGGTTCGCGTCCTGCCCTGCCCCTTCGAGGCCGTACCGGTGCAGGAGGCGATGTGGTGGCACCCGGTCCATGCCCAGGACGCGGCCCACATCTGGCTCCGGCAGAAGGCGGCAGAGGTGGGCGCGACGCTGACGGGCAACGGCCACGGGACGGCCGTACCCGGCGTACCCGGCGCCGGGCCGAGGCCGGACCGGGTGTGATCCCCGGCTCCGGCCGCCGGACCGGCTGTGATCCGGTCCGGCGCTGGCCCCTGAGCATGGCGTCTGTGGGGGCCGTCGGCGTGCGTGCTCAGGCCAGTTGCCCGGGCAGTGGCCGGGAGTCGTCTGCGGGCGAGCGGCGGCGGGCCGCCAGCAGTCCCGCGGCGACGAGAGCGGCGGCCAGTCCCAGCACGCCCACGGCGCCTGCGAGGCTGCCGACCGCCGACTCCCCGGCGAGCAGCACCAAGGGGCAGACGAACTCACCGGCGAAGAAGGCCGCCGTCCACAGGCCCGTCCCGCGGCCGCGGTCCTCGTAGGCCAGCCGGGACATGGCGCTGGTGAGAAGGGCGGGCAGCAGCATGCCCGTGCCCACACAGTTGATCACCGCTCCGGCGACCAGCAGCGGCGCGTTGCCCGCGAGGAACATCACCCCGAAGCCGACCGCGCAGATGCCGAGAACGGCCGGCAGCATCGCGTCCGGGGAACGTTCGAGACGGGCGAAGGCGATCGCCCCGCCCACGGTCGCGGCGCTGGCGATCGCCGTGGCCAGCCCGATCACACCCGAGTCCTTCGTCCCGAGGCCGTCGAGCAGGTACGACATCTCCACCGGCACGGTGTAGAAGACCATCGCACCGAAGAAGGTCAGGGCGCAGACACCTCTCAACTCCCGCCAGGGGAACGGCCGTCGGGCCCTTGCTGCGGCCGGTGCCTCGACGGCGGCGGGGCGTGCAGCCAGGTCGGGCAGGGCGGTCACCATCAGCGGGGCGAGCGCCAGGCTCACGGCGTACACCCCGAAGGGCACGCGCCAGCCCGCCGAACCGGCGGCGCCACCGAGCACGAAGAAGACGGTCGCCGAGGCAGAGGCACACATGGTCTGCAGGGCGAGGTACTTCACCCGCCGCTGCCCCGAGTAGTAGTCGCCGATCAGCGTGGTGCAGCACGTCATGATCGCGGCCTCGGTGACCCCGACGAGCGCGCGGCTGGCGATGATGGCGCCGAGCGAGTCCAGCCAGAGCGGGGCGGTGCCGAAGAGGGCGTAGAGCAGCGTCGCCACGATGAGCAGTCGCCTGCGGCCGAGCCGGTCCACGATCACGCCGGCGAACGGGGCCAGCAGGGCCAGCGACAGCGCCGGGACGGTCAGCGCGAGCGGCACCAGTGCCTTCGCACCCGGAACCGATCCGAAGTGGTCCTGCATCTTCGGCAGGACCGGCGCGATGAGCACCGCCCCGAGGATCGGCAGACAACTGCCCGCCATCAGCACGCTCACGCGCAGCAGATGGGCCGGACCCGAGACGGCCACGGGCGACGAAGGGGCGTCGTCGACCGCGGTGGCGGACGGCGGCGGGACGGAACCGGGCATGGCGACTCCAGGCAGGGTGTACGGAAGCGGGCATGCCTGTCAGGGGCGCCAACGGCGCACGGCATGCAGGGGACGGGCCGCACGACGGCGACTGGTCCGGACAGCGGCGTGCGGGTAGGGACGACTATGGGTGCGCTCGGTGCCCGCCGCCATCCTTGGCGCCATCCGAATCCCGTATCCGGTGCATCCACGTGATGAATGGACCGATCTGCGTTTGAAGTTTCAACCACAACTGGGTAGAGTCCGCCTGCGGCCGGTGTGGCCTCAACCTTCTTGCATCCAGGCGCGCGTGCCGAACGACGCACACGCCCGCGAGGCCACCACCGCCGCGCCCCGCAGGGCTTGAACAAAGCCCTCCGATGTCAGGAGGGGGCCCTGAACGGCGAGGTGATGGGCGAGCGCCCCATGCAGAACGTCACCCGCCCCCAGTGTGTCCGCCACACGGACCGCGGGCACGTCCACCGTCCCACTGCTGTGCGGACCGGCCCACAGGATGGGCCGTTCTCCCCGGCTGACCGCCGACCAGCCGACCCCGTGCTCCCGCAGGAACCGCAGGGTGTCCTTCGGCGTGCTCGCGCCGGGCGGGCGGAAGTCGGCCGAGCAGACCGCCACATCGATGAAAGGCAGCAGGTGCTGCGTGCCCTCCTTCCAGCTGCCCCCGTCGAAGACGGTCGGACGGCCGGCGGCACGCGCGAGCCGGGCGGCGGCCACGGCCAGGTCCATGTGGTGTCCGTCGAACTCCGCGATGTCACAGGCGGCCACCAACACGTCGAGATCGTCGGGCGGGCGGAGCCGGTGGCCTTTCGCATTGGTCGAGGCGACGGCGCGCTCCCCGCTGGACGCCGTCACCAGAATGGAAGACACCGCCGGGGGCTCGGCCGACTCCGCCGCCAGGTCCGACACGGCCACGCCCAGGCGGCCCAGGTCTTCCTTGATCCCGAGCCCCAGCGGATGGGAGCCGATCGCGGTGAGCAACCTGGCGGTACCGCCCAGGTGGCTGAAGGCGGCGGCCGCGTTCGCCGCCGGACCGCCTGCCGCGACGACCTGTTCACGCGCCGTCAGTTTCTCGTTCGAAGCCGGTGCGTGGTCCACGAGCTGGATGACGTCCAGCGTGCACAAGCCGACGAACAGCCCTTCGGGACGTCCCCTCGTCGCCGGCTCCACCCACCAGCACCTCCTCCCGCACGGGCATGCGGCCAGCGTACGGATCCATGGGAAACAGCATCGACGATATCGCCGCCCACGCAAACACGAGGCACACCCATTGGAGTACTCCGGCACCGATGATGCCTTCATTGGGCGGTACATGACGTGCGGTCCGGCGTGTCCCGGGATCAGATGGGTGGCGTGCCAAGCTGCTTCCGTCCTCAGCACGGCCGCTCGCGCTGGCGTCTCATCGCTGCCCTGACCGGCCTCCTCCTCACCCTGCCCGCAATGCCGCCCGCGTACTCGGCGGCCGGACCCTGGCCCGACCCCGTGCGCGGCCACGCCTACATGGGAATGGGCGTCGGAAAGTACGAAGGAATGGGCGCTCACTCCGATCCCGACCCCGACCCCCCGCCCCTCCAGGTCGGCCAGACCGAAGGCGTCGACGTCTCCAGCTACCAGGGCGATGTCGCCTGGTCCGCCTTGTGGAGCAGCGGCACCCGCTGGTCCTACACCAAGGCCACAGAGGGGACGTCCTACCAGAACCCCTACTTCGCCCAGCAGTACGACGGCGCCTATCGCGTCGGCATGGTCCGCGGGGCCTACCACTTCGCCACGCCGGACTCCAGCAGCGGCACCGCGCAGGCCGACTACTTCGTCGACCACGGCGGGCGCTGGTCCGCCGACGGCCGGACCCTGCCCGGTGCCCTCGACATCGAGTGGAACCCCTACGGTGACGCCTGTTACGGCAAGACCAAGAGCGGCATGGTGGCCTGGATCCGTGCCTTCCTGAACCGCTACAAGGCCCGCACCGGCCGCACCGCCGTGATCTACACGGCCACGAACTGGTGGAACAACTGCACGGGCGGCTACAGGGGCTTCGGCTCCACCAACCCGCTGTGGGTCGCCAGGTACGGCTCGACGGTGGGCGAACTTCCGGCGGGCTGGTCGACGTACATGATGTGGCAGTACACGTCCTCCGGGCCGACCGTCGGCGACCACGACAGGTTCAACGCCCCCGCGGACAAACTGCGGGAGTTCGCGGCCAGCCACCGGGCCGACGAATGACCGCTTCCTGCGCCGGCCCGGGCCGAGCCCCGGAGCAGGCCGGGCCGCAGGGAGATGCGGCCGGGCCTGCGCGGTCCGGGCCTCCCGCAGGAACGGTCAGGGCCTGCGGGAACGCGCATGAAGCATGCGGCGGACCGTGTCCGAGCGTGCGAGGAGCGTGTTGCGGACCACCGGGGTCGCCCCTTCGGAGATCCGCTGGGCGCTTTCGAGGTAATCGGAGTCGATGGCGTACGGCGGGAACAGGTGGCTCGTGAACCCCATCGCCGGGATCATCCCACCCTGGTGCAGATGGGGGATCGCCTCCAGATAACGCCGCGTGTAGGGGCTGAGCAGGTCGTCCTGGGCGGGGCGCCAGAAGGCCGCCGCCACCTGCCCGACCGCGGAGACGGGGACGGTGCGGTCGACGACGAGCTTCTGCCAGACCTCTGCCTTGGCGGCGGCGCCGGGCACCGCGGCCCGTACGGTGAGGGCGCGGATCCACGCGTCGGGGTCCGGGTCGCGTTCCAGCAGGAGGGCGGCCTCGGAGATGACGTCCTCGCCCAGTTCGGCCGCACGGACCAGCGCGCGCCAGTGCAGATCGACGTCGGCGCCCGCCTGCTCGCGCAGCCACGCGAGATCTTCGGCGGTCGTGGCGGTGCGGGCCAGGCCGCGCAGGGCCACCCGGCGGCGGCCGGGATCCGCGGCGAGGTCCCGGCAGGTCCTGGCCACCGCCGCCGTGAGCTGCGCGCGTTCGCCGGGCGGCGCCCACAGTTCCGCGATGTCCCCGGCGCGCAACAGATACGGCTCGATCACGGCGTCCGACGTCTCCGCCGCGAGGACCGCGGTGATGCACTGCCCGGCTTCCGCGGCCGTGGCCTCGCCGGTGATCAGCATGTCCCACACAGTGGCGGCGGCCACGCCCCGGGAGATGGCCGTGGGCAGGTCCGCGGCCGTACGGAAGAGCGCGTCCCGGGTCGTGGGGTCCGGGCGGGCCGTGGCGAAGGTCAGGTCCTCGTCGTTGATCAGCAGGACGTCCGGCGCGGGAGGCAGGCCGGCGACGGGGGTACGGGGCTGTGTCACCTCGATGCGTACCAGCCCCGTGCGTTCCAGCGTCTGTCCGTTCCGCGTGTACGCGCCCACCGCCAGAACCTGCGGGCGTGGGGTGCCGGCCGCCACCAGCGTGGTGGTCTCGCCGTCGCGCTCCAGCGAGAAACGGTCGGTGCCGGACGTCGCCAGCCAGGCGGTGCGCCAGCCGTCCAGGTCTCGCCCGCTCGCCTTGCCGAGGGAGTCGATCAGGTCCTGGAGCGTGGTGTTGCCCCATGCGTGGCGGGCGAAGTAGGCGGCCATGCCGGCCCGGAAGTTCTCTTCGCCGACATACGTCATGAGCTGCTGGAGGACGGACGCGCCCTTGGGATAGGTGATGCTGTCGAAGATCGACGCGGCCTGGGCGACATCGTGGATGGGCTGGTGGATCGGGTGGGAGACCGGGCCCTGGTCGGCCAGATAGGCCCGTAGTTTGTCGCTCACCAGATGGCGCGCCCAGGCGTCCGTGTAGCGGGTGGCGCGCTCGGCGGCCCAGTTGCAGGCAAACTCCGCGAACGCCTCGTTCAGCCAGAGGTCGTCCCACCAGCGCATGGTGACGATGTTGCCGAACCACATGTGCGCCATCTCGTGCAGCAGTACCTTGGCGAGCAGCTCCCGCTCCGCGGGCGTCGGCGCGGCCCTCCGCAGGAACACGTCCGACCAGGTCACGCAGCCGTAGTTCTCCATCGCCCCGCCGAACTCGGGCATGAACACCTGGTCGTATCTGCGCTGCGGGAACGGCATCGCGAAGGTCTCGCCGTAGAAGGCGAGCCCCTGTCGGGTGACGGTGAAGATCTCGTCGGCATCACGGTCGAGGACCTCGGCGAGCGAGCGGCGCGCGTACAGGCCCAGGTCATGGCCGTCGGCCTCGCGGCGGATCTCGTGGAAGGGGCCCGCGTTGACGACGGTGTTGTACGTGGACAGCGGCGGCGTGTCCGGGAAGATCCAGCGGCGGGCCGTCCCCATCTCCTCGATGCGTGCCTCGCCGGAGTTGCTGGTGACGGTCCAAGCGGCGGGGGCCGTCACGGTGAAGGCATGCGGGGCCTTGAGATCGGGCTGGTCGAAGCACGCCCAGACGAACCGGGCCTCGTCCGGTTCGAAGCTCATCCACACATAGACCTCGCCGTCGGCGGGGTCGGTCGCCTTGTGCACGCCCTCGCCCGCGGACGTGTCGGCCTGGATGCTCTCCACGCGCAGCACGTTGTGCCCGGCCAGGGCGGGCAGCGGGATCCGGCCGTCACCGCTCGGGGTGAGAGCGGCGCCGTTCAGCGTGGCGCCGACGACCTCTGCCGCGCAGTCCACGAAGCTCTCGGCGCCCGGCTCACGGCAGGTGAAGGTCACCGTGGACACACACCGCACCTCTGGCCCGTCGGGCAGCGCCGTGAGGTCGACGTCCACGTCGTACCGCTCGACGGTCAACAGTGCGGCCCGGCGCTCGGCTTCGCCACGGGTCAGGCTTCGGATCCCCATGCGTCCTCCTCGGCAGACAGCGGGCGTCAGCGTACGTCGGACAGCGGCGCCCGCGCGCACGGTTTTCCCGTGCACCGAACGGGCGCCGGGCGTCCGGCAGTTGGCGTGGCCGCGGGGCTGCGCACCGCAGGGAGAGGAAGCGCCGGACGGTCACCCGTGCCCGGTTCACCGACAGGCTGCCGTGCGAGCGCAACGGCACCTCCGACGCCTCCTCGAGCCGGGCGGCGGCCTTAAGGAGCGTAGGTCTTCACGGGCCCGTCGGGCTGGTTCCTTCGGAGCTGGGGCAGGCGGGGCGGGGTGAGGAAACCCTCCGCACAGGCGCTGGCGATGCCGATCCGCGGCAGGTCCGCCGTCTTCTCGAACAGCAGGAAACGGGGCTCCCACACCGGCCGGTACTTGGCGTTGGCGCGGTAGAGGGACTCGATCTGCCACCAGCGGGAGAAGAACGTGAGGATCGAGCGCCACAGCCGCAGCACCGGTCCGGCGCCCAGGCGTGCGCCGCGCTCGAACACGGCGCGGAACATGGCGAAGTTCAGCGATACCCGACGTACGCCCAACTCCTCGGCGCGCAGCAGCAGTTCGACGACCATGAACTCCATCAGGCCGTTCTCGCCGTCCCGGTCGCGGCGCATGAGGTCAAGGGACAGCCCGTGCCTGCCCCAGGGCACGAAGCTCAGCAGCGCCCGCAGCTCGCCTTCGGCGTCGCGGCACTCCAGCATCACGCAGTTTCCGTCGCCGGGGTCGCCGAGCCGGCCGAGCGCCATGGAGAAGCCGCGCTCGGTGGCGCCGTCGCGCCATTGGTCGGCGCGTTCGACGAGAGTGGCCATCTCGTCCTCGGGGATGTCGGCGTGACGGCGCAAACTCACGGTGTACCCGGCCCGCCGCACCCGGTTGTGCGCCTGACGTACGACGCGCATGGCGCGGCCGTCCAGGGTGAAGTCGGCAAGGTCCACGATGGCCTCGTCGCCGAGTTCGAGGGCGTCCAGACCGTGCCGGGCGTAGATCGTGCCGGCCTCCTCGCTCGCCCCCATCACGGCCGGCGTCCAGGCGTGGCGGCGGGCCTCGGCGAGCCAGGCGTCGATGGCGCCGGGCCACGCCTCCGGGTCGCCGATCGGGTCGCCGGAGGCGAGAGTGACGCCGCCGACCACGCGGTAGGCGACGGCGGCCTTGCCCGTCGGCGACCAGATGACCGCCTTGTCGCGGCGGAGCACGAAGTAACCGAGGGAGTCGCGCTCGCCGTGCCGGTCGAGCAGCGCCCGCAGCCGCTCCTCGTCCTCCGCGCCGAGCAGGTCCCGGCCGCGGGGCGAGCGGAAGAAGACGTACAGGACGAGGCAGAAGGTCGCCGCGACCATGATGTTGACGACGACGTCCACCCAGCGGGGCGCCTGCACGGCATCCACGCGGTCGGCGAGCGGGCCGACGCTGATGCCCCGCAGCAGTGTGTACGCCACCTTGTCGAAGAGGGTGGCGCCGTGGAGTTTGTTGGTCGCGCCGACCAGCAGCGTCCCGATCGCGCCGCTGACCAGGATGCCGCCCGCTCCGACGGCGAGCGCCAGCTTCGGGTTGGACGGGTCCCCGACCGCCTCGAACTCCCGGCGCCCGATCAGCAGCGCGGCTACGAACAAGCCGGTGAGCAGGGCCGATGCCCAGTTGAAGACGTGCGCGCGAAACGGGTCCTGGGTGAGTGCGACGGCGTACAGCGCGAACAGCGGCCCGGCGAGCACCATGTTGACCGTCCAGGCGGCCCGCTTCCGGCGCCGCATCACCAGCGACAGGAAGATCGCGAGCGCGGCCGAGACCAGGCCGGCGGTGGCCAGGTACGGCGTGAAGTACTCACCCGCGTGGTGCGCGTGGAACCGGTGGGCCGTGTGGGAGGCGTAGATCCGGCCGGTGTTGTGCTCGTCGACCTCGCGCCGGAACGGCACGGACACGACCGCCGCGATGTTGAGCAGGGCGATCAGCCGCAGATACCAGACGGTGAAGGCGGCTGCCCTCGCCCGCAGCCGGGAAGGGGCGGGCACTGGTTGGGGAGTGGTGCGCCGGCGGGGGATCAGGGCCGACTGCTGCTGGGCGGTCATGACTGGGGTCACCTTGGGGAGTGGGCGGTGGAATCGGTGCGGGTGGGGACGGGGCGCGGGGGAGGGCCGTCACGTGCCCGACCCCTTGTACCGCGTAGTCCGAACGAACGCCAGCCGCACGCCTGCGGCGCGGGTTGCCCGAAGGTGGTCCATCGGCCGGCGGCGGCGGGCTGATGATCGAAGGTCTGCCGCATGGGCCGTGAGGTCGCGTCGGCGAGATCCCTCACCGGTGTGCGGGCGTCGGCGGAGCGTGAGCCGGACGGTCTCGCCGGGCGGAACGCCGATGCCGCGGTGAGCTCCCCGGCCGGGGCCCGCAGGGCGGCGAGCACCCCGCTCTCCGCCACGCGCTCGGAGCGCGGCTCCTGAGGGCGCCGTACGGATCCCTCTGGTCGGCAACCATGATCGGTGCGCGGTACTTTGTTCATGTCTCTTCCCGCGAGCTTGCCGTCCACCTCCGCCCTACGCCTTGTAAGGCGAGAGCACCCTACATCTTGTAGGACCGATGGGGTGCGGCCGGGACGGTGAAACATGGCTGGCCCCGGTGGCCGGCCTGTGCGCGTTCGCGCAGTTGAGGACGTGAGACGGCCGGTCGCGGTTGGCCGTGCGGGCAGATCTGGCGGTCACCTTGACCGTCCCTTGGTGCTCATTTGGGCAAACCCCCTGTCGCTGCGCAGCAGGCACGCCCCCGCATGTCGCGGGCACGCATCGGCCGAGTCGTCGCGACGAACCTCTTGACGAAATTCATATGACGTCTAATGTTGCATCGCCGTTTCCCCTTGTCCCCAGCCGCCCGGCCCGCCCCACTCCGGCGAAACATCGCGAGGCCTTCCGAAACAATCCACCGGCAGGTGTCCGTGCGACCAACCCGCAACCACCCCGTCTCCGACCGCTTCAGACCATGGCCGGCCACAGCCGCCCTCCTCACCGCCTCGGCCGCTGCGGTCCTCGTCCAGGCCGGTCCCAGCGTTCGCAGCCACGTGGCACGCCAGCGGAGCGGCGTACCCCGGGCGCTCTGGGACGACCTCCACCGCGACCGGGGGCTGATCAGGCAGGACTTGGACGTCCCCACCACCGTCGGCGGTCTCCTCTGATGCCGCCGAGGGGCACGCGCGCCCCAGGTCCAGTCGCCCTCGACCGCCCCGACCGACTACCCGGACCCCGCCGCATCCGTCGCGAGGGAAGTACGTACCCCCGCTTCCGCCACTGACATGTCTCCCCGTCCGCGAAACCTCACCGACAAACACAGCCGGAGCCGCCGCATGAGCGTTTTCCCGACCGTCCGCACTGTCCGGAGGGGCAGACGATGAAGCCCTTGACCTCCACCCTCCGCAAGCTGTCAGCCGTGCTTGCGACGGCGCTCCCCGCGGTGCTGCTGACCTCCCTCGTGACACCGACTCCGGCCTCGGCCGCGACCCAGGCGACCTACTACGTCGCCCCCACCGGCGACGACGCCAACGCCGGGACGATCACCGCGCCGTTCAAGACCCTGCAGCACGCGCGGGACGTCGTGCGTACGGTCAACGACAACATGACCGGGGACATCAACGTCTATCTCCGCGGCGGCACCTACCCGGTGAGCAGCACCATCGCCTTCACGTCGGCCGATTCCGGGACGAACGGCCACCATGTCGTGTACGCCGCCTACCCGGGCGAGAAGCCGGTGCTGGACGGCGGCGTTCAGGTGACCGGGTGGACCCAGCACAGCGGGAACATCTGGAAGGCCACCCTCAACCGCGACAACAAGCTCCGCGCGCTCTACGTCAACGGCAAGCGGGCCCAGATGGCCTCGAAGACGATCAACTCGGCCGGCTGCTACGGGACCTACTCCGTCACGGCCGGCCAGGCCCCCTGGGCCTGGGAGTCGGGTTCGCAGTGCGACGGGGCCAAGTACAGCCTCTCCGACCTGCCGGCCATCGCCTCCAACCAGGACGACGTCGAGATCAAGTCGGCGACGACCTGGACCACGGCCATCGTCGGAGTCCGCCAGATCACCACGAGCTCGGACGGCGCCAACCGCGTCGCCCTGTTCCAGCAGCCGGGTGCGGCCATTGCCCAGGGATCGGCGTACGGCCCGTTCAAAGCCGGCGGCAGTCATACGTTCATGAACGCCTACGAGTTCCTGGACCAGCCGGGCGAGTTCTACTTCGACAAGACGAACCACACGGTCTACTACTACAAGTCCAGCTCCGAGGACATGACCACGGCGAATGTCTTCGCGCCGAACAACGTGTCCACCCTCCTCAAGATCGCCGGCACGTCGAGGACCGACCACGCGCGGAACATCACGTTCTCCGGGCTCACGGTCGAGCACTCCGACTGGAACCTGGTCAATGTCGCGGGCTCCGTCTTCCGGCAGAGCCAGCAGGGCAACACCGTCTCGACCGTGTACGTGAGGCAGAACTTCCACGTGTACACCTACCGCAACGTCGACCTGCCGCCCGCGGCCGTGCAGATCGAGAACGCCGACGGGATCGTCCTGCAGGGCAACACGGTGCAGCACACCGGCGCCGACGGAATCACCCTGGCCAACGACGTGACGGACACGCAGTTGACCGGCAACGTCACGAATGACATCGCCGGGTCCGCCCTCACTGTGGGGCACCCCCAGCACGTGTACATCGGGGACTACACCTCGACCAACCACGAGAAGTACCCGGTGAACGTCGAGGGCGTCTGCAAGAACATATCGATCACGGACAACTACCTCTACGACAGCGCGGTGTTGTTCGAGGCGTCCAGCCCGGTGTCGGCGTACTTCGTCGATTCCCTGTCCGTGCAGCACAACCGGATCGAGAAGTCCCCGTGGGCGGGCATCACGCTCGGCTGGGGATGGTGGAACTTCGACGGCTCGACGAACTCCATCAATCCCGGGAACCCGACCAGCACGGCGAAGAACAACACCATCAAGTACAACCAGATCCTCGACACGATGCAGGTGCTCGACGACTCCGCTCCCATCTACACGCTGGGCAGCCAGCCGGGAACGGAGATCAGCGACAACTACATCAAGGGCGTCCCGGCCGGCCACAAGTACGGCCTGCACCCCGATGAAGGCTCCGCCTTCATCAACGAGCACGACAACGTGCTCGACGTCGACCCGGGCGTGTACTTCGCCATCAACTCCGGCACCTGGGGCCGCCAGCACGACCTGACCCTCACCAACAACTACGGCACCGTCGACAAGATCGCCGGTAGGAACGTCCCGAACAGCACGATCACGGACGTGAAGGGGTACGGGGACAATGTGTGGCCGTCGCAGGCGTACAGCATCGCCCTGAACGCGGGTCTGGAGGACGCCTACAAGAACCTCGTCCCCCAGAGCAGAGTGGCTCTCCAGGACTACACCCTGCCCGCGAGCACGTTCGCCGGCACGGGCGTGATGACCATTCCGGTGCGCAGCCCCAAGGATGCGACCAAGACGCTCTGGCTGGCTCCCGCCGGTACGACGACGTTCGCCGCCGGTCCCACCATGACCAGCGCGAGCGGCACCGCGACGAGCATCAGCGTCCCGAAGGCGGTGGGTGACTACCGGCTCTACGTCGTGGACGCCCAAGGCAACGTCTCCGCCGCGTCGAAGGCGCTCGTGCGGCAGCGCTGGAACCACGTCGACGACAAGGCCGCGGGCGTGACCTACTCCGGGACCTGGTCGAACTGGAACGACACGAAGGACATGAACGGGTCCGAGAAGTTCACGAGCACCGCGGGCAACTACGCCGAGTTCTCGTTCACCGGCTCGGGCGTCCGGTACCTCAGCATGACGCAGCCGAACATGGGCAAGGTGGACGTCTACATCGACGGCACCCTCGCCCAGGCGGGTATCGACGCCTACGCCCCGACGGTGACGAAGCAGGTGCCGCTGTTCGAGAAGACCAACCTGGCCGCGGGCCCGCACACGATCAGGGTGGTGTGCACCGGCACGAAGAACACCGCCTCGTCCAGCACCGTCTGCGCGCTGGACGCGTTCGCCTCCATCTCGTTCCCCGCGAAGAACGCCAACTACAAGATGGTCAACAAGAGCAGCTCCAAGGCGGTCGATGTGTCAGGCGGATCGTTGTCCGCCGGAGCCAACATCATTCAGTGGACCGACTCCGGAACCGGGAACCAGAACTGGCGCTTCGTCCCGGTGGGTGACGGCAGCTACGAGATCGTCAGCCGGAACAGTGCCCTGGTCATGGACGTCAGCGGTGCTGCCACCGCGGACGGCGCGTCCGTCATCCAGTCGTCCGACACCAACGCCGCGAACCAGCACTGGACACTGGTCGCCACCGGAAACGGCTACTACAAGATCAAGAACGTGAACAGCGACAAGGTGCTCGACGTGTCCTCGGGAGGCACTCAGCTCGTCCAGACGACGGACACGAACGCCGACAGCCAGCTGTGGAAGGTGGTCAACGTGGACTGATCCCCCGGCCACCGCGACCCGCGGCGCGGGTGCGCCGCGGCACTTCTCGTCCTGCCGCTGCCGTTCGGCCACCACGGCGTCCAGAACCCGCTTCAGGGACGG